>JAURNN010000023.1 GCA_030830185.1 Bacillota bacterium | reverse complement strand
TTGAAGCGTCAGTTGTTCCAATGTATACTGGTGGCGTGTTAGGAATCGCACAACTTTTTAGAGACACATTATTTGTGGTCTTTGAAACGACGACTGGAATCACTTTTTTAGCAACGGTGAACTTAATTTTAAATATCCCTATTTTAATATTGGGTTGGAAAGGTGTTTCACATCGTTTCACCATTCATACACTGATTTCAATTGTGTTTCAAACCATCTTTTTATCACTCATTCCTCGTATCGATTTTGGTTTAAGTGAACAAGTTCATGTATTTGCAGCATCTACTCTAGGTGGTCTTCTTATTGGTATTGGCGCTGGTGGTGCATTAAGATATGGTGCCTCTACGGGTGGTATAGATATTGTTGCTCAATATATTGCACTTAAATCAGGTAAATCAGTAGGATTCATTTCATTAACGGTTAATGTTATTGTAGCCATATTAGGTGGATTTATTATTGGTGGTCAAGTTGGTCCAAGTGGTGTCAACGTTGCAGGTGGTTTGATTGTATCGTATACACTTGTTAGAATTATTGCATCTACAATCGGATTAGATCTCATCCATACTTCCTATCAACATATTTCTGTTCAAGTCATCAGTAGTCATCATGAAGATATTGCTGAACAAATCATCAATGTAATCAGACGTGGTGTCACTTACATAGAGGCTCAAGGAGCGTACTCTAAGTCAAATAAGAAGATGATTTATGTGATCATTTCAAGATATGAATTTGAGACGTTACTCAAGCTCATTCAAAAAATTGATCCTAATGCATTTATCGTTACAACACCAGTTCGATCTGTTTACGGAAACTTCTTAAGAAAAACCATGACATAACATGGTTTTTTTGTTGACTTTTAATTAGCAATATAGTAAGATTTAAAAGGTACAAGTTTTATCCACAATAGCCCTTATAAAATATAAGGAGAGAAATATGAACACATATATGGCTAAGAATGAAACCATTGAACACCAATGGTTCGTCGTTGATGCAACAGATAAGACCTTAGGACGTCTTGCAACCGTGGTTGCTTCCGTTTTAAAAGGGAAACATAAACCAATCTACACTCCCCACGTAGATACAGGAGATTATGTCATTGTTATTAACGCAGACAAGATTCAATTAACAGGAAAGAAATGGGATCAAAAACTTTATTATAAACACAGTGGTTATAATGGAGGACTTACATCGCGCACTGCAAGAGAAACGATGGATAAATTCCCAACACGTATGGTTGAAAAAGCAGTTCAAGGGATGTTACCACATACAAAATTAGGTCGCGCTCAAGCGAAAAAATTATTTGTTTATGCTGGTAGCGAACACAAACATTCTGCACAACAACCAAAGGAGTTAGAGGTATAATATGGCAGACAATCAATTTTTAGGAACTGGACGTCGCAAAAGCAGTGTTGCACGTGTGATTCTAACAAGTGGAAAAGGTTCATTTGTTATTAACGGACGTACATTTGAAGAATACATTCCTTCAGCTGCAACGCGTTTAGACGTAACTCAACCACTCGTCCTAACAGAATCAGAAGGCAAATACGACATCTCGGTCAATGTATTTGGTGGAGGATTAACAGGTCAAGCAGGTGCAATCCGTTTAGGAATTACACGCGCACTATTAGAAATCAATCCTGAATTACGCGCAATTTTAAAACCACATGGTTTGATCACACGTGATCCACGTGCGAAAGAACGTAAAAAGTATGGTTTGAAAAAAGCACGTCGTGCACCACAATTCTCAAAACGTTAATTGATAGAGAGGGCCTAGAGTCCTCTTTATTTTCATAAGAGGGTCTATGAAAATTGCAGTTGTTGGTTATTCTGCAAGCGGAAAGTCAACATTCTCAAAAAAGCTTTCTGTTCACCATAATATTCCAGTATTACATATTGATACTATTTATTTTAATAAAGGCATGGCTATTAATGATCGTCACGAAACGGAAGGACGCATTATGGACATGATGAAAAAGCCAAACTGGATTATAGATGGTACATATCGATACTTAGCTCAAGAGCGTCTAGAACATGCCGATCACATATTCTTGTTTAATATGAATCGATGGACATGTTTTTTTGGATTATTAAGACGATATTTTAAATATCGTAAGAAACAACGTGATACAATGGCATTAGGGAATCCTGAAAAACTAGATTTCTCATTTATTAAGTGGATATTATGGGATGGCAGAAAAAAAGACACTCGCGTTTTATTTCGTAGCTACCAAAACACACATAAAGATAAAGTCATTGTATTTAGAAATAGAAAAGATGTTAAAAAGTATTTATTATCAATTAAATTCCAAGGTCCACTTGGTTACATGGGGTAAGTCATGCAAAAAGTAAGAGTGAGATACGCACCAAGTCCAACAGGTTTACTACATATTGGTAATGCACGAAGTGCATTGTTTAATTATTTATATGCCAAACATTATCACGGTGATTTTATTGTTCGTATTGAAGATACAGACATCAAAAGAAATGTAGAAGGCGGCGAAAAATCGCAATTAGATTTACTTGAATGGCTGGGTATCAAAATTGATGAATCTCCAAGTCATGGCGGAAATTATGGTCCTTATCGTCAACTTGAACGTCTTGATATTTATCAACAATATGCCAAACAATTACTTGAAAATGGACATGCTTTTCAAGAAGACAATGGTGCGATTCGATTTAAAGTTCCAAAAGATCAAACCTATACTTTTGATGATTTAGTGAGAGGTCTCCTTTCATTTAAAAGT
>JAURNN010000022.1 GCA_030830185.1 Bacillota bacterium | reverse complement strand
TGATCATATCCAAGGATTAAAAGTCATTTCAGAACGTATCAAAGAAGCTGGAAGTACGTCTTGCATTCAAATCAATCATGCAGGAAGAAAATCAGTAGGTCAGTATCCATTTGCACCATCTCAAATCAAAATGGATGGAAAAGATGAACTTCCTAAAGCAATGAGTTTATTAGACATTAAAGAGACAATTAGCGATTTTCAAAAAGCAGCGATCAGAGCAAATGAAGCTGGATTTGATATGGTTGAGATTCATGCTGCACATGGATATTTAATTTCACAATTCATGTCTCCTTTAAGTAATCAAAGAGACGATCATTACGGCGTCAAACATCAATTTTTAAAAGATGTTATAGAAGCAATTTATCATGTATGGCCACTACATAAAAGTATCTCCATCCGTATGAGTGGCACTGAATATCATCCTGATGGATTTGATATTGATGATGTCATCAAGATACTTCAAGCATGTGATCTTTCTCGTATTGATCTTGTTCATGTAAGTAGTGGTGGTAATATTAGACCAAATATCCTAACATTAGCATCTGGATATCAATTACCTTTGGCACGTAAAATCAAACAGGAGTTGCCTATTAAAACTATTGGTGGCGGACTTTTAAGTAATCACGAAGAAGGTGAGAAAGCCCTTCAAAATGATGACTGTGATATGGTATTTTATGGTCGGTTGTTACTAAGAGACCCTTTTTATTTTTTAAGACACATCGAGAGCTTCGAGTTTCCAAAACCTTATCAAAGAGGAAAGTTATTAAAGGAGAAATCATGAAAATTTCAGTTGGTGGTATGATTGCATCTGGAAAGTCCACACTTGTTAAAAATCTAGGTGAAGCTTTAGAGTTACCAGTGATGGAAGAATTTGAAAAAGATGATGAAGTATTCAACACGCTATTAAAGTGGTTGTATGAAAAAAAAGATAATGTAGAAATGCTTTTACAAATTTATTTTATTCATAATCATTGGCTGAACCAACAAAAATATGAAGGTCATTTTATTGTTGATCGCGATCTCATTGAACACTGGTTATTTGCCTATCATAATTTAAGAAATATGCCTACCATCATGAACATGTATAATGGTGTTTTCCATTCTTATATGAATCAAATTAAACATCCTGATGTCTATATCATTTTAGATGTGAACTGGGATCAATTTAAAGACCGTGTACTTAAACGTGGACGTGAACAAGAAATTGAAAACTTTGAATTGAATCAATCCTATTTTCAAGCATTGATTTCTGATTACACTCAAAAAATCGTATCACAGTGTTCTGTGTATGGCATTCCATATCACGTCATTGATACTAATAACAAGAGTGAAGAAGATGTTTTAAAAGAAGCACTAGCAGTCATCAAACAATTAAAATCGTAGTCATACGATTTTTTTTATGGAAAGATTTCCATAAAATTAAGTTATAATAACAATAAGGAGTCAATATGTCGAGTATTAAAGATGTCGCATTTAAAGCTGGAGTAGGAATTGCGACTGTTTCTAGAGTCATCAATCAGTCTGGTTATGTTAAGCAAGAAACTAAAGAACGTATTGAAAAAGTCATTAAAGAACTCGGCTTTAAGCCAAATGAAATTGCACGCTCGATGACCCAACAAAAAAATCATATTGTTGCTTTTATTTTGCCGAATACAAAACATCTTTTTTTTGGTGAACTTCTATATGAAGTTGAGTCAGCACTTTATGAAAAAAACTACAAACTGATGGTTTGTAATTCTAGTGAGCGTATTGAAAAAGAATTGTCATATATTGAGATGTTAAAAACCAATCGAGTAGATTCAATGATTTTACTTACAAATAATGATATTGCCCACTTATTAGATAAGAAATATAGAATCATTTCGTTTGATCGTATTTTTGAAGGCATTCCTTATGTTGCCTCAGATAATTATGAAGGTGGAAGACTTGCCGCTTTACATTTAATTGAACGTGGTGCAAAAAAATTCATGTTTATTGGTGATGATCAACAAGGTTCTGATAACATTGTTAACACAGAAGTCTCAAAAAGAAGGCTTGCTTTTATTGAAACACTTAAACAAAAAGGATTTCATCATGTGATTGAAATTGAATATCCACTTGGAAATTATATTGATATTCCAGATGAAGTACAACAACAAGTCTTATTACACAAAGATGTAGATGGTATATTTTGTATTTCTGATGCAGTAGCAGCAAGAGTCATAAAAACACTTGAACTTGCAGGTAAACATGTACCAAAAGATGTCAAGGTAATGGGTTATGATGGTGGCAGAAGTTTTCTTAATTTAGGTAAGACTATTACATCGATTGATCAACAACCGCATCTAACAGCGAAAGCAATCGTTGATATTATTGAACATTATTATAAAAATACAAGGATTGAACCATTCCAAATCACACCAGTGAAATTAGTCATTGGAGAAACAACGTAGTAACAATTGACCATGAAAGATGGTAGTGATTGTATGATTAAATTTGACATATAAAGAGGATATAATGAAAAAAATTGTGACAATTGGTGAATATTTAATCGATATGATGCCAACTCTTGATGGGTATCAACCTAAACCAGGTGGTGCGCCAATGAATGTTGCTGTTGCAATCCACCGTTTAAATGGCCATGTTTTACCGATTGCTCAAGTTGGGAATGATCTTTTTGGACAGATGCTTAAAGATACACTTGTTCAAGAAGGCATCGATATCTCATCTATTTCAATGGATGATCACCATAAAACATCTCTTGCATTTGTAAGTTTAGATGCACATGGTGAAAGACAGTTTATGTTTTATAGAGACCCTTCAGCGGATCAATTTTTAACACTTAATAAGAAAACAATCGAAAACATCGCTTATGATATCATCCATTTTGGATCCGTTGGATTAGCAGAATTCCCTTTAAAATTATCTACAGACCTACTGATTGAAGATGCAATAAAAAATAATAAGATTATTAGCTTTGATGTCAATATTCGTTTAATGCTTGTTCATGATGAAGCCCAACACAAAAAAACCATCAAAACCTACATCAAAAAAAGTACCCTTGTGAAGTGTTCCTATGAAGAAATCGTTTATTTATTTGGTGAGGTGAAATCGTTAAATGAGATGGTTTCAAGTTTGTTTCAATTAGAAAATCAAATGGTGATTGTGACAAATGGCGAAAAAGGTGTCCATGTTTTTTATAGAGAAGACGTGTTTTATCAGAAAGCATTTCAAGTTGAAGTTGTGGATACGACTGGTGCTGGAGATGCTTTTATGGGTGCATTTTTATGGTCATTATCAAAAGAAGACCATCCTTTTCTAAAGACTGATTGGATTCCAAAAGCACTTGAAATTGCAAGTTATGTCGGTGCACTTACGGTCACTAAAAAAGGTGCGATGGAAGCTCTTCCTTATTTAAAAGAAATCTTAATAAAAAATTAATTAATTCAGTTTCCTTTCAAGCATGGTCATGTTATACTATATCTACCACACGTATGAGCCCGCTTATACAAGTGGCTGTCTCGATGGCACATCCCCCCAGCTATCGAGACTTTTTTTATGAGATAGGTTTAAAAAATGTGTTATAATAATAAAAAACTCTGGGGGGAGTCTAATGTCTAACATTATTCATGTTTTTTATCAGGATGTGATACCTGATCATGTGATATCTCAAGTGGAAAATCAACATCTTGAGTTTCATTATAAAAAAGTGGATTCAAAAGAAGATTTCAAAAAGTTCAACCAACAAAATTTTGATATGGCAATGCTCTATGATTTAGATATAGAATTAGAAACATCACTTATTGAATTGATACAATCTTTAAAACATATTCCTGTTGTAATTGTTTCAAAGTTTCATCAGTTTCAAAGAAAATTAGACCTCGTTAAAAAAGGCATCGATGAATTTTTTCACATCGAAGAAGATTTAGAATACATGAAGTTTAAAATTCACAATTTACTTAAACGCATTAAAGTCATTAAACATCTTCAATCTGGAACCATTCAGTTTCAACATTTAACTGTTTTACTAAGTAATCGCGAAGTATTACATGGTAATAAGCGAATTAATTTAACCGTAAAAGAATTTGAATTGTTACAATTGTTTTTATCTAATCCCAATATTACGTTATCCAAAGAAGAAATTTTCTATCACTTATGGCATAAAGCTTTATACTTTACAGAAAATGTCATTAATGTTCACATCAGACATTTAAGAAAAAAAATAGAATTAAATGATAAATATCCACAGGTCATTGAAACTGTTTGGGGTTATGGTTATAAACTTGGCCAAGGTGAGGTTAAACAAAATCAATAAGCCCAATGGGCTTTTTTATTAGAAGAGGAATAATGAAACATTTATTATTAAGTAGAACCATTTTAGATCATCCAGATGTTTATTCAGAAATGAAAAAACACCTCACACAACGTGATAAAGTTTTAGTTATTTTATATTCTTTTTTTGATGTTTGGTTTCCTACAGAAGACCATTATCAGACATATTATGATGATCAAAATGAATATGTTTTAAAAATGAAGCGACAGTTTGCAATGTATCACATCCATGACATTCAATTTTTGAATTATTATCGTGATGACAAAGAAACAAGACTCAAAAAAATTAGTGAAGCAACCGTTTTATATTTTCCAGGTGGTGCGCCAGATCAAATGATGAAACGGTTTGATAAACATCAACTCATTCAACCGTTAAAAGCATTTAAAGGGCTTACGATAGGTTCCTCAGCTGGTGCGATGATTCATTTAAAAAAACCGCATCTTTATAAAGATGATGACTATGATAAATTTCAATATATTCAAGGATTGGGTTATCTTGATGGCTTTGATATTAGTGTTCATTACAGAAGACGTAATCAACAAGATAAAGCGATTCGAAGAGTTGTTCATGAAAAACACATCGATATGTATGCTATTCCAGATGATGGTGCAATCTTTATTCATGATCAACACATATCTTTATTAGGGACTGCTCGTAAAATCATGAATAAAAAAGGTCAATTTCTATGAAAAGATGGGTTGTTTATTATTTAATTATTAGTTTATTATTTGGTGCCATCATTTATTTAATTACCCTTTTTCAAATTTCTCAAGAAAAAACCAATGAAGCATTTATAACTCTAACAAATGAGGTTTATGAAACAAAAGATATTCGTGAATTCACGCGTTATTCAACACGTGGATATAAGCCGATATATAGAGAAGAAACAGCATTATATGTTGTAGAAATCATTTTAGCGTTAGGTTCAAATGAGGGATTGGATTTACACCAACTTGTGATATTTGTCATCCCACAAGAAAAAGAAAACATCAACTATGCTGGTGAGGTATCCGATAGAAATGATGAAAGTCAACTCGTTTTAGATGCACTTTCATTACAATTTGATTCTAAAGAAGATCCATCATTAAAAGATTATGCCCTCAGTGTAGGTATTGAAACACTTGGATTTTATTATTATGCGCTCACGTTAGAAGAAGATTTAAATGGAACAGTCCATCTTTATGATTATGATGGAAATCTTATTATAGATACGGAAGTAACTGTTGCGCACGAGTTTGAATTAGAAACATTTGTTGAAGGCATGTCTGATGAAGAAATAGAAGCGCGTATCAACGCTGATGAAGCAATAACTGAAACACTGATTAATCGACTTTTGATTTTTGCAAGTATCGATCTTGTGCTTGCTGTGATCATTAGTATCATATTAAGGAGAAGAACACAATGATTCAAATATTTGAAACATCTAAACTAGGTAAAAGACACGAAGCAATTAGCCCAGTACAAGTTGATACAACGCATCACGAAGAAATCATCATCCACGATGATTTCGATCAAACCATGCAGGGATTTGGTGGTGCATTTACTGAAGCTTCTGCTTATAATCTAAGCCGTATCAACAAAGCCGTGAGAAACACACTGATCAAAGCCTATTTTGACCCAAAAGAAGGCATTGGTTATGCTTTAGGTAGAGTTTCAATTAACAGTAGTGATTTTGGACTTTCGACCTATGATTACGTCGATGCTTATGATGAAACCTTAGCATCATTTGATATTTCAAGGGATCAACACATTATTGATGTGATATTAGAAGCTCAAAAAATTGCTGGAAAAGACATTGAAATACTTGCATCTCCGTGGTCACCCCCTTATTGGATGAAAGATAATCAATCCGCCATTAAAGGTGGAAAACTTTTAAAAAAATATTATAAGTTATGGGCGACATACATTGTTAAATTTATCATTGCGTATCAAGAAAAAGGCATCAAGATAAAAGCGTTAACCATTCAAAATGAACCGATGGCCAATCAAAGATGGGAATCTTGTTTATATGATGCTGAAGATGAGAAACAAATGGTTCTCACTTTAGGTCAAACATTAAAAGAGGCAAACCTAGATACTAAGATTTACATTTGGGATCATAACCGTGATGAGATGTTTGAACGTGCTTCTCATATATTAAAAGATGTTGAAGCGGCATCCTATGTCTATGGTATTGCATTTCATTGGTATGACAATCAACAATTTTTAGAAGTTAAAAAAACACATGATGCATTTAAAGAGAAGCATCTCCTTTTTACAGAAGGATGTCAAGAAGGTGGTCCACATCTTCATTCGTATGACGTTGCTGAAAGGTACGGGAAAAACATGATGCATGACATTTTTAATGGAACAGAAGGATACATTGATTGGAACTTATTTTTAGATACAACTGGTGGACCCAATCACGTGAATAACTTGTGTTCTTCACCAGTCATGGTTGATGTATTTCCTGAAAAAGAAATTTATAATCCGTCCTATTATTATATTCAACATTTTTCAAAACATGTTCCTAAAGGATCAAGAAGAAGATATTCATCTTCAAACAATGTTTTAAACAACGTATTTTTAAGACCTGATGGTAAATCTGTTGTTGTCTTAATGAATGAAAGTGATGAAACAAAACATGTTTTTTCTAACCATCAAACGATAAAATTTGATACATTTTTACCTCCTCACAGTATCCAAACATTAATTCTTACATAAAAAATATGTAACCCTTTACATTTGAACTGATTTTATTTATAATAGATTAGGAAATCGGTTTCCAAAGAGGGGCGACAATGATTAAAAAACAACACATCAAAAATAATCAAGGGACATATCTCCCACTCATGAATCAAAAGGGGCTAAAAGGTTTTATAACCCCTTTTTTTGCTGGTCATTTAGCAATCGATCACGATCACTATGTTTTAGAACCCACTTCAGAAAGAGATTTATATAAACAAACATCACGCAATGTCATGTTTTTTATTGATGACACAAGATATGATTTGAATGGTCAGTTAGAACATCAACAAAATACAACCATCTCTTATGAAACAGGATTAAGTTACCAAAAAGTGATACGAGAAGAACATAATATCGCAATTGAGACAACAAGTTTCCTTGTTTCCGAAACAAACATTGAACGTCATTTCATTAAAATCAAAAATAATGCACAAAAACCAGTAACCTTTCAAGCTGTTTCAGCCATTGAACTTTATGGAAGATCTGCTGAAAATCAACGTGATCATCGACATGTAACCTCACTTTTGAATGTCACTGAACTTTTTTTAAATACATTAGTTATGACACCAACCCTTCACTTTGATGAAACGGGACATCATAAAAATCATCTATCTTATGGTGTTTCTTTTCAAATGATTGGACATCATAATATTGGCGCATCACCTACACTGGACCGGTTTATCGGAGAAGGATCTCTCCTATATCCTAAAGGACTTAACGATATCGTTTCATCTGGAACATTTCACGGATATGAGAGTATTGCAGCATTTCAAACAGAACAAATTATCTTAAACCCTAATGAAGAAAAACACATCTTGTTTTCAATTGGAGTTGATGACGATGCCTCAAGATTAAAAGATACCTTAGAAAAAGCATTGAATCCTAATACATTTATCACTGAGCTCA
>JAURNN010000021.1 GCA_030830185.1 Bacillota bacterium | reverse complement strand
TGGAAGCTTTTGAAGAGGAATATGGCATTCAAGTAGAATTAATCGTTTTTGATTCTAATGAAATTGCAATCCCTCAAATCGAAGACCAATCCAATGCTTATGATCTTGTCATTCCTAGTGATTACGCCATTGAAGAATTAGCAGTGAAAGGGTTACTTGATACCATCGATTGGGATCGTATTGATATGACAAAAGATCTTTTAGATCCAGCCATTACTCAGTTATGGCCAGATTGTGGATGTGATCCAGCTGACTTTAATGTCTTAAATTATTCTGTCCCTTATTTCTTTGGAAATGTTGGTATTTTATATGACTCAACTCGTGTGACATTGACTCAACTTGAAGCACTTGGATGGGACGCTTTAAATGATATTGATGAAGATGTCATGTTTTATGACTCAACAAGAGACATGATTATGGTTGCTTTAAAAGCATTGTATGCTGGTGAAGTAGACATTAATAATCCAACGGATGCACAGCTTGCTGCTGCAGAAGCTTGGTTAGCGGATACAACACGTGTCTCTAATATAACGTATGCATCTGATGAAATTTTTGATGCCATGCTCGTTTCAGGAAGTACACAATATGCGATGGCAGTCTCTTATTCAGGAGATGCTGTTTACTTGATGAGTGAAAATGACGATTTAGGCTATTATGTTCCAGCAAGTGGAAGTAATGTTTGGTTAGATGCATTTGTTATTCCTAAAAATGCAGAAAACAAAGATGCTGCCTATGATTTTATTAACTTTATGACAAGTTTTGATAACATGTTACTGAATACAGAGTATGTCGGATATACTGCACCAAGAACAGATGTCATTAGTGATGTTATCACCAATGAAACGTATCCAGAGTCATCCTACCGAATGACTGTAAGAACGAATGATTCTATCTTTAGATATAATACGGAACTTAAAGTCAAAATGGCAGAACTTTGGGCACGTGTAAGAGCTCAAAACTAACTTAAAAAGAAGTCGATGACTTCTTTTTTTTTACATAGTATTTTATGATAAAATAAATAATGAGGTAATCTATGACACAACATGAAAAACGTATTCAACTCATGCATCTTCTATATCAATATGATCTTTCATTACAAATGGAAAAAAAACCAAGTTACTTATCCGAAGTAGATCTTAGTGAATCACTTCAAGAGATCATCAATGTTTTAGATGACATTGATCATATCATTTCTTCGTGTTTAACCAATTACCGAATTAACAGGTTGTCATATGTCGATCGTGCCATTATAAGACTTGCAACATATGAAATGCACAAACTTAAACTTGAACCTGAAATCGCCATTAACGAAGCGCTAAATTTAACACGAGCCTATTCGATGTTAGATGATGAAAAACAAGTGAAATTCAGTAATAAATTACTTGATTCTATATCAAAATATATCAAGGAGCATCAATGAATTATTTAAGTGTATCCGCACTTACAAAATATATTAAAACAAAATTAGAAACAGACACCCATTTAACTTCCATTGCGTTAAAAGGTGAAGTTTCTAATTTTAAATTGCATTCACGCGGTCATTTATATTTTTCAATCAAAGATGATGGTGCACAAATCAATGCCATTATGTTTGCAGGAGATGCAAAAAGACTTAAAATGATGCCTAAAGATGGGGATCATGTTTTAGTCTTAGGAAAAATCAGCCTATATGAACCAAGTGGAAGTTATTCAATTCAAGTGATTCAATTAGAATTAGATGGCATTGGACTGTTATATCAACAATATGAAGCACTTAAAAAAGAACTAGAGAGTCTTGGTTATTTTAGCGAGTCACATAAGAAAAAAGTCCCTACATTTCCTAAACGTATTGGTGTCATCACCTCACCAACGGGTGCTGTCATTCAAGATATTCAAAATACTATTAATAGAAGGTATCAGCTCGTTGAACTGATATTATATCCTGCTCAAGTGCAAGGAAAAGCGTGTGCACAAACCGTTTCTGATCAAATTAGACAGGCCAATCAAGATAATATTGTGGATGTCTTAATTGTAGGACGTGGCGGTGGATCGATTGAAGATTTGTGGGGTTTTAATGAAAGAATGGTTGCTGATGCCATATATGAATCAAAAATTCCTATTATATCTGCGGTCGGTCATGAAACTGATGTGACGATTGCGGATTTTGTTGCTGATCTTCGTGCACCAACACCTACAGCAGCCGCAGAACTTGCAACTCCGTCATCTGATCAATTAAAAAGTTATCTTATAGAAACAGCCAATACGATTAAAAAATTATTGAAAGATAATATCGAAAGTAAACAGTTAAAATTAGCATATTTAGAAGAACGACTCGCGAATCAATCACCTCAAGACAATTTAATTCAACTCAAGAATAACATCACACAGCTTCAAGATAGAATGAGACAATCAATTGAGTATCTCATGACCATTAAAAAACAACGATTAATGACCATTGGTGATAAACTCAATCCAACGATGCATTATTATATGACGCATCAAAGACACCTCTTTGAATCATTAAGTCAGAAACTTGACGGGTTATCACCACTAAAAGTCATGGATAAAGGCTATGGGTTATTAGAAAAAAATCAAAAAGTCATTACAAGTATCAACGAAGTGTCTATTGATGATACAGTGACCATCACATTAAAAGATGGTATCTTACAAACATTAATCAAAGAAAAAAAGGAGCGTTAATATGGAACAATCATTTGAAAACATGCTAGAACAACTTGAAAGTGTTGTTAAAAAGCTTGAAAGCAAAGATATTGTATTAGATGAGGCCGTAAAAGAATATAAAAAAGGACTTGAACTTGCAAAAGCGTGCTATATGATGTTAGAAAACGCTGAAAAAGTACTTGTAAAGACACAAGAATAAGATGCGTTTAGATCAATTTTTAGTGGATCAAAAGTTGACTGAAACACGCGCAAAAGCAAAAGACCTCATTACAAGAGGGTTTGTTTTTATCAATGGAGCTTCCATTGCTAAGGCGAGTTATGAGGTCAAATCAGAAGATTTGATAAAAATTGAAAAAGAATTTCAATTTGTGTCTCGAGGCGGAGACAAATTGAATCAATTTTTACTAGATTTAAAACTTGATATCAAAGATAATGTATGTATTGACGTAGGTGCATCCACTGGTGGATTCACACAAGTCTTATTATTACGTGGTGCAAAAAAAGTGATTACATATGATGTTGGAAGTGATCAACTCCATCCATCGTTACGTGAACTGGACAATGTTGAGGTTCATGAGTCTACCAATATTTTAGATGTTAACATTCCAAAACATGATCTTATGGTCATTGATGTCTCATTCACATCAGTTTTACCGATATTAAAACACATTGCATCACATGTAAAAACACTCATTGTTTTGGTGAAACCACAATTTGAACAGCTTAGTCAATACAAAGATGTCATTAAAGATGAAAAAACTAGAATGCATCTTTTAAATCATGTTCAAAAAGAAATGATGCATTTAGGATATGACATCATCGTTTCTAAAGATGCGGTGATTCAAGGTAAAAAAGGTAATCAAGAAACCTTATATTTATTAAGAATGAAAGGATCAAATGCTTAAAACGTTAACTGTCAAACATATCGCCTTAATTGATGATATGACGTTAGAATTTCATCACGGGCTGACCGCCATCACTGGTGAAACAGGTGCTGGAAAGTCGATGGTTCTTGAATCACTTCAACTATTATTTGGAAAAAGAAGCGATCAAGATATGATTCGCCATGGTTTTGATGAGGCGATTGTTTTTGGTTCCTTTGAACTTGAAAAAGAAACCATCACCATTGAAAGACGACTTTCAAATACATCAAAAAATCAAATGAAACTCAATGGCGAGGTTGTCACACTTCAAAAAATTAGAGAGGTAGCTTCAAAACTTGGTCATATCCATGATCAAGATGATTTATTTGAACTCATCGATCCAAAATCATATGTGCATATGCTTGATGCATTTGATCACAATAATATTGAACCACTTCATATCAATTACTTATTTGCAAAGTCATCGTATGAAGATGCTGTTAAAAAGAAACAGCACGTCATTCACGTTCATGAAACCAAACAAAAACAAGATGATGTGTTGCGTTTTCAAATTCAAGAATTAGAAGCACTCCATTTAAAAGAGGATGAACTTAAACACATTCAAGATGAGATTCATCAACTGAAACATTATGATGCGATTTCGACCCATTTTAATCAATTAAAAGCACTTTTTGAAG
>JAURNN010000020.1 GCA_030830185.1 Bacillota bacterium | reverse complement strand
TGGTAAAGTTAGAACGATGGAAGATGATTTAAAAAATCGTTATAAAGAAGCATTACCATCAATGCCAATTGAAATCACAGGATTAAATGAAGTCCCTAAGGCAGGAGACATCTTCAAAGCATTTGATGATGAAAAAATGACGCGTCAAATTGCGGAAGAACGTCAATCTAGAGATCGTGAAAAAGAACTTAAGAAACGTTCTAAGACATCCCTTGAATCACTGATGGGAGATATCGAATCTTCTGAAAAAGAACTCAATCTTATTATCAAAGGTGATGTCAATGGTTCCATTGAAGCTCTCAAAGGATTACTTGAAAAAATTGATGTTGAAGGATTCCATGTCAATGTATTACGCGGAGAAGTTGGTGCGATTTCAGAAAGTGATGTCACACTCGCTTCAGCAACAAAATCAATTTTAATTGGATTTAATGTACGTCCAACGTCCTCAGTGAAGGCACTTGCAGATACACAAGGTGTAGAAATTAGACTATACTCAATTATTTACCGTGTCCAAGAAGATATTGAGGCGGCACTTAAAGGCATGCTTGCACCTAAATTTGAAGAAATTGTTATTGGACAAGCAGAAATTAGAGATATCTTTAAAGTCTCTAAAATCGGAACGATTGCAGGGTGTATTGTTACAGATGGATCAATTGTGCGTGATGCCCTTGTCCGTGTATTAAGAAATGGTATAGTTGCATATGAAGGAAAACTTGCATCACTTAAACGCTTTAAAGATGATGCAAAAGAAGTTCGTCAAGGTTTTGAATGTGGACTTTCCATTGAAAACTTTAACGATTTAAAAGTAGGCGACATCATCGAAGCTTCTAAAATGAAAGAAATCGAGGTGGCATAATGTCCATTTCCATAGAGAGACTTGCAAGTTTAATTCAAAGAGAACTTGCGAATATCGTTAACGAAGAAGTTAAAAATAGTCAAGTTGGCTATGTCAATTTGACAGAAGTCAAAGTTACAAAAGACTTATCGTATGCATCTATTTTTTACACCATCTTATCTGATGAAGAAGAAGTCATTCAAAAAGCCCAACAACTTCTTGAAAAAAACACATCAAAAATTAGAAAAAGACTTGCAGAAAAAATTAGAAACATAAGAAAAATTCCAGAGTTGTTGTTTAAATACGATGAAGCCCTTGCTTACGGAAATCATATCGATCAACTCTTAAAAACAATTAAGTAACGCAAGTTACTTTTTTGTTATAATAACATCGAGGTTCTATGATTGCAGAAGTCATTATTGACATCAAACATCATGATGTCAACCAACTTTATGATTATGTCATACCAAAACATCTTACACACATTCTTGAAATTGGAATGCGCGTATGGGTGCCTTTTTCTCATCAAAAACGCTCAGGTATCGTAATTAATATTAAAGAGACATCAATGGATGCAACAAAAGATATCCTTGAAATTGATACAGGATTACCTATCTTAGGACAACATGAGCTTGATGGTGTTCAAGAACTTGTTAAAGACAATCATATGCTGTATCAACAAGCATTTGAACTCATGATTCCGCATGTTTTTCAATTGAAATATTATTACGAGGTTTTTGTCTATCAAAAAGACGCTTTCTTAAATTCACTAAAAATGTGTGAAGTAGGTAAACGTTATAAGCTTTTAAAAAGAGATGAAATACATTTATCAAAACTTAAATTACGTCATCAACAAGGGATTTTAGAACTCACTCAAATCGCAATCAATCAGTTACCTAAAAGAAAGACATTCAACTATGTTTACACGGGTAAAAGATATGAGAGATTAACGCGCTTGTTAAGTTCGCTTAAATATCATGAGAATTACAAAAAAGAAACACTCATGGATATGGGGTTTTCAACTTCAAATATGAAAACACTGATCAAGCATGGTATCTTCATTCAACAAGAAGACGTGATTTATCAACCTGAAAAAATAAAACTTCAAAAAGAAAAAAAACCAATAGAGAGTTTAATCTTTCCATTTGAAACCATGCTTTTAGAAGTAAAGAAAAAAATAGAACAATCAATCAAAAATAAAGAAAACTTACTTATATTGGTACCAAATATTCACCTTTTAACGACACTTAAAGAGCACTTCAAGACCACGTTAACATATGATTACAAGACCAAACCTAAAACCATGCTTCAAATCATAAAGGTTTTTCAAGAAAGTCCACAAATTCTTATTTCAACAAGAAAAGGGATCTTTTTGCCTGTATCATTTGATCAAATAGTGATTATTGAAAGTCATTCAATGACTTACCGTTATGATCAAGGTGTCTTTTTTGATACGATTGAAACAATCGCCAATCTATTTCCAAATGTCAAGGTATCACTTCACAGTTATACGATGTCTCCTCTTCTATTATTAATGAATGAAAACCATCTTCAAAAATCATTTCAATCTTTTGGAAGACAAGATAACATGCATGTGGTTTCAATGAAAGATGAACTCTTAGAAGGTCATACTAAAGTGTTATCAAGAGACGTTATTCAAGCTGTAAAAACATCACTTAAAGACAAACATGTGGTGATGTATTATCCTAAAAAAGGGTATCAAACTGTTAATGTATGTAGGCTTTGTGGAGATGTTCAAAGGTGCCCTAGTTGTCAAGAAAAATTAAAAGTCACGTCATCTTATGAAGCATCATGTTTAGCATGTCATCAAAGCTATCCACTTTTAGATACATGTCAACACAATCACCCAAAAATGATGAAACCACTAGGATTAGGGTTAGAATATGTTGCTAAAAATATTCAAAGTATTTTTAAAGATACCCCTGTTTATATCATCGATAAAGAACATGCCACCTTTGAAATGACAGATCAAAAAGCAATCTTCATTGGGACACAAAAAATACAATCGTATCTACAAACACTTGATTTTGATATTGCTGTCATCGTATTAGCAGATTTATCTTTTCATGTGATTGATATGCTAGATGATGAAAGACATCTTTTTGATTTACTTGCGCTTACAGGACACACACATCAAAAAATAAAAAAAACGTATATTCAAACCTATGATCCAGAACATATCATGATCAAAGGTTTATTTGACCCAGAATCATATATGAGAGAGCGTTTAAAAGAAAGAGAATTATTATCTTTACCCCCTTATACAAAATTATTTGAAATTAAGATTGATCATCCCTCCTTTTTTAAAGGATTTCAAGAAACCTTAAAGATGAAAGCATCGCTTGATCTTTTAAACATACAAGTGATTGGCCCTCTTTATGAAGACATTCAACCATTTAAACTTTTAGTTAAAATCTTTAAACATCAACATGAGATGTTTTATGAATTCACAAAGCAACATCATTTACAAACAAGGAGAATACAATGAAAATTATCTTTTTTGGGACACCCGAATTTGCACAAATCATCTTAAAATCTTTGTATGAACATCATGAAATACTAGCAGTTGTGACGCAGCCAGATGAAAAAAAAGGGACACATTTACCAGTAAAAAAGTTTGCATTAGAACACGATCTCAACCTTTTTCAACCAGAAAAAGTGAAAGATATTGCTGAAACGTTAAAAGCATTTGAACCAGATCTATACATTACAGCTGCATTTGGACAATTCATACCACGCATCATCTTAAAACACCGACCATCGATTAATGTCCACGCATCCTTATTACCTTTATATCGTGGTGCTGCACCCATACAATACGCCATCAAAGATGGTTTAACAAAAACAGGCATCACCATTATGTATATGGAAAAAGAAATGGATGCAGGAAATATCATCTCATCTCAAGAAGTCATCATTGAAAAAGAAGATAACACCTCTACACTGACTTTAAAACTTGCAGCAGTAGGATCATCTTTATTACTTAAAACACTGCCACAATTTGAAAAAGAAAGACCTGTTGGTTATGCTCAAGATGAACGTTTCGTAAGTTTTGCCCCAAAATGGACACCTTTAGAAGAAATGCTTCATCTAGAAATGAATACTGAAACCTTTATGAATTATGTTCGAGCAAATGCAAACTATCCTGGTGCAACTTTAAAAACGCAAAGTGTCACAATGAAAATTTATCAAGCGAAAAAAAATGATATAATACAACCAGGTCCATTAGGCTATATCCATCTTTCCAAGCACTCACTATCCATTTCTTTGAAAGATGGTGTCATCGATATTTTAGAAATTCAAATTCCAGGAAAAAAGAAACTCTTAATTAAAGATTTTTTAAATGGACAAAAACTATTTACTGAAAATATGATCATAAAGGAGATATGATGGATACTAGAAAAATCATTTTTACAAGATCTGAAATGTTAGAATTTAATCGTCAAACACTACTAAAAAGAGGCGTTAGCCTTGAATCTATCGCAGACATTGCTTACAAACAACAAAAACGTTATTCAGATGATGTCACCTTTGAATTATGTTTAGAAAGTGTTGAAAAAATCTTATCATTTAGAGATGTTTTTCATCATGTTCAACTTGCTGCTGAAATCGATCGACTTGCTGAAGAAAAAATGTTTCAAGGTCCAATTCAAGACATTATTTTTGAAGATTTTGGACTTTTTGGGATTGATGAAACGATGGGACTTGATGTTGCTGGTTTATATGGTACCATCGGTCAAACCAATTTTGGTGATATCGATGTGAATAAAGCAGGTATCGTGAAAGATTTAAATGAATTTGGAAAAGATGACAAGCAATGTCATACGTTTTTAGATGATATTGTCGGTGCAATTGCAGCTGCAGCATCGACACGAGTGGCTCAAATTACAAATGAAGACATAGCAGAATTAGACGATGAAGGACACAATTTATTTAAAGTTTCAGGAGAATAAATTTGCTATTTAAAAAACGCAGTTTAACATCGTTTTCACAAACGGTGTTCTCAAAATTTTTTGGTTTTGAAGAAGGTGTCGACATTACGAATGATGTCGCACTTTTAGTACGCCGTAATGTTGTGATCAAAAACATAATTTTTATTTCAAACATTTTATATGCTGTGATGCTTTTTATTTTATCTTTATCAAGTTCAGGTGGGGTCACTGATTGGGTCATTACTGTTCTTGCATTTCCTGTGACATTTATGATTAACCAAATCTTAAAACGACTCATTTATATGGATCAAGAAGATAAAACTAAACAAAGCGTTGCGATGTATGTTGCAGGATTTTACATGTTTTTCTCTGCGATTTTGATTTATGCGAGATTATATTCAATTCCTCATTTTGAAACAGGTGCATATATACTTATTTATTATGCGATTGTAGTTATTAGCTTATATCAAGATAAACAACTCTTATCGTCAAGCTTTACAACCCTGATTATCTTACTTACAGCCATTCACTTAATATGGACATTTAATCTTCAACAAGCTGCTGAAGGATATACAATCTTTGAATTTGTACCAATCTTTTTAAGAACCAATGATTTTCAAGACATTGCCTTAAGAACACTTTTATTCATTTTGTTTTATTTTGTTGTCTACGCGATTGTTTCCATGGGACAATATATGCAACAAGAACGTAAGCTAGAACTTATTAGAAGAAGACAAGTTCAAAGTGATTTTTCTCATATCGTCTCAGACTTATTTTCTGTGGTGTTTTCTGAATCTGATAAACGTATGGATCAGCGCCATGCCGCTCACATTAGAGAAATGAGTTTAAAACTTGCTAAAGACGTTGGACTCACAGACATTAAGACAAAAGAACTTGAATGGTATGCCACTGTCCATTTAAAATTTGAAGATATTAAAGATTTAATCACAAAAGAAGAAACACAAACTCAGTCCACCTATCAAAAACTAAAAGATAAAACAGAGTTAGGGTCGAGTATTGCGAAACGACTACAACTCGCTCAAAAATGTGAAGATATCATACGAGCACACATAGAAGGCACAAATAACGAAAACTTTATTCATAATATGCAAACGATTCAAAAATCTGATATCGCGGATGTGATCTTGTGCACCGATATGTATTTAACACTAAGAGAGCTTAGAAGTTATAAACGTCCAATGAATCATAGCCAAGCAATGAAAATACTTGAAGGTGATTTATCGGTCTATATTGATGATCGAATTATCGAAAGATTTGTGAAATTTCAAGATGAATACGATATCATGTTTAAAAACTTTTAATTCATGTATAATGAAATTACAACTCAATCGTCTTATTCAGAGCTATGTAGGTAAGGTGACCGTCATCATAGCAGCAACCTATTTTTAATAAGGTGCTATCACCAAGGGGGAAACCCAACAATAAGAAAGAATAAGACACTTTGTAGTGTCTTTATTTTTATAGAAAGTAGGCTTCAAATGATTAAATTATTTAGTAGTGAATCTGTCACAGAAGGACATCCAGACAAAGTCAGTGATCAAATTTCAGATGCGATATTAGACGCATATTTAACACTTGATCCCAACAGCAGAGTCGCTTGCGAGACAGCTGTGACAACCAATTATGTGCTTGTCTTTGGAGAAATTACCTCAACAGGCGTTGTTGATATTGATAAAGTCGTTAGAGAAACCATCAAAAAAATCGGTTATGACAGTGAGGATTTAGGTTTTAATTATCAGACTGTCAAAATTGATATTAAAATCAATAAACAATCTCCAGATATTGCACGTGGTGTTGATGAAAAAGATAATAAAGAACTTGGTGCAGGTGATCAAGGACTAATGTTTGGGTATGCGAATAAAGAAACAGATACATACTTACCTTTACCTATTTATTTATCGCATCAGTTATCTAAAAGACTTGCTCAAGTAAGAAAAGAGAGTATCATCAATGGACTCCGTCCAGATGGTAAAACTCAAGTGACGGTCGCTTATGAAAATTCTAAAGTTAAATACATTGATGCGGTTGTTTTATCAACCCAACACGATGAGAGATGGGTTGATAACCAAGAAGCACTTCAAAAAGAAATCATTGCTCATATTATCAATCCCGTACTTAAGGATTACGACACGACACAAACAAGATATCTTATTAATCCAACTGGACAATTCTTACAAGGTGGCCCTAATGGAGACGCAGGGTTAACAGGAAGAAAAATTATTGTAGATACCTATGGTGGATTTGCTCCTCATGGTGGGGGTGCATTTTCAGGAAAAGATGCAACGAAAGTAGATAGGAGTGCTGCTTATATGGCACGGTATATAGCGAAAAATGTTGTTGCAGCAAATCTTTGTGATGTATGTGAGTTAGAACTTGCTTATGCAATTGGTGTATCTGAACCAGTCAGTTTTTTTATTGAATGTCATAATACTGAAAAAGTAGATATCATGCTTATTAAGAGAGCAATTGTACATACGTTTGATTTAAGACCTAGTCATATCATTCAAGCATTAAATCTAAAACAACCAATTTTTTCTAAGACATCCAAATATGGTCATTTCGGTCAAGATAATATAACTTTCCCATGGGAAAGGGTTGATAAAGTTGATTTTTTAAATGATTTCATATATAATAATGCCAAGGATAAATGATGAGCGAACTATTTAAAAAAATTGAACCTTTAGAAAAAAAGAGAAAAGAGCTTTTCTCACAGTATGCTAAAAACATAAAAATCGCAGTTGTTTTAGCAATTATTATTATCGCTTTATTTATTCTTTTATTAGAATCGGGATTTTTCTTTGTCCTATTCTTATTGATTATTCCAATATTCTTTGTCATGAAAGCTGTTGGACTATCTAATAAATTCAAAGACACAATTAAAGATGAACTTGTCCATATTGTTTTAGAGGATAAATTTGATGATGTTTATTATGATCGTCATCAATCGATTCCACAATCAGTGATTGATCAAACAGGGCTTGTAAAAAGACCAGATCGTTATTCAGGAGAAGATTACATTAAAGGAACGTACAAAGGTGTATCTTTCGAAGTGAGTGACGTCAATCTTAAAGAAAGACAAGAACATGTTGATTCGAAAGGAAATCGTACTGTAACATATCCCACTTATTTTAAAGGCCGTTGGTATGTCTATAAATTTCCAAAAAATTTCAAAGGTACATTAAAAGTTTGTGAAACGTATCCAAATGAAGCTAAAGGTCTTGAAAAATTAGAAACAGAAAGTATTGTATTTAATAAAAAATTCAAAGTATATGCTTCAGACAAAAAATACGCATTTTATCACTTAACACCGATAATGATGGAAAAACTCTTAGATCTAGAGAAAATGCACAGAGGAAGTATTTACTTTTATTACACAGGTAATGAACTTCATATTGGTGTTAATGACTCACAAGATTACATGGAAATCCCATTCAGGAAAACCATAGATGAAAAAGCTATGAAAGCTTTTGAAGGGGATGTTGATTTAATCCCAGCCATTATTAATGAACTCAAACTTACTTCAGATAAATTTAAAGAATAAATAAAAAGGAGATTAAAATGAATCCAATCTTAATTTTAGGTATTATTGTAGGAGTAATCCTCATTGTAATTATTTGGTTTATTGCCTTACAAAACAGTTTTAGAACCATGCTTGTCAAAATTGATGAGTCGGAATCAGGTATTGATGTTGCTTTGACACAACGTTTTGATATGTTAACTAAATTGTTTCAGGCAGCAAAAGGCTATATGAAGTTTGAGAAAGATACACTTGAAAGTGTTGTAAAACTTCGTCAACCTCAACATGCTGATAGTATTAAAGATAAAGAAGCATTCGCAAATGAAGTTTCTAGAGGTTTATCAGCAATCAATGTTGTTGTTGAACAATATCCAGATTTAAAAGCTTCACAAAACATTCTTAAGTTACAAAATTCAACTGCTGAAATTGAAGAAAACCTTCAAGCAGCAAGACGTGTTTATAACTCAAATGTGTCGATGTATAACCAAAAAATCGTCACTTTCCCAAATAGCGTCGTTGCCAATATGGGTAAATTTTTAAAGAGAGAATTTTTCGAAGCAGATCCGCTTAAAAAAGCAGATGTTAATTTTGAATTTTAAAAAACGCAAATTGCGTTTTTTTTTATCAAAAAATTCATAAATACACAATTAGTTTTCATTGAATAAATCGGCTTTTTATAGTATGATTATATAGATAAGGACGTGACTTATGTTTAAAAAATTATTTGATCCATCAAAACGATTTTTAAAGTCTGCAAGGGTCATCGCAAACCAAATTGTGGCTTTAGAAAGTGAGATGGAACAACTCAAAAACGAAGATTTCATACTAAAAACAGAAAGCTATAAAAAACGAGTTCAAGATGGCGAAACTTTAAAGACGCTTCAAGTTGAAGCATATGCACTTGTTCGTGAAGCGTCAAGACGCGTCACTAAAATGTATCCTTATTATGTACAATTACTTGGTGCGATTGCGATTTTTGATGGTAATATTGCTGAAATGAAAACAGGTGAAGGTAAAACATTAACCTCTGTCATGCCAGCATACCTACAAGCATTAAGTGGTCAAGGCGTTCATATCGTTACTGTCAATGAATATTTAGCTAAACGTGAAGCTGAAGGAGAAATTGGAGATATTTTCCGCTTTTTAGGGTTAACAGTAGGTCTAAACGTTCGTGAACTTACAAGAGAACAAAAAA
The DNA here is from genome assembly GCA_030830185.1 of Bacillota bacterium. Lineage (GTDB taxonomy): Bacteria > Bacillota_I > Bacilli_A > Acholeplasmatales > Acholeplasmataceae > UBA8290. Next base: position 5,301 of record JAURNN010000020.1, on the reverse strand, counting down.
GACAAGCCTATGATTGTGATATTTTATATTCTACAAATAGTGAGCTTGGTTTTGATTATTTACGTGATCATATGGTCTTATATGCAAAAGAAATGGTGTCTCAACGCGGATTAAATTTTGCGATTATTGATGAAATTGATTCCATTTTGATCGATGAAGCAAGAACGCCTCTCATTATATCTGGTGGTGCGAAAAATAATCAAAATTTATATCAAGCTACAGACCGTTTTTCAAAATCATTACGTGATGAAGATTATGAGATTGATGTTGAATCTAAAACCATTGAACTCACACAATCAGGTATTTCTAAAGCAGAAAATATATTTAAAATTGATAATTTATATGATTTAAAATATGTCACACTCGTGCATCATATCAATAATGCATTACGTGCCAATTATTTGATGTTTAAAGACAAAGAGTACGTTGTAGCAGAGAATCAAGTCCTTATTGTTGATCAGTTTACTGGTCGTATTTTAAAGGGTCGTCAGTTTTCTGAGGGTCTTCATCAAGCGATAGAAGCAAAAGAAAATGTCACCATTAAAAAAGAAACAGTCACCGTTGCGACCATCACCTATCAAAATTTCTTTAGAATGTATAAAAAACTTTCAGGGATGACCGGAACTGCAAAAACGGAAGAAGAAGAATTCAGAGACATCTATAATATGGAAGTCATAGAAATTCCAACGAATGAGCCACTTATTAGAAAAGATGAACCCGATTATCTATTTGCATTAGAAGATGCAAAGTTTGAAGCACTAGTAAACGAAGTAGAAAAAAGACATCTTAATGGTCAGCCAATACTCATTGGTACGATTGCTGTTGAAACCTCTGAAGATTTATCAGTGATGCTTAAAAAAAGACGTATTCCTCATGAAATACTTAATGCGAAAAATCACGAGCGTGAAGCTGAAATCATCGCAAAGGCTGGTCAAAAAGGTGCCGTCACAATCGCAACAAATATGGCTGGTCGTGGAACAGACATTAAACTAGGTGAAGGTGTCGTTGAATTAGGTGGTCTTGCAGTAATTGGTTCAGAACGTCATGAATCAAGACGTATTGATAATCAATTACGAGGACGTGCAGGAAGACAAGGAGACCCAGGGTACTCTAGATTTTATTTATCTGCTGATGATGAACTCATGGTGCGTTTTGGTGGTGAAACCTTTAAACAACGTATGGTCATGCTAGAACGCTTAAATGCAAGTAGCGATGAGCCACTTTCTTCAAAAATATTTACACGTTTTGTAACGAATGCCCAAAAACGTATCGAAGGTAATAACTATGATTCACGTAAAAACATACTCAAGTATGATGATGTTTTAAGAAAACAACGTGAGATTATTTATAAAGAAAGACGTGATGTCTTACTTTTAGAATCGATTGAACCTCAAGTGTTAAACTCGATTAACCGTACGTTAGTTTTAGAGGTCAAACAATACACAAGTCAAATCGACAAAGATGTAAAAGTTGATATTGAAGCACTTTTTCAGCACATTACAAATACGTATTTTAAACCGAATGTGTTAACGAAAGATATGCTTGAAAATCAATCACCTGAAACCATTGAAAAAGTAATTTTAGATCTTGCGCATCAAGAAATGACGTTCAAAAAAGAAACCACACCTCTTGCAGTTTATAACGAATTCTTAAAAGTCATCATGCTACGTGTCATTGATACATACTGGACACAACATATTGATACCATGAGTGAATTACGCCAAGGTGTTTCTTTGCAGTCATATGGCCAAAATAACCCACTTACGATGTATCAACAAGAAGGACTTAGACTTTTTAATACGATGATTTTAAATATTTCAAAAGATGTGACAAGATTTGCACTTCGTGCACACATTCAAATGGACGCCCAAAGAGAAGAAGTTGTAAAAAATACATCAACCAATCAAGGCCAAATGGATGCACCAAAAAAACCAAGAAAACCAAAAGTAAGACGGAATCGTAACATGAGAGGACGACCATTTTAATTTATGATTGAACGCTATGAACTTAATAAATGGTTAGAGTCTTTTCAAACACGTATGGAAGATATCCATAAAGCCATTAAACCCAATGATATAAAAGCTTCACTTCAAGCACTTTCAGATGCGATGCAAGCACCTGATTTTTGGTCAAACACAATAGAAGCGAAACGTGTCACAAAAGAGTCCTCTCGTTTAGAAAAAAAATTAAGCACGTATGTAACACTTAAAAGTGTTTTTGAAGATATCAAAATGCTTGCTGAAGAATCTAAAGATGATGAAGAACTTTTTGAATTATTAGAAGCTGAGATGACATCCTTTGAAAAAAAGATGAAAGCATATGAAATAGAAGTCTTACTATCTGGACCTTATGATGACCACGATGTTTTACTAGAAATTCATCCAGGTGCTGGTGGTACAGAATCTCAAGATTGGGCTGATATGCTATATAGAATGTACCAACGCTATGCACAGCGTCAAGGGTATAAAGTAGAGCTTTTAGACTATTTAGCAGGTGAAGAAGCAGGGCTTAAAAGTGTGACCATAAGAATTAAAGGGGATTATGCATACGGATACTTAAAAGCAGAACACGGCGTTCATCGTTTAGTACGTATTTCTCCATTTGACTCTAATCAAAGAAGACATACATCTTTTGCATCTTGTGAAATCATGCCAGAACTTGATGATGATGTCGAGATCGATATTAAAGATGAAGATATTAAAATTGATGTGTACCGTTCAAGTGGCGCAGGTGGTCAATCTGTGAATACTACCGATTCAGCGGTTCGTATTACCCATTTAAAAACAAATATTGTTGTCACATGTCAAAATGAACGTTCACAAATTAAAAACCGTGAAACAGCCATGAAAATGTTAAAAGCAAAACTTATTCAAGAAGAAATCAAAAAACAAGAAATCGAATTAAAACAACTTAAAGGTGATCAACAATCGATTGGTTGGGGATCACAAATTCGTTCGTATGTTTTTCACCCTTATCAAATGGTTAAAGACCACAGAACAGACGCCGAAACTGCACTCATCCATGACGTCATGGATGGTGATATTGATGTATTTATTAATGCCTATTTAAAAGCATAAGGAGGCTATATGGAAAATAAAAAATGGTTAGGAATCTTTTTTATTGCAGCCATTTTTTTATCGTTTGCTGCTGGTTTTGTAATTAAAGATATTTTCCCAGATCGTCTCTTTAGCCAAGGATCTGATATTTATGAAACGATCACATCGACTCTAGAAGACAATTATTATTATGACCTAGATGACACAGTTACTTTTGAGGCTTATCTTGCTTCAATGGAAGCTATTGCGGCTGCTTATGGTAGTTATTTTAATGATCTTTATACAAGAATCGAAGCTTTTTCTAATGTGTATTCAAACACAAATTTTGTTGGTCTTGGGATTTATATTGATTTTAAAGAGAACTTACCTTATGTGAGAGATGTCATTTATGAGGGACCTTCTTATCAAAAGTTATATCCAGGTGATCAACTACTAGGTGTCAAAGATGGAGTTGATTTTACAACACTTGATTCTGTTGAGAGTGTTAAAAATGCGCTTTTTGATTTAGCAACAATGAATCAAACGGTTATTTTTCAAGTAAAAAACGCTTTAGGAACAACAAGAGAAGTTTCAATTACTTATGATGTGATTGATGATACCAATGTCACTGCGCATCAATTTAAAGATACTAACATCTCATACATTTCTATTCAACAATTTAACCCATATATCAACGAAGATAACATTGGAACAGCACAAGCATTTAAAGAAACATTAAGTTACTTAGAAGCAAACGGTTTAGATGAAAATGGTACCTTACTTTTAGATTTAAGAAACAATCCTGGAGGGAGCTTGACAGCGCTTCATAATCAAGGAAATCCTAGTTTACCTTCTGGTATCATTCAACAATTATTACCGTATGATGCTTCCATTAATTATTTTTCACTCATTGACAATAACGAACAAGTCACCAATTATAAAGGTGGATTAAGTGAACCTAAACCTTATGAGATTGTTGTTTTAGTCAATCGTTTTTCAGCATCGGCGAGTGAAGTTCTAGCTGGAGCACTAGAATCCTATGGTTATGATATCTACGGTGAAGAAACGTTTGGTAAATATGTTTATCAAAATCAAATTCCAATCACTGAACTGAACGATATCAGTTATGTTTTAGTATATACAGAGGGAATTTGGACATATAAAAACCAAGTTACCATCAAAGACGATCCAATTGATGTCATCCTAACACCCACATTAAAAATAGAAGATATTCATGCTTTAGGTTTTGATGAAGTGATGACAGAAAATCAAGTCTATGAAAATTTAAAAGATATCATGAGAGTCATTAACTTATATTATGATTTAGACTTAAGAGTAGATGGATATTATGATCTAGCAATATCAAATGTGATTAAAAACATTCAACAACAATCTTCGTTACCTCAAACAGGAGAGATCAACTTTGAAACATTTCAAGTCATTTATGATCTTTACTTAAAAGTTCAATATGATATCAGTTATGATCAAGAAGTCGAGTATATCGTCGAGCTTTTATCATGAAAACAATTACCAATTACCATTTTAAAAATGAAGACGTGCATGTAGAAATAGAAAGTGAGACACTTATTATTTCTTATGCACTTTTTTTAAAATATCAACTAAAAATAGAAATGGAATTCACGCCATCACTTAAGGAAAAAATCGAAAAAGATGTCTTATTTGAGCACTTATATTTAGAAGCAAAAAAGTATTTAAAACGCATGAGAACAAGTGATGAAGTAAAAAAACACTTACTTAAAATATCTCCTAAAGAAGCCATCATTAAACAAGTGATCACTGATTTAAAGGATAAAAAATATCTTGATGATCAAAGCTACATCAGTAGATACATGCAAACCCACGAGCATTATGGTCCTAATAAATGTTTGTTTGAACTCATGAAAAAAGGGATTAAAAAAACTGATATTTTAGACATCTTAAAAACCATTGATTTTGATTCGAAACTTCAAGATGTCATTTCATTATGCAGTAAAAAAAATCAAAAGTTATCTCATCAGAAAAAACTTCAAAAATGTTTTATGCATGCGAGTCAATTAGGATATGAACAGAGTCAAATTCAAGCCGCTTTATCGAACATAGAAAAAGCGCCAATCGATGAAACAACGTCTTTACAAAATTTTTTTATAAAAACGTCTAGAAAACTCAAAGGAAGTTCCTATGAGAAATGTCAATCATGGATTAAAAAAGCAATGCAACAAGGCTACCGCTATGAGGATGCTAAAATATATTGTAAGGAGATAGATGA
>JAURNN010000019.1 GCA_030830185.1 Bacillota bacterium | reverse complement strand
GCTTTTAAGTCCTTCATATACGTTTCAGTTTGCGCAACAGTTCCAGAGAGCGTGCCATTAATACCTTCTTTTGAAATAATGATTCTTCCTAAAACCCCTAAATTTTTACAATATTTAAGGTGGTTCTCTGCAAATGTCTCATGATCATTGATTGGTGTATAATGGTAATACAGTAAAACTTGATACTTCATGATTATCTCCTTAATTCGGGCATGGATTTATAGATAAAAATACCTGCTGATGCAATCACAAGTTGTAAGAGATTACCTGGAATACTTCGCAGTGCAGCAAATCCTGATCCTAAGACAAGAGCTTCAAAAATGAAGTATCCTACAACAATCACTAATCCTCCTAAACCGAGTGATAACCAGTTTTTCGTCATTGACATCCCTTGGCCTTCTTTAGATTCAGCAACGAGTCCAAAGACATACCCTGCAATGATACGAACAACAAACGTTCCTGGAGCCCAAGCAGCCCATGGAGAAAGTAAGTCAAATAGTGTCATTCCTACAGCACCGGATAATGCACCATAATATTTCCCATATTTAATGGAAATAATAAACATGACGAGCGTCCCCATGTGTGTGAGTCCACCAAACGCACCAAACGCTGGTACTTGAACGCCAATGTATGTAAATACAAAAATAATTGCTGAAAACATAGATGCATAAATCACTTGAATTAAAGTTAATTTATTTGTCATTATTTCACCTCATTTATTGATTATAGCACATTTTTAAATCATCAAAAAAAAGGATGCTTATGAAAAAAACGTTTATCATGACCTCAATTTTGAGTCTGTTACTCCTTGTGACAGCATGTCAACAAAACATAACTGCAAGACACACGTTAGACGAAGTCTTACCCTCAATAGAATTGTTTTTAGATCATTCAGTGAGTCACGATACAAGACTACCTTTATTTGAAGGGACCACGATAACATATAAAATCGATGGTAGCGCAGTAGAAGATTTGCGTTTATTTGAGCGTCCTATTTATGATTCTTATCTGCCAGTTGAAATTAAAATTTACGCGCAAGATGAAACAAAAACGATTCAACAAGACATCTATGTCCTAAGTGACTATTCACCTAAACATAATTACGAAATACATTTGAGTGATGTCGATTTTGAAAATATCTCAAAAGAAACATTTTCATCCTCAACCATTTCACTATATCAAGAATATACCATGTTATTTGAAAAAGAAGGTCAAGTTCGCGGAAGAGGAAATTCAAACTGGTTCTCATATGAAAAAAAATCATATCGTATCTCTTTTTCTGAAGATGTAGAAATGATGGGGTTACGTGCTCACCATGATTATTTACTCATTGGAATGCATGCGGATAAATCGCTTATACGAGACACGCTCGCTCATCAACTTTCAATACTTATGGAATTAGAAATTACCCAAGATACCCGGTATGTTGAACTTTATGTGAACGATAATTACCATGGTTTATATACACTTATTGAAGATAGAACATACATTAAAACAGGTGATGATCCTTTATCATTTGCATTAGAACTTGATTACAGAATTGATTGGGATCAAACAGGAGAACCTCACATAAGAATAGACGGTGCACCGTATGGCATTAAAAGAAGTTTAGATTTAGATCCAGAAACATTAAGTGGTATTCAAACATATTTAAATGATGTGCTACAAGATCTTCAAAATGGTGTGATACATCCTGATATTGATGTTACTAATTGGGTTAAATATATGTTTATCCAAGAACTATTTAAAAATGTCGATGCTTGGGGACTTTCTGTCTTTATTTATAGGGATCAAGAAGGATTACTAAAGTTTGGACCTGTTTGGGATTTTGATTTTGCACTTGGGAATGCAGATTATGTAGGTGATCAATACTTTGAACCTGAAGGATTTTTCTTAGCTTTTGATTTTCGTATGACATGGTTTTTTCATGCCATTCAAATTGATGCCTTTAAAGATGCCTTTAAAAATGAAATCATTACATATTATCAAGATATTCTTCCTCGCTATTTAACCTTGATTGAAGTATTAGGTGTGAGTCTCATTCCGTATTCAGAAAATAACTTTAATAGATGGGATGTCTTTAATACTTATTTGTGGCCGAATCCGATGTTTATGGTAGAATTTGAAACGCATATGGATCATGTGTTATGGATAAAGAATTTTGTCTTTGAACGTTCTAAATGGTATCAACAAGCGATGTTTAGACAACCTTTTATATAAAAAACACGTCATATCGACGTGTTTTTATTTATTAGTTGGTGGAGATGAGGGGAGTTGAACCCCTGTGCAAAATATGATGATACCATGCGTCTACGTACGTAGTTTATTGAGCGATTTAAATGCTATCCTAACAATAAACAAGAAAGATAACATCGAGACAATAGATAATCTTATAGATGCTTGTCAACAAATATAAGATCGCTTACTTTCTGAGCCGTGTAAGTGTCGTAAGCAAACAACTTAGTTGGCACGCTCGCTATTCTTAAGCTGCGTAAGAAAAGTTTTGGTTTCCGGTTATTAGCCTCGGCTTTTTTACTTGAGCAACCAAGATACGCAACATGATAGATCCATACTCTGACGAATCCATAAACATCCCCAGTGCAAAGATTATACATGAAATTGACATTTTTTACAATGTAATTCATGATATAATATGAATTGAGGGAAAACATGAAAAAAGCAATACTATTTGATTTAGATGGTACCATCTTAGATACGATTAAAGACATTCACCAGGGTGTTAATGTTGGTTTAAAAACGTATGGTTACAGTAATGTAACGGTTGATCAAGTAAAAAGAAGTGTCGGCTCAGGTGCGATGCAAATGATTGCTTTATGTGCCCCGTCTGCAAATAAAGAGATGGTTAAAAAGATTCATGATGCTTATCAAATATCATATGATGAAAATCATAAAGACTTAACAACCATTTATGATGGCGTGCTGCCTTTACTAAAGGAATTAAAAAAGAAGTATCAATTGGCAGTGGTTTCTAATAAATATGATCATCTTGTTCAGTCTTTAATTCATCATTATTTCCCAAATATCTTTGATGCCGTTTTAGGCATGACAAAAAATCTACCTATTAAACCTGAACCAGATATGGTGCTGAAAGTATTCAAGGATTTAAATAGAACGCCTGATGAAGTGATTTACATTGGTGATTCAGAACCTGACATTCTTGTTTCAAAAAGAATCGGAATGGATCATATTGCAGTCAGTTATGGATATCGAGATGAAAAAATATTAAAAGCATTATCACCAATGCATCTTGCGAAAGATGTTGAGACATTAAAAAAGTTATTAGTGTCACAGATGTAACACATTTTAAACTTAAATTATTAAGCATGGAGGGATTATGGAAGCTTTACGATTAGAACGTGTATCTAAATATTATCAGTCAGAAAATAACGTCAGTGTGGGTATGAAACACATCTCACTTGCTTTTCATATGGGTGAATTTGTTGCAGTTACAGGGGAATCTGGTAGTGGGAAATCAACATTACTCAACGTTTTATCAGGTCTTGATAAATATGAAGAAGGAGAGATGTTTATTTTTTCTGAGGAAACTTCACATTATCAAATTAAAGATTTTGAAAATTATAGAAGAGAAAATGTAGGTTTTGTTTTTCAAAACTACAACATCATTGACTCATATACGGTTTATCAAAATGTGATGCTCGCCTTAGAATTACAAGGTTACCCTTCTAGAGAAAGAAAAGAACGTGCATTAAAACTGATCGATCAAGTCGGATTAACAAAACAAAAACATCAAAAGTCCTCTAAATTATCAGGTGGTCAAAAACAACGTGCCGTCATCGCAAGAGCACTCGCAAAAGACACACCAATTATTGTGTGTGATGAACCCACTGGGAATTTAGATCAAACTTCAGCAGAACAAGTTATTGAATTGTTACATGATGTGTCAAAAGATAAACTTGTCATCATTGTGACCCATGAATTTGATCAAGTCTCTAAATACGCAACAAGACGTATTAAAATGTCAGACGGCGAAGTCGTTGAAGATATAAAAATTAAGGCTTATGACAATATTACTGTCAATAAAGTTGAAAAGACAAAAAGTTTAAACTTTTTTGGTTTGATTAAATTTTCACTTAGAAATTTACTCGCACAACCTAAACGTTTTGTTTTTATGCTGTTTTTAATGATCATTGCGATTAGTGTCTTCACAGTCGTGTATTCAAATCAAATCTTTGGACTTAGAACAACAGGATTAGAGCAATCTTCTACCTATCCTTCAGTACCAAATTCACGCGTCTTAGTCGAAAGAAGAGATGGAAATGCCCTCACTCAAACAGACATTGATCAAATAGCAGAATTCAATGGTGTTTCAAAAGTTTATGCCTATGGTGCCCTATTTTATAATGACACAAGTTTTAATTTAATCAGTTTTTTTAATGGAACTGAAGTCATGGACATGATGGGATATCGTTACAATGATTCAGCATTGAATTTAAATACAAGTGATTTAGAATCAGGACGATTACCAGAAGCCGCAGATGAAATCGTTGTAAGTCGTTACTGGTGGGGCATTGAGTTAAATGAAACATTTTTACTTGCAAGTACACGCGTATGGGATTGGAATAAAGAGACATTAGAAGCGTCCTCTATCGGTTATTTTAAAGTCGTAGGGATTGTAAATAATGATCTTCAAACGATTTATTTTTCAGAAGCATTTTTAGATCAACCATATCCAACGACGCCTTCATTAGATTTAACACTAAAAGCACAAGTAAAAGAAACGATCGAAAATAATTTAAAATTAACATATAATGATCAAGATTTTTATGTGTATCAAAATGGTGAGAATTTTAGCGGATTTGATCTTTTTATGGATAATAATACGCCATTATTAGAGATACCTGTTTCTATTGAAGTTACCATTACTTCCCAATCACTTACAACCATGCTCTCAACAACAAAAACCATACGATTAGGAAATGAATTTTCCTCTGAGGGATTTAATTATGGTGTCATAAGTGTTTCTGTCTTTAATTCAATTATTGAAGACTTTTTAGAAGAAGTTGAAGAAGAATATGTGACATTACCATCTCCGATCGCAAGTGTTTCTATAGAAAATCAACTTGTTGGGACACGTATTGTCAATCAACTTGATGTTGAAACATATAAAGTGTATTATCCAGCGAATATTCCAGGATTTTTACAAGAGTTTCTTGTATTCATATTATCCATTGTTGCTGTGATTATTTTAACAATTTTAGGTTTATTTTTATATGCTGTGATTCATGCGGTGACTAAAAATATGATGAACTCTAGGAAAAAAGATTTTTCAATCTTTAGATCTGTTGGTGCTCATGAATCAACATTATCTGTCCTTGTGATTTTAGAACAAATCTTACTTTCAATCATTGGACTCGTACTTTCTGTGTTCATTTTAAACATGATTGTCTTATTTGTACCGGATCACGGTTTAACCATTGAATATATGGGTGTTACAGATTATTTGATTTTAGTTTTATCCATTACATTATTAGGGTTATGGTTAGGACTTCGTTTCAATAAACGCGTTTTTCATCAAACCGTCATTCAAAGTTTAACTTCAGGAGGTGAATAAGATGTCTCAAATGATACCACTTGTTAAAATATCAGGACTTAATAAGTTTTTTAACAAAAATAAATCCAACCAACTTCATGTGTTAAACCAAATGACATTAGATCTACCAAGTCAAGGACTTGTGATGTTACTAGGACCTTCAGGCTCTGGTAAAACGACCTTACTCAACGTACTAGGTGGACTTGATAAATTTGATAAAGGTCATCTTTTCATGTTTGATAAAAACATCTCAAGATATCAATCAAAAGTATGGGATCACATTAGAAATAACCACATCGGCTATATTTTCCAAAACTATCATTTATTACCGGACTTGTCAGTTTTTGATAATGTTGCATATGTATTAAAACTCATGGGGATTACTGATGAATCTCTTATTGAATCACGCGTACATTATGTTTTAAAAGCAGTGAATATGTATGCGTTTAGAAAGAAAAATGCATTACAACTTTCTGGTGGTCAACAGCAACGTGTCGCGATTGCGAGAGCACTTGTTAAAAATCCAGATATGATTATTGCCGATGAACCTACAGGAAACTTAGATTCTCAAAACACGATTGAAGTCATGAACATCATTAAATCCATTGCAAAAGATAAACTCGTTATCATGGTCACCCATGAAAAAGAACTTTCTAGTTTTTATGGTGACCGTATCATTAAAATATCAGATGGTAAAATTATTTCAGATGAAGATACTCATGAACGTGGTGATTATCAAATGAAGTATGATGAAACCATTTATCTAGGTGATTTAAACAAAGAAACGTTAGAAACAAATGCCAATCAATCTATAGATATCTATTCAGAACAACAAGATAAGAAACTTCAAGCGACCTTTATTGTTAAAAATGATACGATTTATATTAAGGTCGATAGTGATCTTAAAAAAGTGAAACTTTTAGATGATTTTTCAACCATCCAAATCAAAGAAGGTAAAAAAGAAGTTCAACAGAAGAAAACCATGTCTGAAACAACCTTTGATAATGACGCGTTGAGTTTAGAAGGTGTTGAACGAAAACAGCACTTTGTTTTCTCTCTTAAAAAAGCAGTATTTATGGCTTTAGAAAAAGTACTTAGAACTTCTAGAAAAGGTAAAATCATGCTTGTCAGTTTCATGCTGGCAGGTGCGGTAATTGCGTTTGCTGCAACATCACTTGCGAGTGTTTTATTTATGTCACCTGATCAGTACTTAACATTACCGAGTGGTTATGCAGAAGTATCACTTGTGAATCCAGAAGATGAAACTCAAAATTTCCCAACATTACAAGAACTTAAAGACATTGAATCTATTGAATACATCAATACATATAACAGAAATCGTATACAACTCAATTTTATTAAACCTGATGGACGTTATTATGATACGTCTATTTATGGTGCCATTGATTTATTTGAACTCCATGATCTAGAGTTGCTTTATGGACGACTTCCTGAAACGAACCAAGAAATTCTTATCACTAAAGTAATGGCAGATAGTTTAGTTGATAGTGCGAGTGGTCAAGATATTGGAATATGGAGTTATGAGCATATTTTATTTGAAACATTAAAATTCCAAGATTTGGATATTAAGATTACCGGTATTGTGGATGCGACGTATCAAGTGATCTTTACGAATTCAGAGTTAGCAGATTATTTTACATACGCACTCACACAGCGTATGCCATTAACTTGGTTTGATGAAGAAACACTCTTATATGGTTCAGTCCCAACAGGAAATCAATTGTTATTACCGAACTCTCTTACTAATTTTGATGAAAATACAATCTTTCCGATTGTAATAGAAGATTTCACCATAAGTGGTGTCTATGACGATCAAGATTTAATTCCTTATGTATATGCAACCAAAGAAATAGTGGAACGTTTAAGATTTGAAAATAGTGGTCGCTTTTACGTATTAACCACAAACTTTAGTGAGACCAACTCCGCACTTTTAAGTTTTGATGTGATTGCGATTGATGAATTAGAAAACGCTGAACGACTCATCGACAGAGAGAGCCAAGTAGCATTAGTCTCTACACTAACGACATCACTTGTTGTTATTGGGTTTGCAGGATTAGGGTTTTATTTCGTCATTCGTTCTAGTTTAGTGAAACGTCAATATGAAATTGCCATCATGAGAGCAATCGGTGTGTATAAAAAAGACATCATGCGTGCGTTTATTATTGAGATATTGATCTTAACGACCATCACAACTTTAGTTGGGTATGGGATTGCAACATATGGATTCTCACTGTTATCAAATAGTTTCTTAGGAGAACTTAATTTATTTAATGTAACTTTTTTATCCGTTATTGGAGGCATCGGTGTTTCTTATCTAGCGAATTTACTTGCGGGTTTATTACCAGTATGGTTATTACTCAATAAAACACCAGCTCAAATCTTATCTAAATACGATATGTAAAAAAAATAGCCTTTTAAAAAGGCTATTTTTTATATAATTTTTGCAGTATCATCAAATGGTAAACGTACAGATGGAAAACCTTCTTCAGCAGCTTTTCCTATTGAAACAATCATCACTGGTGTGTACCGTTCTTTATCAAGTCCAACAACATCATGAATCAACTCGTGATTAAATCCACCGATTGGGCATGTATCATACCCATGTTCTCTTGCGACATACATTAAATTCATAGCAGCAAGTCCACAATCAATCATTCCACTGATGTTCAGTTTATCTAAGTCAGCTTTTTGAACCATGTTTTTAATGTTTGTCATTTGTTTTTCTTTAACTTCAGGAGGCATAAGACCTTGTTCAACTGCTTCATCATAAATTTTTTCCGCAAGTTCAAATTTATGTAAGTCATTAAAAATCACGATCATCGCAGCACTTGTTTCAAGTTGTTTGATGTTTCCATAAAGTGCAGGACGTAATTTTTCTTTTGCTTCATCAGACGTTATAAGTACATAACGCCATGGTTGCATATTCATAGAAGACGGTGCAAGATTCGTTTCTAGAATAATTTCTTTTAGTTCTTTTTCACTGATTTTTACGTCTTGATCATATAGACGAATTGAACGTCTTTCAAGTAATTTCATAGCTTCCTCCTATTGCATAAATATTATAACATGACTCATGATAGAGCCTTAAATGTGTGTCAGTATGTGATATAATAAACATGAGGTAACTTATGACAACTTTTTATTTAATTAGGCATGCAGAACCACGGTATGATGAAGTCATTGAACGTGGTATTTATGGGATGGCGTATAATTTTGGAAGACTTACAGATAATGGCTTGTTACAGGCACATGATCGTGGAAAAGATGCACTTTTAAAAAAGAGTCAACTCATTTTATCTTCACCTTATACACGTGCACTTCAAACAGCAGCCATTCTTGCATCACATTTAGGTCTAGAGGTTGTTGTAGAACATGATTTACACGAATGGATGCCAGATATCAATCCGAATTTAGACATAGATGGAGAAGGCGCATTTGAAAAATACATGGCTCGAAATGGTCAAGAAGATACAAATGATGAATTTCATTATGAAACCTACGATGCCATCAAAAAAAGAATGGAACTTGTGCTATTGAAATACACACAATATGACGAAGTGATCGTCGTTTCTCATGGCATTGCCATTTCAAGTTTAACTCATTTTGATGATGTGATAGAACACTGTGGTGTTCGTAAAATTGAATTATAATGGCCTTTAAAGACTTACTGAGTTGGTATAAAAAAAACCAACGACAATTACCATTTAGACAAACAACATCACCTTATAAAATATGGGTTGCAGAAATCATGCTTCAACAAACACAAGTAGTGACGATGCTTCCTTATTATGAACGATTTATTCACAAGTTTACAACAATAGAAGCTCTTGCAAAAGTGTCATTTGAAGAAGTTTTACCCTATGTTACGGGATTAGGGTATTACAGACGATTTAGATTGATGCATCAAGCTGCACAAGTTATATTTAATCACTATGGTGGTCAATTTCCAAATACATATCAAGATGTACGAGCATTACCAGGTATTGGTGAGTATACAGCAGGTGCCATCATGTCAACTGCATTTAAGCAACCTTATAGCGCTTTAGATGGAAATGTGATGCGTGTCTTAACAAGACTTTTTATGATTGATGATGATATTAGAAAAAATACAACGATAAAACGCTTAAATGAACTTAATCAATCACTTATCGATCACAAAGAGCCCGATATTTATACACATGCAATGATGGAGTTAGGTGCAACCATTTGTAAACCCGTGAGTCCAAAGTGTGACATCTGTCCACTTCAAGATATGTGTCAGAGTTATGAGCATCACATACAAACATCATTTCCATATAAATCAAAAGCAACGTCAAAAAAACATGTTAAATACATGACATGCATTATTTATAATGATCAAAAACAGTATGTATTAAAAAAAGAGACACAGGCTCTCTTTGAGGGCATGTATCTCTTTTTACAAGTTGAATCTGAAAGTGTAGTCTACACCACTGAATGGCTTTTAGAACAAGGTATTGAAGTAGAACATCTAGAATTCATAACCCAAATCAAGCATGTCTTTACACATCAAATTTGGGAGATGGAGGTTCATGCATTCAAACTTTTAAATTTAAATGATCAACAATTTTTCCTAGCGACTGTTGATCATCCAATGTTTAACATGATGCCTAAAGCCCACTCAAAATTGAATCAGTTCTTGAAATGAAGGTTTCTCTTTTAGTAATTTATAAAATGGATATCCAAAGACGAATAGGACAACGGTTTGACCTAAAAATATCCAACTAAACGTAATGATAAAAGCCGTTAATGTAGTGATATCGCTAAAATAAACAAGCATTAATCCGATAATGATACCATTGACAATACCGGGCATAAGAAATGCAAGTATAAGTTGACGTTTTAAGATGATCATCAAAACTAATGTAATGATAGTAGCGATGGTTCCAACAACTGCATCCACAAAGCCATAAGGTGAAAATAACATATTACCTACAAAGGTTCCAATGGTAATCCCATAAAAACTTTTAGCATTAAAAAGTACTAAAACTAAAAGTAATTCGGCAATTCGAAATTGCACAAGTTCAAAACTTAAAAATTGAAACACATAAAGCAGAACAACATAAATGGATGCAATCATCGCATTTTTAAGATAAAATATTAAAGACATAAAACACCCCTGTTTTTATTTTTGGCTGGTAACTAGGATACAGCCCACATTATTATAACACAAAGGAAAACTATGGCAATCACATTTGAACTCATCCATACATGTAAACAAACTGGAGCAAGATATGGAAAACTCCATACACCAAGTGGAACATTTGAAACACCAATTTTTATGCCAGTTGGAACACAAGCAACTGTGAAATCATTAACTCCTGAAGAAATTTTAGAAGTTTCAGAGGGTCTTATATTAGCCAACACTTATCATTTATGGAATCAACCAGGGATGGAAGTGATTAAAGCGCATGGTGATGTTAAAAAAATGATGAAT
The DNA here is from genome assembly GCA_030830185.1 of Bacillota bacterium. Taxonomy (GTDB): domain Bacteria; phylum Bacillota_I; class Bacilli_A; order Acholeplasmatales; family Acholeplasmataceae; genus UBA8290. The sequence goes on along the minus strand of JAURNN010000019.1, from coordinate 3,913 downwards.
TGGCATCACGCGCTATTAACAGATAGCGGTGGGTATCAAGTTTTTAGTTTGTCTGATATGAGAAAAATCACAGAAGAAGGTGTTCATTTTAAACATCATAAAAATGGTAGTCCACTTTTTATGTCTCCTGAAATCTCAATTGATCTTCAGCAAACGATTGGCGCAGATATTATCATGAGTTTTGATGAATGTCCACCGCCACATGAAAGTAAAGAATACTTAAAAGACTCATTAGAACGCACCTTAAGATGGGCACAAAGAGGGAAAGATTATCTAACAACCGATCAAGCCCTTTTTGGCATCGTTCAAGGTGGATTACTTGAAGATTTAAGGTTATATTCAGCCAAAAAAACAATGGAAATTGGCTTTGATGGTTACTCGATAGGTGGATTATCGGTTGGTGAATCTAAAGAAGATATGTATCGAATCACAGCATTACTAAAAGACGTCTTACCAAAAGATAAACCTAGGTACTTAATGGGAGTTGGTGCACCTGAAGATCTCATTACAAATGTTATGAATGGTATTGATATGTTTGACTGTGTGCTACCGACAAGACTCGCAAGACATGGCACGGCACTTACGACTGAAGGCAAAGTCATTTTAAAATCTAAACGATATGAATTTGACTTGTCGCCACTTGATCAAAATCTTAAAACATTAGCCTCGCCATTTACAAAGTCATATTTAAGACATTTATATAAAGCTGAAGAAATGCTTGTGGCTAGACTTGTAAGTATTCAAAATTTAGGGTATTTAAAACATTTAATGAAAGAGATTCGAGAAGCCATAAAAGAAGATCGACTTCATGATTATTACTTAGAGATGAAAACACGAACTAATTATTTTAAATGAGTTTAAAAGAATGATTTTTCATGATACAATAACTATAAGAATAAAAAGAGGTAGTTAACTATGGTATTTGGCGAGCACGATGAATTTAATCAAAAACCAGTCATTAAAGTAATTGGTGTCGGTGGTGGTGGTGGAAACGCCATCAATCGTATGATTGATAATGATGTTTCAGGCGTCACTTTTGTTGCTGTAAATACAGATGCACAAGTTTTAAAACACTCTAAAGCTGACACACGCATACAAATAGGAAAAAACTTACTAAGAGGGCTTGGTGCGGGTGCGAAACCTGAAGTTGGAAAACGTGCAGCACTTGAATCAGTAAAAGAAATTGAAGAAATGCTTCATGGTTCTGATATGGTATTTATTACGTGTGGTATGGGTGGTGGAACAGGTACTGGTGCAGCCCCAATACTAGCTAAAAAAGCGAGAGAAATTGGTGCATTAACCATTGGTATTGTCACAAAGCCTTTTGCATTTGAGGGTCCTGTTCGTATGCGAGAAGCAATTAAAGGCATTGAAGAAATGAAACCACACGTCGATACACTCATTGTCATTCCAAATGAAAAATTATTAGAAGTATCAGGACCGTCTACGCAATTACTTGAAGCATTTAGAGAATCAGATAATGTATTAAGACAAGGTGTTCAAGGTGTTGCTGAAATTATTACCGTTCCTGGATTAATTAATGTTGACTTTGCAGATGTCAGAACGGTGATGGAAAATAAAGGGATGGCACTTATGGGTGTTGGTATTGCCTCAGGTGAAAACCGTGCTGTTGAAGCTGCACGTAAAGCTATCCATTCAAAATTACTTGAAATATCAATTAATGGCGCAACAGATGCGATTGTAAACATTACAAGCGGAACCAACATCACGTTATTTGAAACTGAACAAGCCATTGCTGAAATTAGAAATGCCACAGACAAAGACTTAAACATCATCTATGGTTCTGCAGTAAGTTTAGAAATGAATGATGAAATGGTTGTTACAGTCATTGCAACAGGTTATGAACTTAAAGGAACTGAAAGTGGATTAGATATTTTTGATGAAGTTTTAAATAACAAATCAGATAATCAATTAGAGATGACTCAAAGTGGCTTAAAATCAGTTGATCAACAAGAAGATAAAAAAGAAGGTCCTAAAATACCTTCATGGTTAAAGAAAAAAGGATCGTTATAAAAAGGCGCTAAGCCTTTTTTTAAAGGAGAAGTTATGTTAGAAGCTGGAATTATTGGTTTACCAAATGTTGGAAAGTCGACATTATTTAATGCATTGACGAAAGCAGGCGCACTTGCTGCAAATTATCCATTTGCCACCATTGAACCCAATGTTGGGATTGTTTCAGTCCCAGATGAACGCTTACATCGTTTAGCTGACGTTTACCAACCTAAAAAAATCATTCCAACCGCTTATCAATTCACAGACATCGCAGGCCTTGTTAAAGGTGCTTCTAAAGGAGAAGGTTTAGGAAATCAATTTTTGTCACATATTCGTGAAGTTGATGCCGTATGTCATGTGGTTAGATGCTTTGAACTTAAAGATGTGACGCATGTAGAGGGCTCTGTTGATCCAGTAAGAGATTTTGAAACCATTGATGTTGAATTACGCTTAGCAGATTTAGAAAGTATTGAAAAAAGATTGGATAGAATCGGTAAAAAGAAAAAACAATCTCCTAAAGAAGGGTTACATGAAGAAGCTTTACTTACAAAAATTAGAGATATCTTAGACTCAGAAAATCGCTTAAGTTATGAACTTTTTGAAGAGGAAGATTACCAATACTTGAAACAACTACAACTCTTAAGTTTTAAGAAAATGCTTGTAATTGCAAATGTTGGTGAGGAAGATTTACTTGATTTAGAACATCAACACCATTATCAGTCTTTATTAACATATTTATCATCATTTAATATCGAAGTTGTTCCTGTATCAGCGCAATTAGAATCAGAGCTTTCGATGCTAGAAGATGATGAAAAAAAGGAAATGTTGTCATCATACGGTCTTCATCAAAGTGGACTTGAAACAGTGATTGAAAAAAGTTATCAATTACTAGGGTTACATACCTTTTTTACAGCAGGTGAGCCTGAAGTACGAGCATGGACATTTAAAAAAGGTATGAAAGCGCCACAATGTGCAGGAATCATTCATACCGATTTTGAAAAAGGGTTCATTCGATGTGAGACACTTGCATTTCATGATTTTTTAGAATATAAATCGATTTCCAAAGCAAAAGATGCTGGAAAATATCGTCTTGAAGGGAAAATGTATGAGATGAAAGATGGCGATATCGTACATTTTAGATTTAACGTATGAAAACATTAGCCGATGTTACAATTGTTTGTGCATCCAAATATTTTAACTCTGATGAAATGATAAAAATTTATCATAAAGGTTTTGTACATATGGGAGAAAATCGTGTTGATGTTCTCCTTGAAAAGAAAAAACAACTGAAAACATATCCTTTTGTATGGCATTTCATTGGTCATTTGCAACGAAATAAAGCGGAGTTGATGATTCATGAAATCGATGTTTTACATTCACTTGATTCGATTGATTTAGCCAAAAAGATACAAACCTTAAGAACAAAGCCAATTGATGTCTTCATACAAGTCAATGCGACGGGTGAACCTCAAAAATATGGTGTTGATATAGAAAATGTATCTTCTTTTTATGAAGAACTTAAAAAATATGATAAAATTAAAGTGGTTGGTCTCATGACTATGGGAAAATTAGATGATTCCGTAGTCACAGAACAAGCATTTGAAAAAACACTAAAAATTAATCAAGAATTAAAGTTACCTTCAATTTCGATGGGGATGTCAGATGATTATGAACTTGCACTAAAATATGACACCACACATCTTAGATTAGGCCGTTATTTTAAATCAATATTAGAGGATGAAAATGGGACTTTTTCGTAAGAAACCAAAAGAAGTCATTCAAGAAAAAGAAGCTTCAGCAAATCGTATTCAATTTCATAAATTAGATCACGCATTTGATGAAAAACTCATTGAACTTGCGGATATCATAAAAAAAGAGATACCAATCGTGATTAATTTTG
>JAURNN010000018.1 GCA_030830185.1 Bacillota bacterium | reverse complement strand
ATTAAATCTTGTGTAGTTAGTTGATCCTTTTTTATTAAAGCAATCGTAGCTGAAATGACTTCATGTATATTATGAGGTGGAATTTTTGTTGCATATCCAGCTGAAATACCAGTTGCTCCGTTCACCAATAAATTAGGAAATTTTGCAGGTAATACCGTTGGTTCAACTTCTTCATCATCAAAATTCGGGACAAGTGGAACGGTCCTAGAGTTGATGTCTTGAAGTAAAAGTTCTGCTGCTTTAGATAATCTTGCTTCGGTATACCGCATCGCTGCAGCACTATCACCATCAATCGATCCATTGTTACCATGCATATCAATGAGTGGCATATGCATCTTAAAGTCTTGAGATAACCTTACCATCGCTTCATAAATCGATGAATCACCATGCGGATGATATTTCCCCATGACTTCACCTGCGATTCTCGCTGATTTTTTATAAGGTTGAGTACTTGTCATACCAAGCTGCTGCATGGCATATAAAATACGTCTTTGAACGGGTTTAAGTCCATCTCTTGCATCTGGTAATGCACGATCTTGAATGATGTATTTTGAATATCTTCCAAATCGGTCCGCTAAAATATCCTCAAAAGATTCTTTGAGGAGTGTTTCTACAAACGTATCTAATGTATCTTTTAGTTTAGGCATCTTGAGCTCCTAAGTTTGGATCAAAATCATCAGTCACTTCAAAATCGATGTGATCTTCTATCCAAGCTCTTCGTGGTGTAACATCATCTCCCATAAGAACAGACAGTTGTTTATCAGAGACATTCAAATCATCAATTGTCACTTGAATGAGTTTCCGTGATTGTGGATTCATGGTTGTATCCCAGAGTTGATCAGCATTCATTTCTCCAAGTCCTTTAAAACGTTGAATTGAGTATTGACCTTTTCGTAAATACGCTTTTAATTCTTCATCACTCCAAGCATAAATGACAGATTTAGATTTCACACCTTTTTTAGTGAGTTTATAAAAAGGCGGTTGTGCAATAAATAACTTGCCATGCTCAATCAACGGTCGCATAAATCTGAAGAAAAAAGTCATGAGTAATACTTGAATATGCGCACCATCCGTGTCAGCATCGGTCATGATAATGACTTTGTGATATTGACATTGATCAACATTAAAATTAACACCAAAATCTGCACCAATCGTATGAATGATGGTTCCGATCTCTTCATTTTTGAGTACTGAATCTAATGTAGCTTTTTCGGTATTGATGACCTTACCGCGAAGTGGTAAAATCGCTTGAAAACGTCTATTTCTTCCTTGTTTTGCAGATCCTCCAGCAGAGTCACCTTCCACTAAAAACAACTCATTAATGGTTTTATCTTTTGATTGTGCTGGTGATAATTTACCTGACAAAGAAACATCTTTTTTGCTTTTTATTTTTCCTGTACGTGCTTCATCTCTTGCTTTTCTTGCAGCTTCTCTTGCTTTTTGAGCAAATTGTGCACGATCGATGATTGTATAAGCAACAGTTTTATTTTCTTCTAAATAAGTCGTGATATGTTCATATACGACATTATCTGTTGCAGTTCTTGCATCAGGTGAACCAAGTTTACCTTTAGTTTGTCCTTCGAATTCTAATAAATCTTCAGGAACACGTAAAGAGATGACTGTAGTAAGACCTTCTCTAATATCCGTCCCTTCTAAATTAGAATCTTTTTCTTTGATGAGTTGATATTTTCTTGCATAATCATTAAGTGCTCTCGTTAAAGCAGTACGAAATCCACTTTCGTGCGTTCCACCATCTTTGGTTCTTACGTTATTGACGAATGAAAAAAGTTGTTCGTTATAGTTACTTGTAAATTGCATTGCAATCTCTACTTCGATACCATGCTGTTTTTTAGGCGGTGTATGTGTACCCTCAAAATATATGGTGTCATGTAAACCTTTTTCATCACCATTGACAAAATGAACAAACGCTTTAATACCTTCTTCATATAAAAAGACTTCTTTTTGTTGATTTCTTTCATCAACAGCAACCATTTCAAGTCCTTTAATTAAAAAGGCTGTTTCACGCATACGTTCTTTAATTTGATCAAAAGAAAATAAAGTTGTAGAAAAAATGGCAGGATCAGGTTTAAAAGTAATGGTTGTTCCTGTTTTTTTGGTATTTCCTAAATTTTCAAGTGAGGATACTTTTGTACCACCCTCTTCAAAACGTTGATGCCATATGCCACCATCACGATAAATCGTTAAGTCTAAATATTGAGAAAGTGCATTCACAACCGAAGATCCAACGCCGTGCAAACCTCCTGAGACTTTATAACCACCGGACTCAGAAAATTTTCCACCAGCGTGTAGCGTCATAAAAATAACCTCTGTTGTAGGTTTTCCAGAAGCGTGCATTTTATAAGGGATACCTCGACCATGATCTTCAATCATAATCGAGTTATCTTGTTTAATCGTAAGTTTGATTTGTTTTCCATGTCCTGACAATGCCTCATCAATGGCATTATCCATGATTTCCCAAACCAAATGATGTAGGCCACGGCCATCGGTTGAACCAATATACATGCCGGGTCTTTTACGGACAGCTTTTAAACCTTCTAATATTTGAATGGATGATTCATCGTACTGTTGCATATGTTTCTCCTAGATATATCTATTTAATTATATCAAAAAATGAATAATAATGCGATTTATTAATGAATAAACGTGTATAAGGATTTTTTTTGAGTTGTGTTATAATATTATTCGGGGTACATATCATGCAAATTATTTATATTGTATTACTTGTTTTACTATCTTATATATTGGGTTCTATTCCAACAGGTCTTATCTTAGGTAAGGTATTTAAAGGGATCGACATACGTGAACATGGATCAGGTAATACTGGCGCGACCAATGCAGTTCGAGTCTTGGGGTTTAAAATTGGTATATGGGCATTTATTTTTGACTTTTTAAAAGGTGGCTTTGTTATGGGCCTACTATGGGTATTTAAATGGGAACAATTTTATATTTTGGGCGTATTTAATACTGAGATCTTGTATGGCTTTGTTGCTGTCATTGGGCATGTGTATCCTATTTATATTGGATTCAAAGGTGGTAAAGCGATGGCAACATCAGCTGGTGTCATCTTATTTATCGAACCACTCATCGCGCTTGCTGCAATCATTACGTTTGTTTCGATATTTTTAAAAAATCGAATTGTATCGATTGCATCATTATCTGCTGCTGGAATCACATTACTACTCATGATCATTCGACCTGTTTTATATAGTTTTTTTTCTGAATTTTTTGCAGGTCTTACAAATAAAGGTTTGGAGACCTATGCACTTGAGTCACTTGTCATTGTTTTAATTGCAGTTTTAATATTTTACAGACATATCTCTAATTTGAAAAAGCTAGGTCAAGGTAAAGAATATATCTTTAAAAAGAAACAATAAAAAAAACGCGATGAACTCGCGTTTTTATTTATATTGATTCATAGAATTTAAAATTTGGTTCACTTGTTTTTGAGAAGGTGTTCTTCCCATTTGACGCATCATTTCTTTGATCATATTTTCATTCACTGGAGGATTCTTTTCTAAGTAGCGTTTAAACCATGCTCTTGCTAAGAAGAAACCAATCACACCACCTACAAGTAACACTAATACAACAACAACGATAAATAAAAAGACTGATATATTCATAACTTCCCTCATTTCTATTCATATTTTATAAGAAGTTATGCTAAAATACAAGTGAAAAGAGGTATTTCTTGTGTTTTTGATTATCATTGTCATGCAAGTACTCTTTAATACGATTCGACTTTTTTTTATAGGCTATATTGTTAGACTTCTATTCAGAAATAACAACTATGGAAGGTTCATCTTAATTTTAACTGTTATTTACTTTGCATTTCTTACCGTTACCAATATTACAACAGAATCCCTCATATTGGACTTCATTGCTTCTATATTAAGTCTTTTGTTATATATGTATGTTTATGACCGTGACAAAGTGTTTAAACCTAAAAGATTAAAGGGAATGAATACCCAATTCAGGACAAAATACGCGGATCAAATCTTTTTTATTATCTTATCGACTGTTACTTGGTTTATTGCAATATCGTTATATTTTATCGTCAATTATGACAATGTATTGATAGTTGCTATTTTAATCGCCAATATCATTTCTTTTTTGATTATTTTTAAATTCAAAGAAGAAAAAGTATTTTTATTAGTTGGAAAAAATGATAAACAACTTTATGAATACGACATTCCCAAAAAAGTATTCAAATATTCACCTGCTGAATTTTTTAAATCAGACGATTACATCATTGATTATGTTGCAGTTATGTATGAAAATCGCATCATAACCCATATATATATGCTTCCAGTCGATCAACTTCAATCCTCATTATTTTCAAATGCTACAAACATTGATATTCCATATGAATTTTTAACAGATTTAAAAAAATATCAATTTATTTCTATTTCTTTTAAAGAAAAAACGCCTCGAATGAAGCGTTTAAAGTGATTCATATAAAAATATTTTTTTAATCCCGTAAGCTTTTTCTTTTACTTTTTGATAAGATCCAATGACGTTTTTGAGTTGGGTCTTTTTTTGTGTTTCGATAATGACTTGTTTTGCTTGTGGCATAATATAAAGCAATTTTTCATAATCTTGATAATCATAGGGTGGGTCAACAAAGATTGTATCAATTGGATCTTGAATCATATGAAATACTTTTTGAGTCACTGGTTGTTCAAAAATTTCTACTTGTTGTTGACATTGAAGCATTGACGCGTTATCTAAAATTGTCATGGTTGCTTCTTTTTGATAATCTATGAAGATTGCTTTTTTAGCTCCTCTACTAATTGCTTCAAAACCATATTGTCCAGAACCAGCAAAAACATCTAAAACGATATGATCAGATACATCAAATAAGATATTAAAGACAGCTTGCTTGACAATACTTGCTGTTTCTCTCGTTTCAATAGTCCCTACACGTTTTAAGAGTCTACCTTTATATAGACCTGTTGTAATTCTCATACTGTTTCGTAGCCAGCTTCATGGATCACTTTTTTAACTTGAGATTCAGAAACGTCAGATTTGACGTCTACAGTTTGTCCCTCAAGATGAATATCAGCAACAATTTTATTTTTGATGAGTGCCATTTGAATGGTTCTCACACAATGTTGACATGTCATATTTGTGACTTTGATTTTCATAATAATCTCCTTTTATAGCTTGATAAATTTAAAACGTTTCAAACTTAATGCATTCAATACGACCATAATCGATGAAAATGCCATCCCAATACCAGCAAGCGTTGGATCTAAAAATCCAAAAGCAGCAATTGGAATCAAAATAATATTATAGGAAAATGCCCATAAAAAATTAAGTTTTATATTTTTAAGCGTTGCTTTTGATAAGTCGAGTGCATCCACAACAAGCTTGAGTTCTGCAGACATCAGTGTCACATCAGAGGCATCAAGTGCTACATCATGTCCACTATGCACAGCAAATCCAACATGCGCCATCGTTAATGCAGGTGCATCATTCATACCATCACCAACAAAGGCTACATGATAACCTTCATCTTGTAGCTTTTTAATGATGTTTGCTTTATCTTGAGGTAAGACTTCAGCGTAAAAGGTTTTGATGCCTAATTGATTAGCAATTGTTTGGGCAGTTTTTTGATGATCCCCTGTAATCATGATAGGTGTTATGTTTCTTTTTACTAATTCATCAATTAATTTTTTAGCATCTTCTTTAATTGTATCTTCAATCACTAAAAATCCTAAGCACGTTGTTTCATTTGAAACGTAGATAACCGTTTTTCCTTCGTTGTGAAAACGTTCGGTGTCATATGAGATGTCGATACCAAAAGATGATACGAATGATTTAGATCCAATCCGATAAACGTTGTTTTCGATGGTTCCAATGAGTCCTTTTCCAATGACAATATCCATATCTTTGGCTTCAAGAATATCTCCTTGATAGGCTTTAATCACAGCTTTTGCAAGTGGATGATTTGCATGATATTCAAGAGATGCAGCGATACTTAATACATCACCTTCAACATGAACTACTTGAGGTTCACCTTTTGTTAACGTTCCTGTTTTATCAAATGCGATTGCGTTCAGTTGCTGTGCTTGTTCAAAGAATGCGCCACCTTTATATAAGATTCCTCTTTTAAAGGCAATTCCACTTGCAACAGAAATCGATGTAGGGGTAGCAAGACCAAGCGCACATGGGCAACTAATGACAAGAACGGCAATGGTTGCTTTGATACCATCATTAAAATTATTCGGACTCAAGAGTGTCCAAATCATCATTGTAAATAATGCAATGATGACGACAATTGGAACAAAGTATCTTGCAATTTGATCTGCAACTCTTTGTATTTTAGGTTTAATTAAGGCAGTTTCCATGACTGTATTTATAATAGACTGAAGCATGGTTTCATGTCCTTCTTTAAGTACTTCCACTTCAATTGTTTCCATCATGTTAAGTGTTGCACCATATACATCTTGTCCAATTGTTTTAACAACAGGCATCGATTCACCAGTTAACATTTGTTCATCAATATAGGTTTGACCCGATATGATTTTACCGTCAACTGGGATTTTTTCATTTGCGAGCACAACAACAACGTCATGAAGTTTCACCTGACTCATTGGTATCATCACAAGTCCGTCTTTTGTCTTGATTCTTGCTTCTTTTGCTCCCATTGACATGAGTGTAAAGAGTTCATCAGATGTTTTTTCTTTCACACGATTTTCAAAGGTATGACCAATAAGAACCATCCAGATGATGACGGCGGTTGTTTCAAAATATAAATTCGCCATCATCATGTTAGAGACCGTGATGGTTTCATAAATACTTAAAAAGTAGGCTGCGGTTGTACCAATGACAACTAAAGTATCCATCCCTAAATTTTTTGATTTAATTTGATGATACGTTTGGAAAAAGAAGCGTCTTCCTACAAAAAATAAAATCGGTGTCGAGATTGCCCATTGTACATAACCATTCATTAGCCAAGATGGTACACCTAAAGGAATTCCTAGGTGATGCACCATGGTATAAAGTAAAGGTAGCGTTAAAATCGTTCCTAAAATAAGATCGATACGATCTTTTCTTCTTTGTCTTTTTGCATCTTCAGATGTCATCACAGCATGATAACCGATAATACTTAAATGATGGACAAGATCCTCGGTTTGATATTTATCTTCATTATACGTAAATGTGACACGTTTGGATGTCACGTGAACATCTGCTTGGATCTCATCTAAGTCTTTAAAATATTGCGTGATGGTTTGTGCACAGTTCGCACAAGTAATATTGGATACTTTGATGGCTTCTTTCATGTGGTGTCTCCTTAACTTCATTATAACACGCATGTATAAAAAAAATAAGCAATGTTTCTCGCCTATTTTTTAATGGTTAATAAAGTGTCTTCTGTACATGTATTAATAAATGCTACAAGTAACTGAATGGCATGTTCAACATCATCTGTATGAATCATGGAATAGTGTGAATGCATATAACGTGTTGGAATACCAAGTGATATCGCTGGCGCTCCACGATGAGCTAAATGCATATTTCCAGCATCGGTACCACCTTGTTTAATGTAGGGTTGTTGGGTAGGAATCTCATGTGATTCTGCAAGAGTTAAAAGATGTCTTCTTAGTTTTGGATGACCAATGGTCGTACGATCAAATAAGTAAATTTGTGGTCCATTACCAAGCGTTTGTTCGTTTTTATCACCCTTAGGAACATCATTACCAACACCAGTATCTACTGAAATTGCTAAATCAGGTTCAACGATATAACTTGTTGTCTTTGCGCCTCTAAGTCCGACCTCTTCTTGAACCGTAAAGGTTGCATAAAGTTGAGCGTCTTTAGGTTCACTACGTTTGAATGCTTCAAGGACGATATATGAGCCAACTCGATTATCAAATGCTTTTGCAAGATGATATTTTGAATTCGCAAGTTCGTAATAGTCATTGTGTGGTGTGATCATCTGACCAAGTTCAATACCTTTTTCAAGTGCCTCTTCTTTAGAAGATACACCAATATCAATGAATAAATCATCCATCGGGATCGCTTTACTTCTTTGGTCTTGAGGTATTAAATGGGGAGGTGTAATTCCTGTGACACCAATGAGAATACCTTTATTTGTGTGAATATCCCACAATTGTGCAAGCATCACTTGTGAAAACCAACCACCAACCGTTTGAAATTTAATGAAGCCTTCGTTTGTAATCGAAGAAACAATCAATCCAATCTCATCCATATGACCAGCGATCATTATTTTAGGACCGTTATTTCCTTTTTTTGCAATCAGAGAACCTAAATTATCTTCAATGATTTCTGCATTTTCTTTTAATAATGTATCTTTAATAAATGATTTAACACGAGATTCGTGTCCTGGAATACCAGGTAATTGCGTTAGTGTTTTTAGTAATGACATTACTTTTTCTCCTTTATATAAAAAAACCCCTAGAAAGCGATAGAACATGGTATGTTCAAGTGGGAAACGCTTTGCTATGTTTCGGGATTCCATTAAATGGCATTCACACCTACACAGTTTTCATTCCCAATATCATTTTTTGGGTTCTAACGGGTCTTTCTAGGTTAATATAATTATAACATGATTTATAAAATTTTTGAAACGAGTATTCTTATAAATTGACCATGATGTTGATTCATGATTGATAAAACATCTTGAACCGATTGCGTAATGGCATATGGATTATTCACGATTGGCAAATCAATTTGAATGGTATGGTAATCATCAGTAGACATATCTTTTATGAGTTGATATTGATAATGTTTTTGAATGTACGTTAATGAGTGTAGGTTTTCAAAAAACATAAAGAGTGAAAGTATGACTATTTTTTCATTTGAAACATCTTCGAGTTGTTTCGATAAATGATTTGCTCTGGCGATAATATACGAAGATTGATGATAAAACCTTTTCTCATAGACATTTTTGTGTTTGTCTTCTATTAACTCATAGGGAATCCCTACAATAAATAACGATTCTAAATACGTTTTTAATAAGTCGACGTTCAGTCGATCATTAAAATGAAAATCAGCATACAGATGAAACATTTGTTCACCGTATGCATAGGCTGTTAAAATGATATGTTTTTTGTTGGCATAAATTAAAATTTGACGGAGATGTTGATGAAATGTTGTTAAAGAAATTTTAATTAAGTAGTGTGCAGATAAAATATAAGTATCATTATAAATAATGGGTTCAAATAAAGAATTGGCATATACATGTTGATGCGTTTTTTCATCGATATAATCAAACGCATCAAAGCTAACTCTTTCAAAATAACGATTAAATTCAAAAATAACAATAAATAAGAAAACAATCAGTAAAATCATCATCATCGGAAATTTAATGTAGTTTTCTAATGGAACAACGATTAATATATAAAAGATCATTGGAAATATTCCGATCATTAAAGCACGTAGTACTGTTGTAAATCCTTTTTTGTAAGAATAGTAACTCATTAATACAAACCAAAAAACGACATATAAACTAATGAATCGCGTTATACTAAAGTTATCGAGTGCATTAATAATTGCTGAGGTTTCATTAATTAATATGAAAACACCAAAAAATAATAAAAATAATGTTGTAAATTGTCTTGATAATAAATACCATTTATTTTGATGCAATTTTTTAGATTGTGGTAAATGGTAAAAAGCTTTCATAGAACTTCGGTATTCAAAATATGGCCAATATGATCCACTTAAATGAATACGAATTGGATTTGTTAAATTAGGATGGATGATCTTCGATAGTTTTTTTTCTAAAGAAGACAAAGGATGTACAATCATAGTAAATGTTGCAGTTAGTGCAATTAATACTTGATAATCTGCAGGTAACAAAAATAAAAATAATAACGTAAAAAATATATAAATGATATAAACAATGAGTTTATCCAAACCACTAAAAACAAAAAAAGACAGTATCGTAATGATACAAATCAAAATCACAGAGATAATTCCTTGTCCATAAGGTTCTAAGAAAAGTAGTAAACTTGGATAAGTGATAAATAATACGATTAAAATGATACTGCTTGTGATAAGTCTTACTTTCATATGTCTCATTATACAAAAAAAAGAATGCTAATGCATTCTTTTTTTGATTATGCTTCTTTTTTAGTTGTTGTTTTTGTTGCTGCAGGTTTTTTAGCAACAGGTGTTTTTGCTGCAACTTCTTTTTTCACTGGAGCTTTTGTCGTTGTTGTTTTTGTTGCTGCAGGTTTTTTAGCAGCAGGTGTTTTTAATTCAGCTTCTTTTTTCGCTGGTGCTTTTGTCGTTGTTGACTTTGTAGCAGCAGGTTTTTTAACTGTCGTTGTTTTTGGTGCAGCTTCTTTTTTAGGTTCTGCAGCTTTAGTAGCGACTTTTTCAACTGGTTCAATGACTTCAGCTTTTGGTGCTTTAACTTCGACGTCTTGAACTTTTACTTTTGCGGCTTTAGGTAAGTTACCTTTAATTGCTTCTTGTGCGATTTCAACATACTTCTTAAAATCTTCTGGATAGGATACCGCGACGTCCGCTAACATTTTACGGTTAACTTGTACATTTGCAAGTGCCAATCCATGGATGAGTAATGAGTATTTGAAGTTTAATTGTTTTGCAGCAGCATTAATTCGTTGAATCCATAATTTTCTAAATTCTCTTTTGCGCTGTTTACGATCTCTATAAGCATATGCAAGTGATTTCATCACTTGTTCATGTGCTGTACGGTATAGTAAAGAACGAGAACCTACATAACCTTTTGCTAATTTTAATATTTTTTTACGACGTTTACGTGTAACCGTCCCACCTTTAACTCTTGGCATTTTAGTTCTCCTTATAACATGTTAGAAATGAGACTTTTAATACGCTTTTTATCAGAATCTGATACTTGCGCCTCACCTCTTAATTGTCTGTTTTGTTTTGTTGTTTTGTTCATTGCTAAGTGACCAGTATATGCTTGTCCGCGAACAAGTTTACCTGTACCTGTGACTTTAATACGCTTCTTTAAGCCACTATGTGTTTTTTGCTTTGGCATATTATTCTCCTTTTGTTTTATTTGGTGAAACCATCACGATGAGTGATCGACCATCCATCGAAGGTTTTCCATCTGGACTTCCTACTTCTTGTATCATCTCTAAAAATGTATTCATTACTGTTTTACCTATTTCAATGTGCGTAATCATACGTCCAAAGAAACGAATGGATAATTTAACTTTATGACCTTTTTGTAAAAACTTCACACAATGTGATTTTTTCGTTTCTAAGTCATGTTTATCAATCGTTGGTGATAAACGAATTTCTTTGAGTTCGAAAGCTTGTGTTTTCTTCTTCATTTCTTTCGCTTTACGTTGTTGTTCATAACGATATTTCGAATAATCCATGAATTTTGCAACAGGTGGTTTAGAACCTGGTGATACAACAACAAGATCTAACTCTTTTTCAAATGCCATTTGAATGGCTGTTTGCGTATTTAATACGCCAAGCTTTTCACCTTGGTCATCAATGACGAGTACTTGATCAGATTCAATGTATTCATTGACTGGATCAACATTTTTGACTGGCTTTGCTCTTGAATAATTTCTAATGTACCTTACCTCCATAAAAAAACGTTCACATGTGTGAACGTATGCTTTTCATAACGAAAAATTGGTATTTTTCGTGACTTTTTGCCTATGAATGAATCATCAGGCGAGCATACGCTTCTTTCCACTGCATGACTAGTATACATAAAACACATACAATTGTCAACTTAGAATACTTTTTTTTCAACAGATAAAAAATGAATGATTTGTAACAAAATAAAAGCGATCACAATGATGATAATTTGTATCTCTTTTGACGGTTCGATGTAAAGAAAATGAATCGACTCATAGAAGGATGTATCTAAAAGAAAATGATGACTTAAAAAGATGATAACAAAACTTAATAATTTATAAAAAAAGGGAGTCAATAATGGATGGACAATTCCGTGAATGAATAATGTAGAGGCATTGATCATCATGAATGAAGATATCGAAAAAGAAAGTTGATAACTCACCATAATGATAAGATGTCCAATCATCATCAATAAGACATTCATCATCATATGATAGATGATCCATAGCATTTCTTTAAATATGATATGTGTATTTTTTTTCCTTAGTTCAAAGAGATACAATACATGTGGGTGATTTAATTGTAAAGATAAAAAAATAATCATCATTAAAGGATAAATAATCGGTAAGTAAATAGTTACAAATAAAAAATGAAAATAATGAGGTGTTACGATTAATAAAACAATCCAAAAAACAATAAAACTTCGTGTCATTCGTTTTTTAGAGACATCGTTATACCAAGAAATCATAGCGCATAAGTCTTAATGAATGAATCTTTGGTTAGATTGTGTGAGGTATAAATGATGGATGCTTTAGAGGTTCTAAAATAACTAATAATGACTTTACGACTCTGTACATCTAATGTTTTAAGAGGTTCATCAAGTAAAACTAAATCAGGGTCCCCCATAAACGATTGTAAAATGGCTAGTTTTTGTTTTTGTCCAAGAGATAATTCCAATATTTTTTTTGATAATGGCAAATCTAATAAATAAAATAAGTGTTTATCAACATCTTCCTTAAATAGTTCATGCAAATGATGTAAATACATATATACAGTCATATTTGGTGGTAAATAGTGAATATCAGGCATAATCGATATTTTTTTTGCAGCATTTAAACATTTGCCTTCTTTAGGTCGAATGAATCCTGCAATGATTTTTAATAGCGTGGTTTTTCCACTTCCATTTTCCCCGATGAATTGATAGGTTTCACCCTTTTCGATGCTTAGACTATGTGAGGTATGCATATCATAATGCTTAATATTAGATAACTCAATATACGGCATACACATAATGAAATCCTTCTGTTTGAACTAACATACGTTTTGATGAAATGAAATCCATGCCTGCAATCATCTCTTTTCCGTTACTGGTTTGTATGATGAGGATTGGATCTGTAATAATTAATTGTGTTGTTGAAAGATGTATTTCAATATGTGTAGGATGTTTAGTGACATGATATGACATTCCCTCTAATAAAAAAACATCAAGGTCTTCTTCGGTTTCAATGATGATAGTATCAAGTGTCATTAAGTCTTCGTTTCTAATTCCATAAATGGACTGCCAACCATGTACATACGTTGATTCATAAGGCATGATGTTGATATTACCAATGCGAACCACATGTATGTGCTCTAGTGTTGTTATCTCTAAATAGACATTTTCAATGAATATGTCTTCAAAAAAATAAGGTAGGATAAGAAACAATTCATAATGAAAATACGTACGATTTAAATATGTTTCTTGATAGTCTTGTTTCATGTCATCTAAAGACACATCAAAAGTGATATCCTCACCAATGAGTCGAGTTCGATCAATTTCTGATGCTAAAAGTGATTCAGAAAGTTGACTTGCATATAAAGAAATCGATAGCTTAGATCCATCAATGACTTGATAGTGTGTTTGAATGGAGCGAATGACTAAAAAAGAATCGTTTTCAATTACTTGAATTGCGATAGCAGTCATTAAGATGATAAGTAAACTCATCACATAAAATAATATTTTCATATTTTAATTTTTTCTAACCGTTGATACTCAGTTGAGACTTCAAACCATTCAAAACCACCAATATGCGTTCTAAAAAAGAATAAATATCTTGCAGCCGTCCCGTTTGTTACATAGCCTTCTCCATAAATAAACAAGTCTACTTGTGTGCCTGGATCAACATCGATTTTTAATTGTATGGTTTCTTTTTTAGATTGTGATGATTTATAATCAGATGATATCTTTAATGCTGCATCTAATTTATTTTTAAATAATTTTGCATCGTCTTTGTTTGAGTAATCAATGGAACCAGTTGCTGAAATAGAAAATGCTGAAGATTGTTCATAAACTGCACTATAATTGTATTGAATTGCTGTTTTACCATCATTATAATAGGAAAATAATGTTTCTTTAATGTAGCTAATCTTTATTCGCTCATGTACATAATGAACACGCCAACCAAAAAACTTGCGTTTGGATACTTTGTTGAGTGCCTCTTGATAATCCACCTCTTCAAAGTCAGCAAGTAACGTACCATCGATGATGGTCACATCTTCATAGTTTTGATAACTCCCTAAGGTTTGTGGCATCATCGCTAATGTTAATGATAAAGTTAATAATGTACTTATAAACCATTTCATAAAAAAAACCTCCTATATCATAATAGGAAGTTTTTAACTTTTTACTTAAATAAAGATTCAATGTCTTCAATCGTTTTTGGAATGGCTTGCGATAAATTGATGGACCCTGTTTTAGTAACAAGAACATCATCTTCGATACGAATGCCAATGTGTTCTTCTTCAACATATATACCTGGTTCAACTGTTAGTACCATACCCTCTTCTAATACCATATCATAATCACAAGGATCATGAACATCTAATCCTAGATGATGACCCAATCCATGATAATAATATTGATTAATATCGTTAAGATCTTTAATTAAATCAATCTTTAGAGCTTTTTCAGCAAGTAATTGTTTTCCGGTTTCTTTAAAATCTTTAATAGATTTCCCTGGTTGTATCCATGCAATCATTTCTTGATTGACTTCTAATACAAGCTGATAAAGTTGTTTTTGTCTTTCTGTAAAAACACCTGAAGAAGGATATGTTCTTGTAATATCGGCATTATATTGCTTTACTTGTGCACCTAAATCACAAAGGACCAATGCATCTTTTTCGATGTGATCGTTATTTTCAATGTAGTGAAGAATGGTTGCGTGTTTTCCGCTTGCAATGATCGTATCAAATGCTTCTTTAGCATGATTTTTGTGAAGTTCATTTAAAAAGGCAGCATGTAAAAGATGTTCTTCTTTATGTTTTTTTAACGTTTCAACAAGAGCATTTAAACCTTGATGCGTGATCTTAATAGCATCTTTAATCAAATTAACTTCTGTATCAGTTTTAATGGTTCGAATTGTTTTAAAGACATGTGATATCGCGTGTATTTGAAGTTCAGGATAGTTTGTTTTTAACTGTTGACTAAAGATGACTTCTTCTAAACACGATCTTTCAGGACGTGATACATCAAGATACACATGCTTGAGTTCGCCGTAAGTGGCATCCCTTAATGTTGTAAATAACGATTGTTGAAACGCATCAAACATCTCTTTATTTCTTACATCTGAAATGGCTGTGATTGCTTGAATCGCTTCAAAATTAGGAAGTATGCCTTCCCATTTTTCTTTTTCTTTGGTGCGAACAGGAACAAACAAAATCACATCTTCTTTTTTGTGCTTAATTAAAACAAGCACAGATTGATGTAGGTTAAGTTGTGTTAGGTAAAAAAAGTTTTTATTGACTTGAAATGGATAGTGCTGGTCTGCTGTTTTTGTTGGAGCTTCACCACTAAAAACATAAGCAACACTGTGTTGTTCCATGGCATCAAATATTTTTTGTATGCGTGTAAGCATTGTTTATCCTTTCAATACAGTTTGAATGATGGCTTGACTTTCTTTGATGTGCGCTTGCGCTTGTGCTAATGTTGTGCTGTGAAATCCATAATAGACTTTCAGTTTTGGTTCAGTGCCACTAGGTCTTAAAATAATAAAGCCCTCATCATAGCGATATTCTAATACATTTGACTTCGGTAAGTCAAGTTTAAAAGGTTGTCCATCTTTAAAACCTTGTTGAACGAGATAGTCTCTTGTTTCAATAAAGGATAATGATGGAACGTTAATTGATGTTTCTCTTAATTGATTTAAAATCTGTTTCATGTCTTCTTTTCCTTGAATACCTTCAAAGAAAAAATTGTCTGTATGCTCTATAAAATAGCCAAACGTTTGATAGACTTGATTTAATATGTCAATGAGTGTTTGATTGTTTTGTTTATAAAATCCAACCATTTCACATAGAAACAAACATGCTTGAACTGCGTCTTTATCTCTTACTTTATCTGAGATTAAAGAGCCGTAAGATTCCTCACATCCGAAAATATAAGGTGTTGTTGCGAGTTCCGCTTGTTCACCAATAAATTTAAAACCCGTTAATGTTTCAATAACTTCAATTTGATAGTACGAAGCAATCTTTTTAATTAAATCAGAGGTCACAATAGTTGTATATACTTTACCGTTATGAGGCAAGATATTTAATTTTGATTTTTCCTCTAAAATATAATAAAGTTCTAAGGCCGCTGTTTGATTACCTGTTAATAATTCATATTGTCCATCATGTAATACAGCAACACCAAGTCTATCTGCATCTGGATCAGTGATAAATAACACATCACTGTTTGTCGATTCTGCCAGATTTAATCCGTTGACATAAGCCTTTTTTTGTTCGGGATTAGATGAGGCGGTATAGGTAAACAAAGGATCGACTTGACTTTCATTGGGTTCAGAAAAGACTTGAAATCCATGACGCTTTAATATTTGCGGGATCACTGTTGATCCTGTTCCGTGAAGTGGTGAATAACTCACTTTAATTGGTGAAACTTCTTGATGGATTCGAATGGATGCAATATCATCTAAATAAATATCATCAAAGGATGCATCAATAAATTGTATATTGGATACATCAGCTTTTTCTATTGAAAAAATATCATTAATCCCTTTGATTTCTTGAATGACTAATTGGGCTTCTTCTAAATTGAGTTGCGCACCAGTATGGTTATATGCCTTAAAACCATTATCCTCTTTTGGATTATGGGATGCTGTAATCATGATGCCACCAACTGCTCGAAAATGTCTAACTGCATAACTTAACATTGGTGTCGGACGTAAGGATTCAAAAACATAAACGTCAAATCCGTCATGAATGAGTACTTTCGCACTCTCAAATGCGAAACGTTTTGAATGCATTCTATTATCATAACTAATGACAACCCTACCTTGTTTGAAGGTTTTCTTTAAGTATAAAGAAAAACCTTTTGCAGCTTGAGAAATTGTATAAATATTGAGTCTGGATATGCCAACACCCATTTTACCCCTTAAGCCGCCTGTTCCGAATTCAAGTGGATATGTGAATCTTTCTAAAATCTCATCCTCTGATAATGTTAAAAGTTCTTCTTTTAATTCAGAATCGAGTAATGGATAATTTTTCCATAAGTTATAGATCTTTGTTGCTTGCATGGTGTACCTCGTTTTTTTGATATATGTGATAGAGTCCTTTTAAGACGAGTTCTTTTTCAATGATGTGTGGTGTTTTTACTATTTTAGAGATAAGTGATGAAATACCACCTGTTAAAACAATATTTAATTTCTTTCCAACTTCATGTTCAATGTCACGAATAAGGCCATCGATTTGAGCAGCTACACCGTAAGTAACGCCTGATTGCATACATTCAATGGTATTTGTACCAAGTACTTTTTTTGGAATTTCAATATTAATGTCTGGTAATAAGGCAGTTGAACCAACAAGTGCACGCATTGAAATATCAACACCTGGTGTGATAATCACACCTTTCATCTGATTTTTAGATACATAAATATATTTAATTGCTGTTCCTAAATCAATGATTAAATGATCGTCATCACTTTGAATCCCAACTGCTGCACAAATCAAATCTGCGCCAACTTCTTGAGGATAGTCAGTTTTGATGATTAAGCCTGTTTTGATACCTGGTTTTAAAACAAGTGGTGTCAGATTAAAAAATGTTTTAGATAATTCTTTAAGTGGTTGAACTAATCTAGGTACGACGCTAGCAATCGCAATACCGGTAACGTCATTTGGTCCTAAATAATCTTTGATTTGTTGGTAAATAAGACTTGATGTTAACGTGACATCTGTGTGTATTCTAAGTTGAGGTAATAAAAAACCATCAACAACTTTAGATACATGAATATTTGTATTTCCAACATCAATTAAAACAATCATTTAATAACTTCCTTTAAAGTGAGTACGATCGGTGTGACGATGACTGTCGCTGCAACTGCCTCTAATACGCCGTTTGTTGCCATGATGCCATAAATGATATCAACAGCACCACCCAGTGTGGTATTAAAAAATTCAGGACGTATAATGACTAATGCACTCAATACTAAAATCGTATGCACGAGTGTAGAAACAAGTGCTGCAGATGCAATATAAGCCTGATCTTTTCCTTTTCTAGCATATCGTATGGTTAATATAATCATTGCAATATAAAGCGCAACTACTCCAACCCAAATGAATACGAGATTGATTTCAAGGATATCATTAAGATATTGACCAAGTAAATAAAGTCCAAATGCAAAGATGATACGAACAAACCATATTGATAAGACTGGTGATACTTTTTTTGATAACCATTGTAAAAAATGAAAAATTTCATAGGCAAACCAAGCAAATAAAACACGTGGTAATACAGAGATGAGTGGATTAATAAACGCAAGTTCAATCGGTGTTGACGCTCGCATTAATGCAGCAAATAATGACCCTAACCCAAACATGAATCCAAGTAGTATCGCTTGTTTTCTAGAAACAATCATCACACCAACTAACACTGGGATATGAATAATCGTAATAGAAATCCCTGGAAATAGTAAAATAAATCCTAAGTTAGGGATCAGTGACAGCATTAAAATAATGGCACTAAACATTGATAAGAACACAAGTTCTTTTGTATTTTTAAACATATTTTTCTCCTTTAGGCTCAATATGAGTCCCATGAATATTATATTAAAGAAATGGTTGATTTACGTATTTGTTGCTTGAAAAATTCCCCAAGGATTATTATCGGGATCCGTATAAACACGTTTACCCCGATTTAATTGGTTTATCTCTTGAATCTCCTCTTCTGAAATGGTGATACTTGCAGCACGATGATTTTCTTCCAAACGTTTCAAATCACTTGATTTTGGGATCATAAACATGCCTTGTTGGATACCCCATGCAATGACAATTTGTGAAATCGTTGAAGTATGTTTTTTTCCAATCTGCTCTAATACATCTTTATAAGGGGGTTCAAATATGGCACCTCGCATAAAAGGACCATACGAGATTGTTTTGATATCATGCTCTGCCATAAACTTTCGAAGTGGGGTTTGTGTAAGTCCAGGATGACACTCTATTTGATTGACATGAGGTTTAATCTTAGCCGTTTCAAATAAATCCTCTAAATGTGATTTTGTAAAATTAGAGACGCCGATTGCTTTTGCATACTTATGTTCATAAAGCCACTCGAAAAATCGCCATGTTTCTTGATTAACGAATTTATCATGACTTGGCCAGTGAATTAAAAATAAATCAATATATTCTGTTTGTAAATGTTCAAGTGATTGAAAAAACGCTTTTTTTGCTTCTTCAAAAGGCATATGATATTTTTGTTTTGATGTAATAAATAAACTAGAACGTGGTTTTGATGAATTTTTTATGGCTTCACCAATGCCTTTTTCATTGTCATATCTTTGAGCGGTATCAATGTGATGATAACCAATTTTTATGGCTTCAAAAACAACACTTTTTGCATCCTCATTAGATATTAGAAATGTTCCTAACCCTATTTTTGGCATCAATATTCCGTTTGATAAACTATAAAACATGAAATTCTCCCTTTTTAAGCTTTTTGATTGTGTCTTGATTTAGGTTGTTAAGTAAGGTCAATGTCATTTGATGACATGCCTCTAAGTCTCGTGTGTCAAAAACAGCAGCTGGACTGTGAATATATCTAGATGGTAAACCAATTGTTGTTGCAACAATCCCTTCATGCATATCTAATGCTTTTGCAGCATCGGTACCACCCTTTGAAATGTAGTATTGATAAGGTATGTGATGCTTTTTAGCAAGTGATGCAATATTTTGTTT
>JAURNN010000017.1 GCA_030830185.1 Bacillota bacterium | reverse complement strand
CACTGAATACGGAATGAGTGCACTTGGTCCAATTCAATATGAAAACCAAGGTGGAAGTGTCTTTTTAGGTCGTGATTACTACAAAGAGAAAAATTTCTCAGATCAAGTTGCTCATGAAATCGATAAAGAAGTTCGTGATATTATTACTGAATGTTATGAAACAGCACGTAAAATCATTACTGAAAATATCACCTTATTAGATACAATCGCGCAATACTTGCTTGATATTGAAACTCTTACAAAAGCAGATATTGATGAAATTGTTAAATCTGGTAAACTTGCTTGGTGGGAAAATCAACTCATAGAAGAAAAAAAGGTTGAAACAGAGTCACCCGATGCGGCTTGATAAATATTTAAAAGTTTCTCGTTTAATGAAGAGGCGTACGGTTGCTAAAGATGTTGCTGAAAAATCTAAAATTGATGTCAATGGAAAACCAGTCAAACCAAGTTATCAACTTAAAATTGGTGATGAAATTGCCATTCATTATGCTGCAAAAACAATCATTGTTAAAGTGTCATCACTTACTGTTATCAAAGATCATTTAATGTATGATGTGATACAAGCTTAACTTCATTTGGCCATATTTATGGCCATTTGTTATGAACAAAAGGAGTGTCTCATGGAAGACTTAGAACAAACCCGTATTCGTAAAGAAAAACTACAGTATTTAAAAGATAAAGGTGTGGATCCTTTTGGTTCTAAATACGAAAGAACGCACCATGCAAAACAAATTAAAGATGCTTATGACACCCTTCCTAAAGAAGAATTAGAGTTACATAAAGTTGAAGTATCCATTGCTGGTAGAATTATGCTCAAACGTGGCCAAGGTAAGGCTGGTTTCATGCATATTAAAGATCGAAGTGGCACGATACAAATCTATGTCAGACTTAATGATTTAGGTGACGATCAATATGATACTGTCATGCATAGCGACTTAGGTGATATTGTTGGAGTCAAAGGCTATTTATTTAGAACAAATACAGATGAATTAACCATTCATGCAACAACTTATACACATTTAACAAAAGCACTTAGACCTTTGCCTGATAAATTTCACGGTCTACAAGATAAAGAAATTGCGCGTCGTAAAAGATATTTAGATTTACTAACAAGTGATGAAGCATTAAGAGTCGCTGTTCTTCGTCCAATGATCATTCGTTCAATCCAACGTTTTTTTGATGAAAAAGGGTTCATCGAAGTAGAAACTCCTGTCTTACAAAAAACGTTAGGTGGGGCTTCTGCACGTCCTTTTAGAACGTATCATAACGCATTAGATATGGATTTTAACTTGCGTATCGCGACAGAATTACCACTTAAAAAATTACTTGTAGGTGGGTTAGAAGCTGTTTATGAAATTGGTCGTCTTTTTAGAAATGAAGGGATGGATGCAAAACATAATCCTGAATTTACAACCATCGAGGCTTATCTTGCCTATTCAGATATGGAAGGAATGATGGATTTAGTTGAAGACGTCTTTAATCAAGTCGCATTAGATGTTTTAGGAGAACCTAAGGTCACTTTCCAAGATCAAGAGATTCGTTTTGAAAAGCCATTTAAACGTGTTCATATGGTTGATGCAATTAAAGAAAAAACAAACATTAATTTCTTTGAAGTTAAAACACTCGAGGAAGCAAAAAAACTTGCTAAAGACAATCATATTCATATTGAGAAACATTTTGAATATGGGCACATTGTTGAGGCCTTCTTTGAACATTTTGTCGAAGAAACTTTGATACAACCAACCTTTGTCTATGGACACCCAATTGAAATCAGTCCACTTGCGAAGAAAAATGATTTGGATCCAAGATTTACAGAACGTTTTGAGTTATTTATCGTTAAAAGTGAGTTTGCAAATGCGTTTTCTGAACTAAATGATCCAATCGATCAAAAAGAAAGATTTGATACTCAACAAACTCAAAAAGCACTTGGTAATGATGAGGCAAATGATGTGGATCTCGATTTCTTAGAAGCACTTGAGTACGGGATGCCACCTGCTGGCGGATTAGGTATTGGTATTGATAGACTCATTATGTTACTTACGAATACGCCTAATATACGAGATGTCATTTTATTTCCACACTTAAAAACAAAAGAATAAAAAATAGCCACTCTAGATAGAGTGGCTTTTTATTATCCTTCTATAATGCCGAGTTCATCAGCAATTTCTAAATAAATATCATCGATTGGATAAAAATCAACGTTTAACCTTTTAAACATGTTATATGTTAATTCATCTAAATCTTTAAACATGTGAATCGGTATTGGTTCTTGATTAGATATTTTATCAACAAGTTGTTTTTCAAAATCCATTAATTTATCTAAATCTTCTTGTTGGAATTCATCTAATCCTAGTATTTCTTGTTGAAATTCAATGGTTAAAAGTAATAAATTGACTTCTTTAACTTGTTTTTCTAATGCATTTAAATCCTCTTTAAAGAATTTCTTTAAAATGGTTTCAATTTCATCGATTTGATCTGCTAAATAATAAAATCCCGTTTGAAAAATGTTGAGTTCATCTTCTGTATAAGATAACGAATCCACCATTTTTGTATAGAGATGATCCACCACGTTAAACACATGTTGAAAACGCAACATTAAAGACGATTCCTGCGCAATCAATGTTTGTAAAAATTCGTGTTTATCTAATTTCCAACTCGCATACTCGTGATATACGTGCTCTTCGTTCATAGTGACCTCGTTAAGCTTGATTCACAGATCCAAACAATGTTAATTTCGTACGAATGACTTCTTTAATTGCGTCATATCCTGGTTTTAATAACTTTCTTGGGTCAAATCCTTTTCCTTGTTGATCAAGACCTTTTTCAATGTATTCACGGGTTGCTTTCGCAAAAGCAATTTGGCATTCAGTGTTGACATTAATTTTTGAAACACCTAAAGAAATTGCTTTTTTGACCATCTCATCAGGAATACCTGATCCACCGTGTAAGACAAGTGGTACACCACCAGTTACATTTTGAACTTCCTCTAAAACTTCAAAGTTGAGACCTTTCCATGTTGAAGGATACATACCATGTATATTACCAATGCCTGCAGCAAACATGTCTACACCTGTTGCAGCAAGTTGACGGCATTCTTCAGGATCAGCAATTTCTCCACCGCCAATGACACCATCTTCTTCACCACCAATAGAACCAACTTCTGCTTCTACTGAGACGCCTTTAGCATGACACATTGCTACAACTTCTTTTGTTTTTTCTAAGTTTTCTGCAAATGGATAATGTGACCCGTCAAACATAATTGATGTAAATCCTGCAGCAAGTGCTTTTTGCGCGCCATCAAATGAACCATGATCTAAGTGAACCGCTACTGGAACTGTGACACCTAAAAAGTCGTGTACTTCTTTAACCATTCCCATAACGTTTCTATATCCGCCCATATATTTAGCTGCACCTTCTGATACCCCTAAAATAACAGGGGATTGAAGCGCTTGAACTTCTTCAAGCGTTGCTTTAATCCATTCTAAATTATTGATATTGATTTGGGCAATCCCATAACCATCTTTATTTGCTTTTAAAAGCATATCACGTGCTGAAACTAATGCCATATTGTTTTCTCCTTTATCATTTCAATGTTATTATACATGATTTTTTGGTTTTATTTTGTAAGTTCTAACAAGAAAAAAGTCTCTTGGAGACTTTTAATCTTCGTCATACATATCTTCGTAATCATCCATGATTTCATTGTAGTCTTCATCATCAAAGTCTTCATCAAAATCAAGTTCAACATCATCGCCATCATCTTCATCGGTTGATTTCATTGAAATTTCTACATCAATATATTCTTTTTCTTCTAAGATTGCTTCAATCTCTTCTTCATCTTCAATGATATCGATATCTTCTTCATCGTCATCATTATCTTCTTCAACAAGAAGTTCTTCATCTTCAGATGGTAGCGAAATATCATCAATATTAAAATCAGTAAATTCAATGTCTTCTTCGACATCTTCTTCACTTGCATCAACATCTCCAACGTAAGCAAACCCTTCTTTATCCCACAGCTCTAAATTGTTTTCTTTGAGGTTCCAAAGATTGTTACCACAAAATACAAATTTCGCACTATGCGTTAAATCAAGATAAAATGCATTAAGTTTTTGAAAATCGTTTAATTGAAAACCTTTTACTTCAAAAATATAATTGATGATATCTTGAAGTGGGGTATTTTCATTTTTTTCTCTAATATAGAGTTCTGCAAGTTCTAACATTGATAATGAATCATTTGGTTTGTTCATTGACGCCTCCTAAAAACGTAACTATTGTAACGTAAACCACATACATTTGCAAGCATTTATGATGACATTGCTAAGACGATGACAAGAATCACCGCAACAACAATAAATAATTTAAGCATTTTCTTAACAAATTGAATGGTTCCTAAAACAAGAATCACCGCAAGTAAGACGCTTCCTGGAATTTTAACAAGTTCAGGAAGCGGTGCAATGACTTGATCATAAAAACCAAGGATGAGGTCATCAAATTGAATGAGGTTTTGAAGAAATCCGTTAATATCTCCAAAAATATTATTAATAAAATTTAAGATGCCACTTGATTCCATATAAACCCCCTTTTCTTAAAATCCTTTTCTATTCTCAACTGCCTTAGCCAGTGTTTGACTATCTGCATATTTAAAATCTGTTCCCATTGGTAATCCGTATGCGAGTCTTGTAACAGTGATACTATCTTTAAATAAAGAATGTAAGTACCGGGCTGTAAGTTCACCTTCTACCGTACTGTTGGTTGCAATGATCATTTCATTAAAATGAGATAACCGTATTTGAAGCGTATCAATGTTAAGATCTTCATTTGAAATTCCTCTTGAAAAATCAATTAAATTTCCTAAAACATGATAATAGCCTTTATACGTTTGCATTTTTTCGAGTGAAATCACATCTTTTGCTTCTGCTACAACCATCACAATGTTTTCTCTGTCAGAATCACTACAAATATCACACAAGGGTTGATCAGTAATCATATGACATGTTGGACATTCATGAATGGATGTCGTGACTGCTTCTAAATTTTTTGAAAATACTAAAATGTCTTCTTTAGATTGCGTGGTAATAAGGTGAAGTGCAAGTCTTTCAGCTGTTTTTTCACCGATTCCTGGTAACTTTTGAAAATCTTCTATGAGTTTATCTAGACTTTTTGGATACATTAGAATCCAAATCCACCCATGCCACCAGCAAATCGGCCCATGGTTTCTTCTGTTTCTTTTTCTATTTGCTTAAGTGCATCATTGGTTGCCATCACGATGGCATCTTGAAGTAGTTCAACTTCTGCTAATAGTTCTGGATCGATTTGAACATCGATGAGTTGTTTTGTTCCTTGAACAATCACTGTTACTCCACTTGCTTTTCCGTAAAACTCTTTGGACTCAAGTTGTTCTTGTGCTTCAAGCATTTGTTTTTGCATTTTTTTGAGCTTGTTTAGCATATTTGGATTCATATCAGTTTCCTTTCTTTGTTGCCTTTTCACCGAAGTATTCTTTTGCGATATCATAAGCTTCATCGGTTTTAATATGATTACTTTTCTTATACAATTGTAAATCACGATTGGTTAATTTAGGTTCTGTATGCCCTTGTTTCCACAATGTGACATATTCCGCCTTAATTGCAAGCCAGTCAGATTTTAAAATGACAGCGTAGTTTTCAATGACTTTAGATTTTGAATTTAATATTTCTAAAACGTCATTTTTAATATCTTGATCATACATTTGAGTCGCTGTTGCAACATCATCATAAACAAGAATCATTTCTTTTTCTGATACGGCTTCTAGTTCACCTTTAAATAATAGGTGGGCTGATAACTCTTTTCCGGGTTCATCAAATAGTTCTAATTTATGCCATGCTGCTAAAAGACTTTCTTTCTTTTGTTTGTCGCTTTGATGCAAAATTCTTTCGACCTCAACTATTGTAACAAGCGGTTCTCTTCCTATTTGTGGCTCACTTCTTTTTTCTTCTTTAATTGGAGCTTCAGGTTGTGTCATCACTTGCGATTGCTTATGTTCTTTTAATTTTTGAATTTCTAGACGCAATGTTTGAATTTCAGATGAAACATCAATATTTGTAATTGCTTGGTGTTCAATCATTTTTACAACAGCAAGTTCTAAATAGGTTTCTTTTTGGGTAGTATATTTTATATCATAACTTAATGCATTAATCACATCTAAATAATGATATAGTTTTTCAAATGGAATGTAGGATGAAATTGATTCGTAAAACCCTTTTTGCTTGGTTGCTTTTTCTTTTAGTATTTGAGAAAGAGCTTCTGTTAAATCGGCAAGAATTCGACCAACTTCTTTTCCTTGATAAATTTGTTTTTTGATGATGTTTAAAGCTTCTGCGGCTTCTTTATTAACGATCGCTTTAAGAAGTTCTTGTAAATCTTTGCTGGATACTGCACCGGTCACTTGATAAACAATTTCTTCAGTAATTTCAGCTGCTGCATAAGCACGAACTTGATCAAGTAAAGAAATGGAGTCTCTTACTGATCCACCACCTAAAATAGAGATTGCTTTTGTAGCTTCTTTAGTGATTTTAATAGCTTCTTTAGAAGCAATTTCATCAATTTTTTTTATAATTTTATCTGTGGAAACGAGTGTGAAATCAAAGCGTTGACAACGGGATAAAATTGTTTGCGGTATTTTATGAATTTCTGTAGTTGCAAGAATAAAAATCACATGTTGTGGTGGTTCTTCTAATGTTTTTAGTAATGCGTTAAATGCACCCGTCGTTAACATATGAACCTCGTCGATAATATAAACTTTATATTTACCGATACTAGGCATAAATTTAACTTTATCTCTTATGTCACGGATTTCATCAACACCGTTATTTGAGGCAGCATCAAGTTCAATAATATCTGTCATATCAGAAGCTTTTAATGTATGATAAACTCCGCAGTGATCATATACTTCTTGATCTTCTTGAAAACAATTAATTGCTTTAGCAAATATTTTAGCAATCGATGTTTTTCCGGTTCCTCTTGGACCACTAAATAAGTAGGCGTGTGATGTTTGATTAAATTTGAGTGCATTTTGAAGCGTTTGAATCACGGCTTCTTGACCAATCACATCATGAAATGTTTTTGGTCGATATGCACGATATAATGCGACATATGCCATGTATATCTCCTAACGTTATTATATCATGAAATGGTGTTTATTTACCGAGACAAAAGCGTCTAAACATGTCATCAACAAGTGATTCGTGATACCTTTGACCCGTAATATCTGATAAAGCTTCCCAAGCGTCTCTTAAATCTAGTTGAATCATATCGATTGGTAAGTTGTTTTTTGTTGATGACATCGCTTGATTTAAATGTTGATGACATTTTTCTAATAGCTTGATTTGTCTTTCGTTAGAAAGAAATTCTAAATTCCTAGAATCTAAGTCGCCCAAATCAAATAACTTTTTGATTGCATCCTCTAAAAGGTGAATGTTTATTGAGGATTTAGCTGATAACGAAATTAAGTCAATGCCTGATTGATTATCACTAATGTCGTTTTTATTTCCAACAATCAGATGCGGCTTGTCTGAGATAGAGGCTAAAAGAGCTTTTTCTTCTTCATCAATGGGTTGAGATTGATCAACAACAAAAATAATCAACTCAGCTTTTTCAATCACTTGTTTTGATTTTTCGATACCAATGCGTTCAATTGTATCTTCACTGTGACGTATACCTGCTGTATCAAGTAAGTGGAGTTTAATACCATTGATGTTAATATAACCTTCTATCACATCTCGGGTTGTTCCTGGAATGTTCGTAACAATTGCTTTTTCTTCTTTAATAAGTGCGTTTAGTAAACTACTTTTGCCAACATTTGGTTTTCCAATAATGGCAGTTTTTAAACCATTAACAATCCACTTGTTTTTGTTGGATTCTTTTAGAGACACATCAATTTCATGAATAAATTCGATGAGTTGTGGCATTAAAAAAGCTTGAGTGATTTCATTTTCAGATTCATATTCTGGATAATCGATATTCACCTCAATATGTGTAATCCAAGACATGATTTTTTCTCTAAATATTTGAATTTTCTTTGAGATAAAAGATTGAAGACCGGCTTGAGCCAGCTTAAGCTGTAAATCATTTTCAGCGTTAATAAGATCCATCACTGATTCTGCTTGTATCAAATCAAGTTTTTGATTCAAATAGGCACGTTCTGTAAATTCACCTGGTTTAGCAAGTTCTATGTTTTGTCTTAAAACAGCATTTAACACATTTTGAGTAACTTGGATACCACCGTGACAAAAGATTTCAACCATATCTTCGCCTGTATACGATTTAGGCGCGTTGTAAATTGTAACCATTACATCGTCTATAATCAAGTTATTTTCAACGAGTTGTGTATGTATCATTTTATTCGGTTTAAGACTGGTGAGTTTGGTTTTTTTAAATAGATTAGAAGAAAGGGTAATGGCATCATTACCGCTTATTCTAATGATTGAAATTGCACCTTTTCCATATGGGGTAGCAATTGCTGCAATCGTTGTTGACATTATAGATGGTCTTCAAGCTCATCATTTTTATGATCTTTTCTAAAAGGGTTAAATCCTCTTGCTAAGTCTCTTAAAAAAATAAATAAGAATATCAACACTCCAACGATGACACCTAAAACAAGAAACCCACTCCCTAATATAAGTCCTATGATTGCAGATGACCAAATTGTTGTTGCTGTGGTAATTCCTCTAATTGAGCCTTTTTCTTTTAAAATGACACCTGCACCGATGAACCCTATACCCGTGAGTACTTGTGCAATAATACGTTGTGTTTGTACTTCTTGCATCCCAAGTTGACTGATTTCATATTCATAAAGTAGACGTTGCATGATTGCAATTGCAGCACTAGCGAATGCAACAAGCATATGAGAAGAAATACCTGCTGCTTTTCCAATCTTTTGTCTTTCAAATCCAATAAAATAAGCAATGACTGCTGTTAAGAATAGTGGTAACAATATAATATAAAACAATTGTTCTAGTGTAATATTACTATCTAAAATATACTCCATGATTTACTCCTTTGAGTCTTTTATGTGTTGAATGACATCTTTACTAAATTGATCAACATGTTCCCAAGAAGGTAATCTTGCTCCTGATGCTTTTGCATGACCACCACCTTCATACTTTTCAGCAAGTGTGTTAATTGTTGGTCCAGAAGATCTTAGTCTAATACGAATTTCATTTTCGTATTCAATCATAAGTGCCCAGACAGGATACCTATCTAATCCTCCTATTAAATTGACAACAGAAGCAGCTTCTTCATCTGTAACACCGTATTCTTCAATAACTGCTCTTGGCATCTTTAAGTATATAAATCCACCTTCAACAGTTGTAAAATTAGAATAAACATATCCTTTTAAGCCATACATTTTTAGTGTTTCTTTGCTGAGTTTTGAATCAATAAATTCAACATCAACTCCTGCTTCGATTAATACTCCAGCAAGTGTATGCGTTCTTTTTGAAACGCCACGATAACGAAATCTACCAGTATCTGTAATTAACCCTGTATATAAAGCGATTGAAGATTCTAGTGGAATTTCTAACTTGTTCTGAAATGCAAAGTCAGTAATCATTTCAGAAACTGCAGGGTAACTCGTATCAACCCAATTCATATCACCATAAGCATCAACATCAATATGATGGTCAATTTTAATCACTTTTTTTCCTAGTGTATATCTCATGTCGCTTATGCGATCTTTGGTCGCTGTATCAACAACAATTGATAATGCATCTTTATATACATCATCAGTAATCACATCTGGCGTTCCTACGTACTTGACGTAATCACTTTCTTCTCCTACAACATAAATGTTCTTATGAGGAAAGGCTGCTTTTAAAATGCCTTTGAGTCCGTATTGTCCTCCATAGCAATCTCCATCTGGCCTTTTATGTCCGTGAATAATAATCGTATCAAATTTTTTAATCTCTTGTAGAATGTTTGTCATGTTGTTTCACCTTTTCATTTAAGTCTTCTATGAGTTGATATACTTTTTCAATATTTTCTAATGTT
>JAURNN010000016.1 GCA_030830185.1 Bacillota bacterium | reverse complement strand
ACATCCATGACCATCCATTCTGGTTTATTATCTGAGTTATTGAATGCTTCAACAACTTCTAAACGTTTAATGATCTTATCACGTTTTTGTTTAGACGCTGTTTTTAATTTACGTCTTAAAATACGAACTTCTCTATCTAAATCAAGTTCTTTAAGTAAGATTTTAACGGCTTCTGCACCAGTTAACGCAGTAAATTTATTGTAGTACTCTTCACTTAAACGTGAAAAATCTTGTTCTGATAAAATTTGTTTTTTAGACAGTGGTGCGGTTCCTGGATCAGTCACAATATACGATGCATGATAGACGACTTCTTCAAGTTGTTTTGCTTTAATTCCAAGTAAAATCGCGAGTCTTGAAGGTGAGTTTTTTAAATACCATGTATGAACGATTGGTGCTTCAAGTTCAATATGTCCCATACGTTCACGACGTACTTTAGATTCTGTGATTTCAATGCCACATTTTGAACATACTTGTCCTTTGTTACCACTTTGTTTTTTACCACACGCACATTGATAATCACGTGTAGGTCCAAAAATACGTTCACAAAACAAGCCACCTTCTTCAGGTTTGGATGTACGATAATTAATCGTTTCATGCGTTTTAACTTCACCATAAGACCATTGTCTGATTTCATCTGGAGAAGCAATACGAATTTTTAAATGTGAATACGTTTTAGATCCATATTCTTTAGGTGACTTTCTACCTTGATTAATACGTGCTTGAACATCAATGAGTTTAACAGGATCGACTGGTGTTTGAACCAAATCTTTAAGTGATTCAATTTCAACATCGTCAACGTCAGTTGCTTCATGATGATGTTCATGGAGAGGATCGTAACCGTAAAACTTTAAGACACCATTCATTTCTTCACGTAAAATCGCGTCATCTTCAAATAAATGGTATAAAATATGACGATCATATTCTAAAACATCAATAAGATCTTCTAGACCTTGACCTCTTAAACGATCAACCGTCTCACCAGAAACACCCATATTTTCAAGTGGGCGTGGTAAAGAGTAACGTCTTAGAACAGACGTCACTTCTTCAAATGCTTCAGCAAGTAATAATTTTAATTCTTTAATTGAGAATGTATTAAAGTCTTCAAGTTGATCAATCCCTGAGAGTTTTAGCTGAGTAAGCGCTTCTTCTGACAGTTTAAGTGATTCAACTTTTAAAGTTAATTTTTCTTTTGCCATTAACGGAAGCCTCCTTTAGGTTTTTGACCTGCACCGAGATCAACAAGTGATTTCACAGCTTCGTTTTCTCCGGTTTGTTCATCGATAAGTTCTACATATAAGCCTAATGCTTGAAGTTCTCTTGTAAGTACTCTAAATGATTCTGGAATTGAGGCTTCAGGAATTGGTTTATCATGTGTAATCGCTGAATACACGCGGTTACGTCCAATCATGTCATCGGATTTAACCGTTAACATTTCTTGAAGAGTATGTGCAGCACCATATGCATAAAGTGCCCAAACTTCCATTTCTCCGAAACGTTGTCCTCCATTTTGAGCTTTACCACCCATTGGTTGTTGAGTGACAAGTGTATATGGTCCAACACTTCTTGCATGGAGTTTATCTTCAACCATGTGTGAAAGTTTGATCATATACATGACCCCTACTGAAATTCTGTTTTCAAAAGGTTGTCCTGTACGTCCATCATAAAGTTGTGTTTTACCATCTGCTTCTAGACCAGCTTCAGCAATAATTGCATTTAAATCTTCATCATCAACACCATCAAAGACTGGGGTTGCGATATTGACGCCTAATTTTTTAGCAGCAAGTCCTAAGTGAATTTCAAGAACTTGACCGATGTTCATACGTGAAGGAACCCCAAGAGGGTTAAGCATGATATCAACCGGTGTTCCGTCTTCCATATATGGCATATCTTCTCTTGGTAAGATACGGGAAATAACCCCTTTATTACCATGACGTCCTGCCATTTTATCTCCTTCAGAAATCTTACGTTTTTGAACGACATACACACGTATGTTTTCAGTCACGCCTGAAGGTAGGACACCATCTTTTTTCGTTAAGATTTGAACACTTTGAACAATTCCACCACCACCGTGTGGGACACGTAGGGATGAATCTCTGTATTCTCTTGATTTTTCACCAATCACGGCATGAATAAGTTTTTCTGAAGGACTTGGTTCAAACATCCCTTTTGGTGTAATTTTACCAACTAAAATGTCGCCTTCTTTCACTTCAGATCCAGGAACAATAATTCCTCGTTCATCTAAGTTACGCAGTGCATCAAGTCCAACGTTTGGTACTTCTCTTGTGAATTCTTCTTTACCTGAACCTGTTTT
This sequence comes from Bacillota bacterium, assembly GCA_030830185.1. Lineage (GTDB taxonomy): Bacteria > Bacillota_I > Bacilli_A > Acholeplasmatales > Acholeplasmataceae > UBA8290. Next base: position 2,461 of record JAURNN010000016.1, on the reverse strand, counting down.
AAGTTCACGCGTTTCAATTTCGTATTCACTAATATGAATGGATGTATAAACATCTTCAGAAACTAAATCTTCAGATAAGATGATCGCATCTTCATAGTTATAACCTTCCCATGTCATAAAGGCAATCGTGACGTTACGTCCAAGAGCAAGTTCACCTTTATATGTTGAAGGTCCATCTGCAAGGATGTCTCCAGCATCAACAAATTCACCTGTTTTGACAATTGGTTTTTGTAAAATCATGGTGTCTTGGTTAGATCTAAAGAAACGAATTAATTTGTAATCTACAGTGTTATCAACACCTTTTTCAACAAGTTTATTTGCAATTTCTAACGTGAATGGTTCACCTTTAGTATATAAAACAGTGCGACCGACTTTAACGGTATCTTCTGGTTCAGATGTAATTTTAATGTGTTTAGAGTCAGCATATGTGACATACCCTGATGTTTTAGAAACAACAACAGCACCTGAGTCTTTTGCAGCACGATATTCAATTCCTGTACCAACAACTGGTGCTTCAGGAATAAGTAATGGCACTGCTTGACGTTGCATGTTTGCGCCCATGAGCGCACGTGACGCATCGTCGTGTTCCAAAAACGGAATGGTTGACGTTGCAACAGATACTATTTGTTTAGGAGAAACGTCCATAAACGTCACTTGATCCACTTCAAACATAGATGTTTCACCACGATAACGTCCAATTACTTTATCATCAATAAAACGACCATGTTCATCGAGTTTAGAAGCAGCAGATGCAATGACTTCATTGTATTCTTCGTCTGCTGTTAAATATTTAAATTCACTTGATACATAAATGCCATCTTTTTTGTGTTCAACGTTTAAGTAAGGTGTTTGAATAAACCCATATTGATCGACACGACCATAGGTTGCAAGTGAAGAAATAAGACCGATTGAAGGACCTTCAGGTGTTTCAATAGGACAAATTCTACCGTAGTGAGAGTTGTGAACGTCACGTACTTCAACCCCAGCACGATCACGAGCAAGACCACCAGTACCAAGTGCTGAAACACGGCGTTTTTGAGTGAGTTCTGCAAGTGGGTTAATTTGATCCATGAATTGTGATAATTGTGATGAACCATAAAAAGTTTTAATTGCACCAGCAAGTGGTGTCATATTGATAATTTGAGCTGGAGTGGCTTCACTAAAGACGGTTGTAGACATTTTATCTTTAATATTTTTTTCTGCTCTTGCAAGCCCAATTCTAAATTGATTTTTTAATAATTCGCCAATGAGTCTTAAACGACGATTTCCTAAATGGTCGATATCATCAATGTCACCTAAACCTTCATAAAGGTTTAAATAATAACTTAAAGATGCAATCATATCAGAAATGGTGATATGTTCCACTGTTTCTTCTTGATTACTACCGACGACACGAACTACTTTTAACTTATCTGTATCTTCAACTCTTACAAATACATCAAGCATCTCAACAACAACACCTTGACGATCTGTTTCTTTTTCATAAATATCTCGACCTAAAAAGAACTTAATGACTTTTTCATCAAGTGATTGTCTGTTTCTTCTTAAAATACCAATCACATCTTCTGTTACAGGTGTATTTTTTTCTACTAATACTTCACCTGTTCTAAGATTGGATATTTTTTCTTTTGTATATAAAATATTGCCACCGTCAGGAAGACGTTCAGCTAATATTTCATCAGGAAGTTCGTTTTGAAGAGAAAATTCTTTTGCAATGATCTCTTTTCTAAATGCATGACGATTTTCTTTTAATATCGATAACACTTCTTTTGTAACAACTGTATTTTCTCTAACTAAAACTTTTCCTGTTTTAGGATCAATGACATCTTGAGCAAGTGTTGCATCAAGTAATCTAGATAAAACATCAAGTTTTTTATTGAATTTATAACGACCAACTGCAGCAAGATCATAACGTCTACGATCAAATAAACGCATACGTACAAATTCACGTGCAGCGTCTGCAGGTACTTTTTCACCTTGTCTTAGTTTTGCATAGACTTCAATGATTGCTTCATCACTATTTTTTGTATCGTCTTTTTCAAAAGTTGAATCTAAGTAATCTGATTTTCCAAATACATCTGAAATATCTTTTTTCTTACCTAAACCAATGGCACGCATAAACGTTGTCATAGGAACTTTTTTAGAACGGTCTAATTTCGTGTATAAAATATCTTTTGAGCCCATTTCCATTTCTAACCACGCACCGCGTGTTGGAATGATTTGAGCTGTGTATCGTAATTGGTTTAATTTTTTATCTATTGAGCTTGTATAGTAAGCACCCGCTGAACGAATGATTTGAGAAACAACGACACGCTCTGCACCGTTAATAACAAAAGTTCCCGTTGGTGTCATCACCGGGATTTCAGCCATTAAGACTTTATTTTCTCTTACTTCGCCTGTTAAGACGTTTTCTAATTTGACTTTAACAGATAATTGTTTTGAAAAATTGATATCTCGTTTT
>JAURNN010000015.1 GCA_030830185.1 Bacillota bacterium | reverse complement strand
TAAAATATTGAATGACAATATGACTTTGATTGAAAAATGATGTTTGTAATGATTGAAATGCATCATCTTTCTTCAAATACGCAAGGATGACTGAAATAATATCTTTTGTTTTTTCAAACTGTTCTAAACGATATGATTGAAAATAATAACTGACATACTGCTTTGAAACTACATCAAGTGGTTTTAATTCAAAATCAAGTGATGTCATTTGTTGGCGTCTGTCTACGTAGTTTTTAACCTTTTTAATTTTATCATAAATTCCTAAAGTTAATGCGAGTTCAAATACTTTTTCACTATGATGCATAATTAAGTAATCTTTATGGGTGTGAACCCCAATTTCTACAAATAATTCATGAAGTAGAATGAGTTGTAAATCATTGTGAATAAGTGATTGTAATGTTGGTACAATCATATCATATGCTTCTTGATAATACCCATGTTTGATTGCATTGATTGCATACGCATACAATACAATAAAAAATGCAACATCATCATATAAATCAAAAAACGTAAATAATGATTGTAATTCAAACCCTTTGATTTCAAAGATAAAGACATGTGTGAATAACTCATGCCATAAACCCATATGATCAGGATATGTTTTAAAAGATTGTATGAGTTTTAAATCTTTTTCTTCTTTATATATTAAATAATTTAAGCATGTATTGACATGGTCATTGAATGTATCGATCACTGTTAATTCTTCATTGAGATCGAATCTTTCTTTAAGTAAGTGAAAATATTTAGGAGAGGGTTCTAATAAACTATTTTCAATTTTTGATAAATAGGAGATGCTGCAAATATCTTCTGCACTTTCTTCAAGTGTCATGTTGCGTTCAATTCTTTTTCTTTTGATTGCAGCTCCAAAAGACTGATACTTTGATTCCATCAAATGTTTTCTTTGTTTGATGAAATGCTTCATTGTAAAAACATTGAATTCCATAGGGAATACTCCTTTATTTTTTAATTCTATTTTATAAAGGGTATCCATTTAAAATCCATCATTTTTTTTCTAAAATTAAGTTTTTTTTAATTTTTAGTCTTTTTTGGATACACACACATGTCATAAAGTGGACATGTGTTGCACTGTGGATTTTTAGCAGTACAGTGATATCTTCCAAAAAATATGAGTTGATGATGAAGTTTTGTCCAATGCTCTTTTGGAAATTTTTTCATTAATTTTTGTTCTACAACAAGCACACTGTCTGTTTTTTTAGCGAGTCTTAACCGTTTAGACACTCGGTCTACATGCGTGTCTACAGCAAGCGCAGGTATATTAAATGCATTACTTAATACAACGTTTGCAGTTTTTCTTCCAACCCCAGGTAACGCTTCTAAAGAGGCACGATCTGAGGGTACGTCTCCATGAAACTTTTCAACTAATTCTTTTGCAAGTGCAATGATATTTTTAGCTTTATTGTGATATAAGCCAATGGATTGAATGAAAGGTTTCACCTCATCAACATCTGCTTTTGAGAGTGCATGCGCATCAGGAAATTGATGAAATAATGCTGGTGTGACTTTATTTACTGCTTTATCTGTTGTTTGAGCACTCAGGGCAACTGCAACAAGTAATTGGAAATGACTTTGATGATCAAGTTCAACATGAGCATTTGGAAACATCGACTCTAATGTTGATAAAATGATATCAATTTTATTCATTTCATCGCCTTATACAAATCGTCAAGTGCTTGATCTACTTTTTCATCAACAACAACTTTTGGCATGTTTTTAGAAATCATTATCATTTTTTCAATGTTTTTTAATGAAACACGATCGTTAAGTTGCTCAATGATGTCACTTAATGATTCTAATGTTACTTGATGCGTTTCGATTAAGAGTCTAAGTGTTTGAAGTTCTGAAGAAGTTAAAAGTCGATTAAGTTTTTGTTCCAACAACACAATCAATTTTTTTAAACCTTCATCATTTGGTTTTGATTTAATAAGTTCTTTTGTATCAATAAGGTGTTCAAGTTTAGAAAATAAACCATCTAAATGAAATAACTCTTTTGCTTTAGATTGGGCTTGATCATCTAAGTAAGTGTGTAAATACGTTTTTGTTATAAGCGCATCAATGATTGCACCTAAATCTTTTTGAACAATTGTAATACGTTTTTGTAAAGTACTCAGTGAAAAAGAATTTCTTTTTTTATAAATATCAAGCAAACCAAAAATAACCATCATTTCATCTGAAGTGAGATCGAGTTCTTTATGATGCACGTAAATGAGTTGTTCAAAAACGATGGATTGTGACTCAAAGAGTTTCTTTAATTTCATAATTCCCTTTTTCTAAAGCATCTTTTGCTGCAAATTGTTCAGCTTCTTTTTTTGTTGAACCTTCACCATATCCTAAATTAATCACACGGTCTAATTTGACAGAAACTTTAAAATGCTTTTGGTGTGCAGGTCCGCTTTCTTCTAACACATGGTAACTAATATTACGTTTATCACCACTTTGAATAAGTTCTTGAAGCATCGACTTATAATCTTTAAGAACATGTGTTTCTTTAATATGTGGAATCACGATACGTGAAAATACTTTTTCAACTTCTAAAAAACCCAAGTCTAAGTAAATGGCTGCAAGTAATGCTTCAAATGCATCCGCAATCATCGCATCATTTGCTCCTTTTTGCCTTTCACCTTTACCAAGACGCATATATGTTTTTAAATTGATGTGTGTGGCATATAAAACAAGTGCTTCTTCTGAGACTGCTTTTGCTTTTCGTTTTGACATTTCTCCTTCATTTTCATCTAACTGATGAAATAAATGATGCGTCATAAGTAAGCCTAAAACAGCATCTCCTAAAAATTCAAGTCGTTCGTTTTTTAATGTTTGATGCTCATTAGCATACGATGAGTGTGTAAGTGCACGTTCATATAATTCGATATTATTAGGTTGAATGTTCAGTGTATCAAATAGTGCTTTCATTATTTTCTTGATATGCATCAAGTGCATCTTTCACTTTTTGTATAACTTGAGCTTCAGCCATTTCTTTTGCTTGACGAATTGCATTTTTAAATGCAAAGCCATCTGAAGACCCGTGTGCTTTAATCACAATATGATCAAATCCCATCAATAATGCCCCACCAATTTCTGAGGCATCCAATGATTTTTTAAGATTTTTAAGTGCTTTTCTCATGAAAATCGCACCTATGATAGAAAATAGACTCGATTTAATTTCACGTTTTAACACCATCGACATCCCTTTTGCGGTACCTTCCATGGTTTTCATGACGATATTTCCTGTAAAACCATCTGTTAAAAAGATATCAGCTTCTGAGGTGACCACATCTTTAGGTTCCATGTTGCCATAAAAGTTTAAAGTTGGATGGGTTTTTAATAAGTTATACACCTCAACATCAAATTCACGACCTTTTTTATCTTCGGTACCAATGTTAATGAGTGCCACTGTTGGTTTGTCTCTTTTTAAAACTTCTTTCACGACAACAGAAGCATACATCGCAAACTCTACTAGATGTTCAGGTTTAAAATCAGTGTTCGCACCACCATCTAATAAGACTCTTCCTTTTTGATCATAAGAAGGTATGATTGGTGCAATTGCAACACGTTTCATATGTTTCATACGACGAATGATAAAATGACCACCGACAACAACTGCTTGAGTTGGTCCAGCTGTTACAAATCCATCGGCATGTCCATCTTTAACATATTGCATCGCCATGAACATCGACATCTCTTTGTTGGTTCGATAGACTTTAATGACATCTTTTTCAGCCATGCCTAACGCATATGGCGTATGGATGATTTTTAGTCTTTCATGTGGTTTTAAAAATGGTGCCATTTTATCTTGATCACCAAATATCGTTACCTCAATGTTTTGATAAGCTTGAAGTGCTTGCATGACACCTTCACATATTGGTTTTGGTGCCGCATCGCCACCCATCCCATCGACTGAAATTCTTATCATTTCCATCACCTTCTTTCATTTTTAATTATAACATATAACGCTTTTCAAACGCTCTTATCTTTGTTTTTCACTTCATAGTAAACATGATACGCCTCTTGTATCAATGGTAAGTCTTCGATGTAGTCAATATGCTTAAAAGGTGGTTGTCCACTTTGTATAAGACCTAACATATCGCCAGGACCTCTTGTATATAAATCATGTTCACTAATTTCAAAACCACTCGATGTATTTTCTAAAACGACAAATCGTTGATCTTGAGGTTTTTTTGAGATGAGATAACAGATACCTTTTAATTGGCCTCTTCCAAGTCGACCTCTTAATTGATGAAGTTGAGATAATCCAAAATATTCAGCTTCTAAAATTAGCATAAACGTTGCTGTTTTTATATCAACACCTACTTCAATCATTTGTGTCGAGATCAAAATGCCTTTGTTTTGTTTTCTAAACGTATCCATAACTCGTTGTTGTTCTAATTTTGACATTTGCCCATGTAAAACATACACATCTTCTTGAAATCTCTCTTTAAAAACATGATAGGTATGCATGATATTATACGTCACTTTATCGCTATCTATGGCAGGAACAACTACAAAGATATGTTGATGATGTTCTAGTGCGAGTTGCAGTTGGTCCATGATCATGAAAAGTGCATCATAAGAGACACTAATGGTTTTAATGGTTTGTTTTCCTTTGGGTTGCGAATGAAGTGTATATATTTTTGCATCCCCTAATATACTTCTAAGTAATGTTCTTGGAATCGGAGTTGCAGTTAGATACATCACATCTTGATCTAATGCTTTTTCAATGAGATTTTTTCTAATGTCAACGCCAAACTTTTGTTGCTCATCAATGATAACTAGTCCGAGTTTATGAAATGAAAGGGAGGGAGACGCTAAGATATGTGTTCCAATAATAAGATCAACTTGACCTTGTGCAATGTCATTTTCAACTTCTTTTTTAAGTTCAATGGTAGAAGTAATTAACGTGACTTTGATTTCTTTAAATAGTGATCTAACCGTATCTAGATGTTGTCTTGCAAGAATTTCTGTCGGTACCATAAATGCAACTTGATAACCTTGCGCGATATAATAAGAGGCAATTAGCAAAGAAACGACTGTTTTTCCTGAACCGACATCACCTTGAATAAGATGTTTAAGTGGAACATCATCTTTTGCATCTTTTAAAACATTTAAAATGATACTTTCTTGATCTTCTGTGAGTTGAAATGGAAGACTTAATGATTGATCTTTGATTGAAAATGGTTGATTAAAATGAAGGTGTTGTCTTTTCTTTTGTTTTGAAACACCTTCAAAAAGATGAAACAATTCTTCAAGTTTAAATCGCTTTAATGAAACTTCAACTTCCTCTTCGTTTTTAGGAAAGTGAATTCCTTGATAAGCTTGATGGATTGGGATGATCTTAAGTTTGTCTAAAACTTCTTTAGAAATGGTTTCTTTAATAGGCAATTCTAGTAATGCTTTTAAAATGTTTTGAAATCTATAATTGGGAACATCGTTTAAATCATAATCCGCAACCATTTGATTTTCTAATCGAACTGGTTTGAGTTGTGATACAATAAATATCTTTTTTTTAACATCAAAATTTCCTTTTACAAGATACGATGCGCCAACTTCTAAAACATGTTTTAAATAAGGTTGTTGATAGGCAACACACGACAAAATTTGACCTTCTACTTCTAATTTAAAACTTATTTTAAGTACTTGGTGACGTGATAAAAGAGGAGGTTTCATTAACTTCCCCTTTTTAATATGCTCGATATCATCTAAAAAATAGTTAACATATCTTTTAGGAAATATTTGTAGGATATGGTCACTACTTGTAACACCATGGCGTTGAAGTGCTTCTAATGTTTTAGGTCCAACACCTTTGATGTCTTTAATG
>JAURNN010000014.1 GCA_030830185.1 Bacillota bacterium | reverse complement strand
GTTGATTTTGATGCACTTTACGGACATCGGCGCGATCCAATTGGATATGGTCAAGCCATTGAAGCATTTGATGTTCAATTAAAAACATTATTAGAACAGTTAAACGACGATGATTTACTTATATTAACAGCGGATCATGGCAATGATCCAACTCATCATGGAACAGATCATACGAGAGAATTCGTCCCTTTGATGTGTTATCATCCACATATTAAAGAAGCAAAACACTTAGGCACAAGATCAACTTTTGCTGATTTAGGTGCAACAATCGCTGATAATTTCAATGTAGAAATGCCAGTGATTGGTTCATCATTTCTAAATCAACTTAAATAAAAATAAAACCTCACCTTATATGGTGAGGTTTTTTATTGGTGTATGAGTTGATAATGCAAAAATTAATAAAATTCTAGCTTTCTGAGAGTTTAAATGAGGCGATAAATAACAACCCATGTCAACGAGTTGCTTTGCACCACCTTGATAAGGGTAGGTTGCAAAAGGTCGACCTTTAGGGACCCGAGAGGTAATCATTATCTTAACACCTTGATCGAGCAGTTCTTGAATCGATGTTACAATATTTTCGGGAACATTACCACGACCAAATCCTTCAATAATAAGTCCATTCATTGAAGAAAAGTGCTTTAAGATAGAACCATCGTCTCCAGTATAAGTTTTATATATGCCAACACTCATATTCAATTTTTCAAGTTTTGGAAGAAGAAATCGCTTTTTAAATTCTCGGTAATAAACAATTTCTTGATCATCTACAACACCAATTGGACCGAATTCTAATGACTGAAATGTATCTAAAGATACGGTATGAGATTTAGTAACTTCATATGGATGATGGATAGTATCATTTAAAACAACTAAGACACCTTTATTTTTAGAATCATCGTGTGCAGCAACGAGTATTGAAGATACAATGTTATTCATACCATCGTAAGCAATGTCAGAATAATTTCTCATGGATCCAGTAATAATTATAGGAACTTCTAAAACATTAAAAAATAAATCTAAGAAAAATGCAGTTTCCTCTAAAGTATCCGTTCCATGTGTAACAACAAATCCATCATAAATTTTTTTTTGAATTTGAGAAGAAATATAATTAGAAATTTCTAACATATCGTGAGGTGTCATATGTGGCGAAGGTTTCATGAGTAAAACATGCGAATCAATATCAACATCATTTAAAATACTGTGACCAAGATTCATCAGATGTTGTTTTTGAAATTGCAAAACATCAGAAGATAAATCTTTATGATGATCCATTGAGATTGTACCACCAGTAAGAATAAGTAATATTTTTTTTCGCATTTCTTGACCTCATTTGTATTTAATTTTATTATAACTTAAACCGTTAAAAAACATCATCTATAAAATCATAGGAAACACACGCTAGATTTTTGAGAAGCCAAAATTATTATATAAAAAGTTATCAACATTTCAACACTATTATATTTGTTCGCACAGTAAGTATCATATCAATTAGTTAACATAATATATATTATGCGAACTAAATTGATTTTATAAAAGTGTAAATTTGACATATTAATCATTATTACATTAAAGAATTTATATATATAAAGTTATAATCTCGTGACTTCTCTTTTATTTAAACATACTCATATATTCTATTTTATGATGTTTAAAGATATTATTAAAACGTTTTTGAAGTATAAAGTCTTCTATAGTGTATATTGATCTATCTTATCGATTTGTTTGATATTTTTAAACATTTACTTCTTCTTCAGATATAAAAAAACCTCATCTTTTTTTAATGAGGTTCAAGACAATTTATATTTAAATATCATACATTATTTTAGCTTCTTCTAAAAGCTGTTCTCTGAAATTTGGATGTGCGATTGAAATGAGTTTATAAATCCTTTCTTTAATCGTATGACCTTTGAGTTTTTGAATGCCATATTCTGTTACAACATAATCTATATCATTTCTTGATAACGTTACACTTTGACCATTAACAAATTTTGGAACGATTTTTGAAATCATCACTGGTTTTCCATTCATGTCTTTTTGAGTTGTTGTTGAATGGAGTGCGATGAAACTTTTTCCGTGATGTGATCGTTGTGCACCAATTGCAGTATCGGATTGTCCACCCGTGCCACTGTAATGTTTTTGATTCAAAGTTTCACTATTGCATTGTCCTGTAAGATCGATTTCAATCGTTGTATTAATTGAAATTTGTTTTTCATTTTGTCCAATGACGTATGGATCATTTACATAATTTGCATTCATAAGTAAGATGTCTTCATTATGATTAACATAGTCATACAATGCCTTTGTTCCTAAAATAAAACTACAGACATGTTTATTTGGGTATAATGTCTTTTTACTACCTGTTACAACTCCTAGTTTAATGAGCTGTACCAATCCATCTGATAACATTTCTGTGTGAATACCAAGATTTTTCTTATGTATTAATGCTTTTGCAACAGCATTTGGGATGGCGCCTATTCCAAATTGCAATGTAGATTCGTCTTCGATGTGTTCTGAAATGAGTTTTCCTATGATGGTATCTCTTTCATCTTCTGTATCATAATTGACTTCAGTAGGGTGATAGTCTGTTTCGAGGATATAGTCAATTTCGTTGATATGAATAAGATGATCACCATACACAAAGGGCATATTTACATTTAGTTCAATTATTTTTACTTTTGAACGCTTAAACGCATCGATTTCATAGACATTGCTTAAGCTCAGAGATACCGTGTCTTTATGAGGATGTTTGACACCTGTTCCGATAAATATGTCTGGTGGCAAGGCTTGCATCCGATTCATGCCTGAAGCATGGAGATGACTTGGTATATAAGAAACATTTGGATGTTTTAGACTTAACTTTCGCATTTGTCCGCTATAAAATAGCGAATCAAATTGTATGTGTTGTAACGCATCAGCTTTTTGATACATATCATCTAGTGGTAAACTATTCATAAGATGAATATCATGTTTGATTAAATGAAGATGACTTAAAAATAATTTAGGTTCTGCAGCTGCCATACCAATGACGACATTTTGATGATTGTTGATTAAAGATATAACATCTTCAATTTTAATGATTTGACTCATTTTTATTTGACCCATGTTAGTAATGTTGCACCATACGATAAACCACCACCAAATCCAACAAGGGCAATCAAATCGCCTTTTTTAATTAACTTTTTTTCATAGGCGTCTGCAAGTGTAATGACAATCGATGCACCTGACGTATTTCCAAAATGTTTAATCGTTGTGTGTGTTTTATCTTCTTTTATACCTAATGAATTTAAACCATGACGAATGATATTGATATTAGCCTGGTGAAAGACAATAAAATCTAAATCACTTACTTTTTTATTTGCTTTTAATAAGACTTGTTCGGTTGCATCAGGTAATACTCGAATTGCAAAATCCCAGACTTTTTTACCTTGCATTTCAAATCGATGTAAATTACTCGCAATCGTTTCTAAAGTTGTAGGAAAGGTTGCTGCGCCACCTTGAAACCTTATGACATCATTTTTATCGCCTTCTGTCATTAAATAACCTTCCTCGATGCCACCTTTTTCTTTAGATTGACTTAATACAACGGCACCAGCACCATCACCAAAATAAACACATGTTGTTCTATCAGTATAGTCTAAGATTCGTGAATATGTTTCAGCACCAATGACTAAGACATGCTTGTAATTAAAAGTTTTTTGCATAGCAAAGGCTGTATTTAATGCAAAAACAAAGCCTGCACATACCGCACCGACATCATATGCAGCAGCATGATATGCTTTAAGTTTACCTTGAACGATGGATGCTGTTGGTGGTTGTATCATATCTGGTGAAGATGTTGCAAGGACGATTAAATCGATATCTTCGATGGTTAAATTAGCATCTTTAATCGCCTTTAAAGAAGCTTCTACTGCTAAATCTGATGTTGTTTGATTCGCATCTACCATCCGACGCTCTTTAATTCCTACTTTTTCATAAATCCATGCATCAGTTGTTTCAATTTTATCTTCAAACCATGAATTTGGAATGATTTTTTCAGGTACATAATACCCAATTCCAGAAATATGAATAGACATGTGTTCACCTTGTTATCTTTCAATCTTATTGTATCAAAAACATTTGCTTTAATTTTAATTATGTTATTTTAAAGAAAAAAATGATCCATCGATCATTTTTTTTCTTCTAAATCAGTTTTACATGTTGTAAGTCCAAATAATCTATAAATACCACAAAAAGATGTGAGTACTGTAAAGAGTAATAAGACACTTACAACAATGAGTGGATAAAGTTCTAAAACAAATGAAAAAACAGCAATGACAATGGCTAATATTAGTCTAATTACCCTATCTGCACTACCCATGTTACGGTCAAACATAAATTAAGCTGCCTCCTTTACCGAAGTTTGGCAAAACGTATCTGCAACTAAACTACAACTCAAATGTTCTTGCATGCTTTCACCTAATTCATATCTGGTTGCATGAATGAGTTGCGCTTCTTTTTTTGATAAGAAATCGGATACTGACACTGATTGACCTAATAAATCAGATTGAGATACTTGATCAATGATGGTTTGTTTCCACTTAGGATATAAGACGCCAAGTGCAGTCACTTGTTTGGCGACGAGATTGGCTTCTATATCTACTTGATGATCGATACTCTCTAGGATGATAACGGATGCACTACTATGATTATAATGCATATAGATGCCAAATGTTTGATGATCTAGTTTTTCAATGGTAGAAATTCGAGAGATAACGACATGTTCAGCAATTATTGTTTCAACTTGTAAACGGTAATCTTCTAAACGTTGCTCACCAATCATAAGATGTTGAATATCACTAATTTGAATGTTAGGATTGTTTAATAAAAGTCGTCCTAAGTCTTCAACAAATTGAATAAACGTTTCATGTTTTGTTACAAAATCAGTCAATGCATTGACCTCATATAAAATCGCGATATTCCCACTTGAGACAACACGAACCATGCCTTTTTTCGCAACTTGACTATGTTGATCTTGAATACGTAATTGCGATAATGCATTGCGTGCTTCATCAAGACTGTTTGTATCTTCAACTGCTTTTTTAATGTGAGATAATGAAAGTCCTGTTTCATCGCGTAATACTTTAATTTTTTCCATGGTTGTCATAAATCATCTCCAAAAAGTGATAGTTGTTTAATTTTTGTAAAAGGTTGTTTTTCGATAAGTTGTTGCCATTTTGTAGAACGACCTTTACCTAATGGTCTGATTTTACCTTCATCACGTAATCGTGCGAGTGTTCGATCGATGGTTGCATTACTGACGGTTGGATGTTTTAAACGAACATCATCTTTTGAAAACAATTCGGGAAGTTTATAAATGGTATTTTCAATAGAATCTGTCTTATTTAATTTGACTTCAAACTGATAGGTATGAACACGTTTATCGATTTCTTCATAACATAAATTTAACACATCAAGTAATATTTGTGTCAAAAATTCTGTTTGTGCATATCCATTATTCCAATAGTAAGATGCCGCAATTTCTGCTTGCTTAAATGCTTGATAATATTGATGAAAATAACTGAAAAATGGAACATAAAGTAACGCTTTAAAGTGTTCAGTTAACATGGCATACATAATAAAAAGTCCGATGAGATCGTTATCATGTTTGAATATATTTAAATTCATAAAATCGACATAAAAATTGGCGATTAAATGAGTCACAGGGACATCTTTTTTCTTAATTAGCTTATTTGTTAAGTCTAATAATGACTCAAGATCTTCTCTTCTTGAAATTTTCTTTTGATTGAGAAGAGCTTCACCTTCAATGACTGTCATGTTATATTGATTTGGATCTAAGTTTTTCGATAATAATTTAGTTAAATCAGAAAATCCAGAAATGGTTAGTTCAATATCTTCATGTTCATGAATGAGTTCAATGATGCGTTTAATATTTTGCATGCGTTGCTCAGTTTTATTTTTAGGCGATAACTCTTTTTTAACTAATGAACTTAATCTTGCGTCTGTGACATCAAATTGAAGCATCTTATATAATGCAACTAAATTTTCTTCAATATTTTTTCGTTTAAAAGCTTCAGCATCTTTTTTTAAGACACTATCATGATAAAAACTTGCCCCTTTTTTCTCATAAAGAGCCAATATCATTTTTAAGACGTTATTAGAAATTTGAATTCTACTTATGTTGTTTAAAGCCTTCATTCAAAGACACTCCCACCAATAAATTCTCTTATGAGCGAATGATTTGGAACAAGCGCATCATCAATATCGATAAAATACTTTAAAAACTTTAATAAGTAATTGGCTTTCATATAATAAGGACTATGAATATCAATATTTTCTAATCGATGGATCGCATGTTTTTTAAGTACTGCAAGTTCGTAAGCAAGTTCACTGTTAAATGTATAATCAGCATGTTGCTGGTGATCATAAATCCATTTAAATTCGCCTTGTCTAACGGAAGCCCACATATCCATAGTTTTTTCTGCTGAGGTGTCACGGTATACAGCATCCCTAACGATTCTTCTTAGTAAACGCATATCTGAAACACGAATAGGTGTATGTTTATCGATGTGAAGTTGTGTTTGAGGAGCAATATAAATAAAATATTTCAATTCACGTGCAAGTGTCTCAGTTAATCGCTGATTTAATGCATGAATTCCTTCGATTAATATGACTTCATTTGGTTTTAGTTGCAACGTTTTACCAGGTTGTCGTGTTTTTGTTTTAAAGTCAAAATGAGGAAGCGTCACTTCTTTGCCTTCAATGAGTAACTTTAAATCATGGTTAAACTGCAATAGATCAAGTGATTCGATATGCTCTAAGTCTGGTGAACCGTCTTCATTTTTTGGTACATTATCTGGATGTAAGTAATAATCATCAATTGAAATCGCAACAGGACTTAATCCTCGCGCTTGAAGTTCGATTTGAAGCCGTCTTGCAAACGTTGTTTTTCCAGATGATGAAGGACCAGCAATACCAATGAGTTTAAGCTGTTGATATCGTGATGCAATGTCTTCAGCTAATTCATATAACATGGCAGAATGTTTAGATTCGCTCATTTGAATAAGTGAAACAGCATCATTTTTCGTTGCTGCATATTTATTGACTTTATCAATGGTGTCACCTTGAATGATTTTCGCCCATTGAGCAATACTTTTTAATGTTTTTTTATACACATGTTCTTCTTTAAATGGGGGAATATTTGCACCATGTTCAGCTCTAGGATATTGTAACATTAAGCCATTTCTGTAAATAAAAAGATGATAATTTTTTAAATAACCTGATGAAGGAACCATGTAGCCATATAAATAATTGATATAATCATTAATCTGATAGGCATTAATTTGAGTTTCCTTACGCACATCAAAGAGTTGCGTTTTATAGGATAAACCATGTGCATCATAGTAAAGTTTGGCTTCTTCTTTAGACATTTGAACACGTTTAATGGGTTGATCAAGCTCAATTAGACTTTTTAAAGTTTCAATAAGTTGATCATAAAATGATTCTAAAGGTAGATCTAATCCTTCAACATCTAAATAAATGGAACGTGAAATTGAGTAATTAAATGTGATTTGAATACTTGGATCAATCAAATAAGCTGCATATACAATCAAATAACGGAGTGATGTTTCATAAATACGCATTGCTTCATCATGATGTAAATCAAGAAAAACAATATTTTGTTGTCCACTTACAATCGCTGATAACTCTTTTAATCGGCCATTAACTTTTGCACAATATCCAAAGAGATTATGTTCTGTCATAATCGATTCAAGCGTAACAGGCGTTTCAACAAACAATTCTAATGCGTTTTTCATATGTCTTCATCATCAAACAACGATAAACGTTGAATGTTTTCCGTTTTTTTAGGAATATCTTTTTCTTGAGTTGAATCAGAAACGACCTCTTTAAGAGTAGTTTTTTCTTGAGAGGTTTCTTCTTTAGGTGAGATATTCTTTTCTAATGTTGATTTATACTCAATCGATTGATCGAGATCTTCAACAATATCATCATGATTTGGTAATTGCGCTTTTGTTTGCGGATCTTTGATAATTTGTTGGTATGTATCGTTTTCTTCATAATTAATATATGTTTGTAGATGAATTTCTTTTTTACCTTTGAAAAGCGGTTTTCCAAACTTATTATCTTTAGCAATTAAACCTTTGAGAGGTTCTTTAACGGATGTTTGATCACTAAATGATTGTAAAATGACATCTTCTTTGATGGTTTGAGGTGTTGCTTTCATGTAATGAACAATATGAGGTTGTGACTTCACTTCCTCAATTGCAGTAAATCCTTTTCTGAAGCGTTTTGATAATGGTAAATCAGATGCTTTTAATGTAATCAAATGCCCTCTTGAAGAAACCATGTGTAAATCATCTTCAATATTAAACGTCGCAACGGCAGTGACATAATCATCATCTGCTAATTTCATTGCTTTCACACCTCTTGCAGAAAGACCATAATAAGGCACATCATCTCGTGACATATTTAACATCATTCCATTTTTAGTGATGACTGAAACGTAGTGTTGCATCGCAAGACTCACATCTGCTAACACATCTCCATCATCTAAAACCATGCAGCGGGTCGTTTTTTGATAGCGAATCATTTCAAATTGATCTAAAGTGACTTGCTTAATCTGACCTTGTGTGGTCACTAAAACAAATGTTTTATCAGGAGTAAATGTTTTAAATGCAAATATCTTAATCGCCATCTCACCTTCTTCAAAGGGTACAATGTTATTGATATATATTCCAAGATCTTTCCATTTTTGATCATCAACCTTATAAATAGGAATAAAGGCAAAATTCCCTAAATTCGTAAAAATAATTAAATGATGAAGTGTTGTTAGTTCTTCCTGGAAAATAAGGGTGTCTTCAGATTTAAGTCCCGCTTGAGTCGACAATTGAAAACTTTTCAAATTTGAACGTTTTAAATAACCATCACGCGTAAATCCAATCATGACGTTTTCTTCTACGATTAAATCTTTTTCATCAATCTTAATTGTTTCAACAAGTTCTTCAATAATTGAACGACGTTTTAATCCAATGAGTTTGCTTGTAGATTCAAGTTCAGAAATAATGACATCAGAAAGTTTTTCATCTGAATTTAATATTGAATGATAATAATCAATTTTTTCTTGAAGCTCTTTCGATTCCGATTGTAATGACGTAATATCGGTATTTGAAAGTCGATATAGTTGTAATGTTACAATGGCTTCAGCTTGGTCAGATGAGAAAGCAAATTTTTCTATAATGTTATCTTTTGCATCTTGTTTATTTTTAGAAGCTCGAATAATTGCTATGATCTCGTTAATAACAGAAACCATACGTATTAAACCTTCTACAATATGCAAGCGAATAGATGCGCGTTTTAAATCATAATTGGTTTTATTTGTAACAACATCTTTCTGATGATAAATATAGGTTTTTAAGATGGGTATAATTCCAACTTGTTCAGGACGATGATTTAGAATAGCAACCATATTATAATGATAATTAACCTGAAGATCGGTATGTTTAAATAAATAATTGATGGATAAATCAGGATGTCTTCCTTTTTTTAAATCGATTGCGATACGTAATCCTTCTTGATCAGATTCATCACGAATTTCAAATAAATCATCAAGTTTTTTATTAATTCGTAATGCATCGATGCTTTTTACTAAATCTGCTTTATTGACTTCATATGGAATTTCATCAATGACGATACGTTGTTGATCTTTTTTGATTTCCTCGAGATGATAGCTTGCGCGTATGACAACTTTTCCGGCACCAGTATCAAGTGCTTGATAAATACCATCAATCCCTTGAACAAGTCCTCCAGTTGGAAAGTCTGGACCTTTGATGTACTTCATTAAATCTTGTGTAGTTAGGTGGTCATTTTTTATTAAAGCAATCGTAGCTGAAATGACCTCATGTATATTATGAGGTGGAATTTTTGTTGCATATCCAGCTGAAATACCAGTTGCACCGTTCACTAATAGATTAGGAAATTTTGCAGGTAATACCGTTGGTTCAACTTCTTCATCATCAAAATTTGGGACAAGAGGGACGGTCCTAGAATTGATATCTTGAAGTAAAAGTTCTGCTGCTTTAGATAACCTTGCCTCGGTATACCGCATCGCTGCAGCACTATCACCATCAATTG
>JAURNN010000013.1 GCA_030830185.1 Bacillota bacterium | reverse complement strand
TTTGAAGAGATATCATTTAAAATTGATGAGGAAGATCAACATGCTTTTCATCGTATCTCAGTGAAGGTCAAAAATGAAATTGTCAATTTAGGTTTAAGTGATGACATTAATCCGCATGAAATAACGGGTACATACTTAGAACCAAAAGATTATTTTGAAAAACTTCAAGATCCTAATGTTGTCATCGTCGATGCAAGAAATGATTATGAGTATGATCTCGGTCATTTTAAAAATGCTATTAAACCCGATATTAAACATTTTAGAGATATACCATCATGGTTTAGAAAACATAAACAACTTTTTGAAGGTAAAACCGTCCTTACCTATTGTACAGGTGGGGTTCGTTGTGAAAAGTGGTCTGGTTTTTTAAAGCGCGAGGGTATCAACGATGTTTATCAACTTAAAGGTGGTATCGTCACTTACGGTAAAGATCCAGAAGTTCAAGGACAATTATGGGATGGTGCATGTTATGTATTTGATTCAAGAATCAGTGTTCCAGTGAACCGTATTGACCCTGTTATCGTAGGGAAAGATCATTTTACAGGTGAACCTTGTGAGCGTTACATTAACTGTGCAAACCCTGAATGTAACAAACAAATTTTATGCAGTGAAGAAAATGAAGTTACATTTAGAGGTTCGTGTTGTGATGCATGTAGAAACCATCCACTCAATCGTTATGAAACGAGAACATCATCAAGAATTTATGATTAAAGCACGTCATTGACGTGCTTTATTTTTATATTCATGTGTGTAACTTTTAATATATTGATACCCTTTTTCAATCAGTCCAAATTGTTTGGGAGTCACTGATGATTTTATCGATTCGTGAAGACGAATTCTAAAATTCATATAATCTTCAACAATCTTTTTAGCATGTGGTTCTAGTACAATATTAAGTTTACGCTTATCTTCATCACCAATAGTTCTTTTTACAAAGCCATCCTTATCAAGTTGATGAATGATTGAAGAAATTGTAGAAAACTGCATGGATGTTTTTTCTGATAACGTTGATGGTTGATTTAATCCTTCTTCTTCAAAAAGATATGTAAGTGTTAATAATTTTAAATCTGTTAAATCGATATCTAACTCATAACGAGACAAAAAATCATTTTCTTGATTAAAATTATAAAAATAGATTCTATTAAATGCCTCATAAATTTCATCAAATGATGGAATATTCATCAAACTTGGTTTTCTTAATTTAGGTTCTGCTTCAGAAAATGTATTACTAATATCAATGATTGTTTTAATTAATTCTAACAGTTTCAAATTCGAAAATTGCTTTTTGAAAAAATCAAACAGACCTTTATAAAATTGAATTAAAACATCATAGCAAGCAACACCATTAACATCTAAATCAATAAGCATATGTTTATAGTTGCTTGGATCACGATATCGTTTAATGATTTGAGCACGCTCTAATATTTTTAAATGGTTTGAGAATGTTGAATGGGTTGTACCTATTTTTTTCGCTAATAAAGAAGAATAATTCATCGATGCTTTTTTTTCTTTTTGAATGGCAAACAACAAATTGATATCTTTTAGTGTGAGAGGATATTCAAATTGACTTCTTAGTGATAACAAATAGTCTTGTTCAACCACTTCATAAAAAGATTCATAAATTTTTAAATAGCGATCTTTTAGTGACATTTTTAAATACCTCTTTTTATTTAGGAATGACTAATTATATCATATTCGTAATAAATACATTAAAAAATAAAAAGGCAGAAGCCTTTTTATCATGATTTTGAAAGTAGATTAGTGAGTGCATCTGTGTACGCTTTGGGGTTTTCAAGTGGAATCCCTTCAGCAACGAGTGATTGATAATAAAGAAGTGAAGCAATAGATCCAATTGATTCAGAATCTTCTTGAAACGTGTCATATAGTTTTTTAAAGAGTGCATGGTTCGGATTCACTTCTAAAATACGTTCTGCTTTAAAAGTTTCACCATTAGGCATTTGATTTAAGACTTTTTCCATTTCAAGTGACACACCTTCACCAGAGACGATACACACAGGAGATTCCGTGAGTCTCGCTGAGACTTTTACATCTTTAACATGTTCTTTAAGATTGTCTTTGAGTGCTTTTAAG
The DNA here is from genome assembly GCA_030830185.1 of Bacillota bacterium. Classification (GTDB taxonomy): domain Bacteria; phylum Bacillota_I; class Bacilli_A; order Acholeplasmatales; family Acholeplasmataceae; genus UBA8290. The sequence continues at coordinate 1,981 of JAURNN010000013.1, read as the reverse complement.
AAATCTTTGTAGTCTTTTTCTTGCTTTTTAACTTCTTTTTTCTTGTCTTCTAGAACTTCTTCTAAATCGCCTTGTTGAATGGACTTAAACGGAATCTCTTGATAATTTTGCATCGCTTGGAACATGAATTCATCCACATCATCATAGCATAATAATACTTCGATATCTTGTGACTTCATCGCATCCATTTGCGGTAAGTTTAACATTCTAGATTTAGATTTACCTGTGGCATAATAAATGAATTTTTGGCTTTCAGGTTTACGGTCTAAGTATTCTTTTAAAGTAATTTGTTCTTCGCTTTTTGATGTTTCAAATAAGATTAAGTCCTGAAGTTTATCTTTATTCATCCCAAACATGTCATAAATGCCATACTTTAATGTTAATTTATAAGCTTCATAAAATTCTAAGTACGTTTTACGATCATCAGCAAGTAATGCTTCTAATTCGCTTTTTATTTTTTTCTCTAGATGTGACTCGATTTTCTTAAGTTGACGATCGTGTTGTAACATTTCACGTGATAAATTGAGTGATAAATCCGCTGAATCGACTAACCCTTTAACAAACTTAAAGTAATCTGGAATGAGTGATTTGTTTTTATCTTCAATAAAGACACTTTTTGAATACAACTGTAATCCCTTTTCAAAGCTTTCGGAATAAAAATTATACGCTGGTTTTTTAGGAATAAATAGTAAAGCTGTATACGTGAGCATCCCCTCAACGTTGGTATGAATTGTTTTTAAAGGTGCATCATACTCATTGAATTGATGCTTAAAAAATTCATTCATCTCTTCTTCAGTCACATCACTTTTTGAACGTTTCCAAATCGGTGTCATTTGATTGAGTATGACGTCTTCTTGAATTTCTTTTTTATCTTCAGTTTTTGTTTCTAACATTTTAATTGGATAACGAATATAATCACTATATTTTTTAACAAGTGATTTTAACTCATAAAACTTTAAAAATTTAGAAAAATCAATCTCTTCAGCATCTTCTCTAATGTATAGAGTAATTTCAGTGCCGATAAGATCTTTTTCTAACTCTTCGATGGTATAGTCGGAGACACCATCAGATGTCCATAAGAACCCTGATTCAGTAAACGGAGAACGTGTGCGTACTTCTACTTTTTCAGCCACCATAAAGGCACTATAAAAACCGACGCCAAATTGACCAATGAGTTCGGCATCATTTTTTTCTTCAAGTGACTCTTGAAATGCTTTTGTTCCAGATTTAGCGATGGTTCCTAAATTTTCAATTAATTCTTCTTCCGTTAAACCAATTCCGTTATCGATGATGGTTAATGTACGCGCTTTTTCATCAGCAATAAGTCTTATTTCATAGTCTGCTCGTGGCACATTCTCATCTGTTAAAGACTTAAAATTGCGCTTATCAATCGCATCACTTGAATTTGAAATTAATTCTCTTAGAAAGATTTCATGATGCGTATAAATTGAATGTGTCATTAAGTGTAACAGACGCTGTGATTCAGTTTTAAATTGTTTTGTTTGTTTCATATAATCCTCCCATTTGTATTTTAGTGATGTATGAGGTGATTGTCAATAAAAAAGGCACTTTATGGTAAAGTGCCTTTTTTTTATTCATTTTTTTTAAAATTAAGCTAAATTTTCAATTGCTGTTTTTACTTGTGAAATAAATTGTGCACGTGTTATTTGTCCATCCGCAAGCGCACTATAAATCGGTCCTAATGTATCCATACCAAATCCTGCAGGTAAATCATTTTGCCACCAAGCATATGCTTTACCAGCTTGATTCCAAGCAAGGACTGCTGCTGATAATGGCGTAGAAGGTACAAGTGTGACTGAATCAAATGCAGGCACCATGTTTGCTTCGTTGACCATATAATCATGACCTTCAGGTGTTGCTGCTAAATCTTCTAAGAAAGCTTTAGCATTTTCAATGTTTGCACCATCTTTGTTAATAACATAGTAAGAAGGCGCACCAATGAATATAGAATCATTTCCAG
>JAURNN010000012.1 GCA_030830185.1 Bacillota bacterium | reverse complement strand
GACGTTTTTTAGAATTCGCTTCGATGATATCTAATACATTCATGACTTTCTCATCATTGACACCAATCATGAATGTAACATTTCCAGCTTTTAAAAAACCACCTTGAGTTGTAAGTTTCGTAATAAAAAATTGTTCATGGACAAGTGCTTTTTGGACTTTATTTGAGTCATCGCTTGATACAATCGCAATAATTAATTTCATAAAATACCTCCCATTTGTTCATTATTATAACATATTTATTGATGATTTAATATTTTTCTTATATGATACTCATCATCTTTTAATTGGTTTATTAAGTCATCTTTTGAAGCGAATTTCTTTTCAGAACGGATGTAGTCATAAAATTCAACAGCAACATGTTTTCCATACAAATCTTGATTAAAATCAAATATATATATTTCTAATCGAGGCTTTTCTTGATAATTAATCGTAGGATTATGACCAATATTTGCCATGCCATAATACCACTTTTGTTGAAAAAGAATGCCAACAGCATACACACCTAATCTAGGGATGTGATAGTCATCATACTCGATATTAGCGGTAGGATAACCAAGCGTTCTCCCTAGATGATTCCCATGCACAACTTGACCATAAATTCGGTAGTTTCTAGATAATAAATGTTTTGCAACATCCATATCTCCTTGTGATAATCTTGTTTTAACAAGAGAAGATGAAATACGAATGTGATCATAAATTTCTTCTTCTATAATGACAACTTCAAAGTGCGATTTCAAATCTTCTACGCCACCAGCACCATATTGACCAAATCTCGCATCTTTTCCTAAAATGAGCCTTTTGACATGAATTGATTTTAAGTATGTTATGAAATCATTCACTGAAAGTGATGCAAAATCGTCATCAAAACTCACGATCCATACATAATTGAGTTGATATGCTTCTAAACAATCTAATTTATCAATAACAGACATTAATTGTGAATATGGCTTTTTCGTTAAGAAATGAACCGGATGTGGATCAAATGTCATCAGCGCAGATTGAGTATCTTGATATGATGTTGTTTTTAAAATAAGAGCTTGATGGCCTAAATGAATACCATCAAAATTTCCAATGGTAAGTGTAATAGGTAATTCATTTTTAATATTTAAATAACTATCTTTGATTTTTATCATATTGCCTCATTGTAAAACACGATTTTATATTCATTAGAAGTGATGGGTTCATAAAAGGCGATCAGTTGCTGACGTTCATTAAAAACACGAAATGAGTTTGGTTGATCAAATTGTCTATGATCAAGAATTAACCCATTTTTGATGCGTGCTTCTATATATGGTGTCACAACAATTTTAGGGTAGTTTTCTAGTAATGTTTCGATTGTGATTAAGTCTTCAAGTGTAATGTTTTCAAGTGTTTTCGCAGATTTAATATGAAACCGACCACTTTGAACTCGACGTAATTGAGTGACATGCGCATAGGTTCTTAGATGTTTCGCTAAATCAACGGCATAACTTCGTATGTATGTCCCCTTTGATACGTGGAGTAATATGTTTAAATAAGGATACTCAAAATCGATGATTTCTTGTTTATATATTTGAACAGATCTTTTTTCACGTTCGACTTCTTTACCTTTTCTTGCAAGCTCATAAAGTTTTTGACCTTTGACTTTAATTGCAGAAACCATTGGGGGTTCTTGAAGATAGTCATCAAATGATGGTAATGCTCCTAAAATCATATCTTTTGTAATCAATCGGCGATCCTCGTTAATGATTTCACCAGTTAAATCATAAGTTGAAGTGTGTTGTCCAAAAGAAATGGTTGTATCATACACCTTGTCATTTAACAGAAAATGACTTGATAACTTTGTTGCATGTCCAACTAAAATAATCATCAGTCCAGTAGCAAAAGGATCAAGCGTACCGGCATGACCTATTTTTGTAATATTAAAATTTTTTTTAAGAAGTCGAATGACATCAAATGATGTCATGCCCTCAGGTTTATCAATTAAAAAAATACCATTCATACATCTATTATATCAAATAAAAAAGCACACTCGTGCTTTTTTATTTGTTTTGAGTTAACCAAGATTCGATACGTTCTCTAGGTTGATATCCTGATTGTCTATCAACTTCTTCACCATCTTTATAAACAACAACTGTTGGTACACTACGTATTCCTGCATTCACTGCTTGATCTCTAAATTGATCGATGTCTAAACGATAAAATGGCGTATCTGTCCAATCAGTTGCGATGGATTCTAATACTGGTTTTAACATTTTACATGGTCCACACCAAGTCGCATAGTATTGTACAACAACTAATCCTTGTTTAGCGACGACTTCTTCATATGGTTTTCCGTCATATTCAATCATCATTACACCTCGTTTAAGTTTTTTAACATGTTCATTATAGTATCATTCATGCTTTTTTTCAAGTAAATGCACGAAAACACATTATTTAAAATAAATCACTGTTGCACCGGTTAAACCCTCACCCTCTTGGCCAAAACGATGCGATTTAACTTCAGCATGGTTTTTAATGATATCGTATACTGCTTTTTTGACTGCACCGGTGCCATAGCCATGTATGATTCTAAGTGAAGGTTGATTTGATAAAATCGCCTTATCTATTGCTTGATCAAGTGCTGGCTTCACTTCATCATAACGAAACCCTCTTAAATCAAGTTGAAAAACATATTGCGAGGTAGGCTTGGAAGTATGTGATATTTTTTCTTTCTTTTCTTTAGGTAATACTTTTTTTATTGGCGTATTTTTTATCATTGGCACAGATAAAGACGCTTGATCAAATTCAAGTTGGAATCCACCAACATTAACAAAATATCGATCTTTTTTGATCATTTCAATGATTCCAAATTGATCATAACTTTGTATATAAACCTCATCACCAACTTTAAAATCTACTTGTGTATTGGTTTGACGATCGTCATGAAAAGATTGTTGTATGTTTTTATAAGATGCATACTGTGAGATAGGAATTTGTTTTTTATCTTTTAAATCTTTCAATAATTGATCAATGGCTTCAACTTTTTTTAAAACTTCTTTTTCTTTTTCTTCAATAATCTTTTTAAGTTTTTCATCTTTTGAATTTTCAAAAGATTGTATTTCTTCACTTAATTTTATTTGACTTATTTTGAACGATTCATAGGCTTCATCTAATTGTTTTTTTTCTAAGTTTAGCATGTTTTCTTTTCGTTCGAGCGTTTCTAATAATTTCTCGTTATCCGTTTGTAAAGAAACATAGTTTTCTTTTGCTTGCTCAATAATCGTATCATCAATTCCTAATCTAAATGCGATATCAAATGCATGGGAACGACCTGAAATTCCGTATTCAATCTTATACGTAGGTTGTAATGAATCTTGATCAAATGATACGGATGCATTTAAATAGTTTTTTCTTAGTGCAAACTGTTTTAACGCTTGATAATGGGTTGTCACTACAAAATTTGCTTGTTTAATTTCATATGCCTCAAGCAATGCTTGCGCAATTGCAACGCCTTCTTGAGGATCCGTTCCTGAACCAATTTCATCTATTAAAAGTAATGTATGTTCATTTGCGACTGCAAGCATACTTTGATGTTTTTTTAAATGTGATGAAAAAGTGGATAAATTGTGCTCAATCGACTGCTGATCTCCGATATCAGCTAAAATATAATCAAATAACATGATCGATGAGTGCTCGCTTGCAGGTATAAATAATCCTGCTTGAGCCATTACATGAAGTAAACCAATGGTTTTTAATGTGACTGTTTTGCCACCTGTATTCGAGCCTGATATAAAGAGACCATGTTGCGCTTTTGTTAAATAAACGGTAATTGGAACCACGTCTTTTTGTAAAGCTGGGTGTCTTGCTTCAATTAAATGAAAGGACGCAGTTTCTATGTGTGGTCGATTTCCTTTTATATGAGTCGCATATTGTGCTTTTGCATGATATGTATCATACATCTTAAGTGTTTCCATTTGTGTGGTTAAGACATCTAAGTGCGTTGAAGCGAGTTGCGATAGATGTTTTAAAATCTTTAGAATTTCTTGTTTTTCTTCTTCGATTAAAAGT
>JAURNN010000011.1 GCA_030830185.1 Bacillota bacterium | reverse complement strand
TTCTGGTTTATAAAAAGCATCAAAGATCATGTCATTATATTCAAATCTAAATTCAAGTACTTGGTTTTCAACTTGCTCATATAAAAATTCAGAAATCTCACTTAAAGGTTTATTCACCATACGTTGCGATAATTTTTCTTTAGCAAAAACACTTGCCCATCTGATATCAAAGTTGTCATCTAAAGCGATCATCGCAATCGGAAGTTGATTAAAGAGTTCATCTCCAACTTGATTGACATGATAGGAAACACGACTCCATAATTCTATTCGGTGATTAAGACGCTTAATTTTTTCACGCATTTGATTCGAGAAAAATGAAAAAATCATAATCGCAGCAATCAATAAGGATAAAACACCAATACCTAAAAATAGATATTGGTTGGTGTTGATATTTGGTATGACGTCTAATGCAAGATAAATTGCAAGACCAGTAAAAATAACCGCTAATATCGCAAACACAATTTTTTTCATGTCATCCTCTTATTCATTATTATATCAAATGATTGACTGTATATCATGTTTTTTTTGTTTTTATATAGATGAAAAAAAACCTCAATCAATGAGGTTTTATTATTATTCTTTCACAAATGGCAATAGAGCCATGTGACGTGCGCGTTTGATTGCAATTGCAAGTGGACGTTGCCATTTGGCAGTTGTTCCTGTAACACGTCTTGGTAAGATTTTACCACGTTCAGTAATGAATCGTTTGAGGAGTTCAACATCTTTAAAATCAATATTTGTTGCTTTGTTTTGTGTAAAGTAACAAACTTTTTTACGACGTTTGAATCCACCACGATCTTTAAAATCTCTTGGTTTCATGTATTACGTTCTCCTTAAAATGGTAAGTCATCTTCAGCAGCGAGTTTTTTTGATGTTTCATAAAACTCATCACTTTGTGACTTCGTAGGTTGGTTTTCTTCATAACTTTGAGTGTTTGAAGATTTATTTTCTAAAAATTGGACAGAATCACACAAGACTTCGGTAATGTATTTCATCCCGGTCTCAGATTCATATTGACGCGTTTGAATGCGTCCTTCAATGCCAAGTAACATCCCTTTTGTGACATACTTAGCGACATTTTCTGCTGGTTTTCTCCATACGACACATGAGATAAAATCCGCTTGTTTTTCGCCTTGAGTGTCTGTATAATTTCTATTCACAGCAATCGTAAAATTGACAACAGCAATATCTTGAGCCGTTTTTTTCATTTCAGGGTCTTTTGTGATACGACCGACTAAAATCACGCGATTCATCATACTATTCGCCTTCTTTCACAACTATAAATCGAATAATATCTTCAGTAATACGTACAACACGGTTAAATTCTGCAACAGCTTCGTTTGTTGCTTCAACTTTTAACCATACATAGTATCCTTTTTTATGATGATCAATTTCATACGCTAAGTCTTTCAAACCCATTTCTTTGAGTTCTAAAACTTGACTGTTTTGGCTTAAAAACAATTCTGAGAATTGATTAACGAGTGCTTTGACTTGTTCAGCTTCAACATTAGGACGAATGATATACATCACTTCATATTTTTTCATATTTTTTCCTCCTTCTGGTCTTTTGGTCACAAAAAAGTGACAAGGTGGCGTAGCGTTTCTACGCAAATGTAATTATATCATAAACAACTGTGTTATACAAACAACAATCTTTCTTGAATTTTAAGATACACGAAATCAACGACTTCTTGAATCATTTCACCACGACTTTGTTCATTTCTTACAAGATGATAAATATGTGTTTCATCATCTTTAATCCCAATAAAAATGTCTTTTTTTGTGCCATCAGCATATCCTGTGACACTTACAGAAAGTCGAGATAAAAACATGTTCTGACATGCTTCTACCATCGCTTGACACACTTCTTTAGAAACGACACCATACGTATCAATTAAAGATTGAGGTATGCCTAAAAGTCGTATTTTTACATCGTTATCATAACATACTAAACTTCCTTTAAATACCAAGGATGCGCCAGGCATGTTCGTCAAATGAGAGGCAAGTGCACCACCAGTCATGCTTTCAGCAAAACTAAGAGTGATCTTTTGTTTTTTTAAATCTTCAATGAGTGACATATTAAGATAAGGTAATCGTAAACGTCAATTCTACAAATTCACCATTTACTTTTCTTAAAACAGTGACTAGGTGAGTATCTCCAAATTCAGCATCAATTAATTCTGCACCAATATCTGCAATGGTTGAAATGGTATTACCATTCATTTTGATAATTAAATCATTAATTTCTAAATAATTGATTGCGTCTCTTGTTTCATCTAAACCAATAATCACCACACCAGCTGTATTTCCTGGAATCGCATTCGCATCATTTTCAGGGTTTTCTAAAAACACGGTAGAATCTTGAACAGTCACACCTAAACGTGGACGTCTTTCAATTTGTGTAAAATCACTTTCATCTAGTGTCGATAAAAAACGGAAATAGATTTCATTAATATTTAGAGAATAATTAAGACCTTCAGCAGCAATCGAACCTGTTTCAGTTGCGATTGATGGAATTTTAGCAACATTAATCCCTATGAATTCTCCGTTTAAATTAAATAATGGACCACCACTATTCCCTGGATTTAATTCAGCATCATGCATGATTGCTAAATCTTCAATCCCGTTATATGGAAATGACGACATTGCAATCACACCTTGCGTGACATAGTTAAATTTATTTAAGTTTTCAGGGGTTCCAATCGCATACACATCTTGACCACGAATAATTTCTATTTTTTCACCATTGACTGCTTTTGACTCATAGACAACGAGTTGATCTTCAGTTTCAAATTGAACAACAGCAACATCAAGTAAAGCATTTGATGCGACTTTAGTCACTGCAATTTCTTCGCGGTTACCACCAAAGTATATCGACATTTCACCACCATCTTCAACAACATGTTGATTGGTGATCGCGTAATATACATTTCCTACTTGTTTATAAATTAAGCCAGATCCGTGTCCTGATTCCGTTTTAACAGCAATCACAGATGGAGATACTTCTGCAATCATTTCAATACGCATCGATTCATACGTCGACGGTGATTCATAAGGAACCGTTGAGCGTGTGTCAAAACATCCAGTTAAAACACTAAGTGCAAGAAACAATATTAATAAACTTACTATTTTTTTCATCATGCCTCCTTAAGGCAACAAAAACAATGTTTTTGCATTTTGAGTTGTAATTGCATCGACATCCGCTTCTGACATATTTTTTAATTGTGCAAGTGTCTTTAAAATGTATTTTACATTGGCGGGTTGATTTCTTCTCCCACGATAAGGTTCTGGTGATAAATATGGACCATCTGTTTCAATCAGTAATTTTTCTATAGGAACATGTATCGCAATGTCTTTGGCATCTTTTGCAT
>JAURNN010000010.1 GCA_030830185.1 Bacillota bacterium | reverse complement strand
CGTTAAGATATAAGCTGAATTTGCAATATCATACAAAACCCAACTACGTTCTAATTTAGATAAGCCTGGTAATTTAAACATAATGACCTTCTTTGTTTTTTTATATTGTATAACACTTTTTATGAAATGAAGCGATAGAAACGTTTTTTTACAATAAATTTATACTCGCTATTACCTATCATTTTACAAATATAAAAATAATGCTATAATAAACGTGATTAACACGTGAGAAGGTGACAATTTGCAAGATTCTATTACCAAAGAGATCATTGCGCTCGACAAAAAACTTCGAGAAAAAATTGAACTCTTAGAGTTAGAAAAGCAACATTTGGATCAAACCATCGATAAAGAAACAAATAAATTGATAGAACAATTTAAAATTGATCTATCCAAACTAATCGATGAAACAAATAAAAAGAACGAGACATTTTTCAAAGTAAAAGAACAGTCCGTTAAAAGAGATTTTGAAGCTCGACTTAACTCCATTCAAAACAAATATAATCAACACAAAGATGCTTGGATTGAAAGCATTTTTAATGCTTGCATTGATTTAGGAGATCATGAATCTTGAGTAACGCAAATAATGCCATCATCTCTAAATCAAAATCAATGTATGGTGACTTTTTAAAAGCAGAAGATTATGAAAGAATGATCAAATTCACTACAATATCCGATATTGTAAGTTATTTAAAAAAGCATCCTTTTTATGAATCGATTTTAAAAGATATTAACGTAAAAGCAGTGCATCGTGGACAACTTGAATTACTCATTCGAAAAAATAATTTTGATCGTATCTTGAAATTGATTCATAGCGTTTACACGAAAGATAAATCCTATTATCAACTCTCTGTGATTAAACAAGAAAGCGATTTGATATTAAGTGTCTTAAGAACCATCATTAGTGATGATGACTTAGAAACAATAAAAGGAAAAGTCCCTTACTTCTTCGATGTTCATACTGAAATTGATCTTACAAAACTCATGGCTTCAGAAACCTTTGAAGAATTAATCGAGTCATTAAAGGATTCAGATTATTACAAAATCATTAAACCTTATTATGTCAAAGACAAAACATTGATTCGTTATTTAGATATCGAATATAAACTTGAAATGTATTATTTTGATGAAGCGTTTATAAGAGTTGATAACAATTATAAGGGTAGTCTCGCACGTGATTTAAAAGATTTATATTACACGAGAATTGAACTTCAAAATTTAACGAAAATATATCGGTTAAAAAAGTTTTATCAAGCAGACCCACTCACCATTAAAAACTTACTTGTTTTAAAACACTCTCGATTAAGAGAGCGAAAACTCGATGAAATCATCGAACTTAAAGATCCTAATGATATTCTTAAATACTTAACACATTCAAACTTGAAATATTATAAAAACGATCAAGACTTTGTATACATTGAATATTATGCAGGAAAAATACGTTACGATCTCGCAAGAAAGTTTATGTATTTTGCTACCGATGTTCCAAAAGTTTTCACAGCATTTTTAACACTTATAGAAATACAAAACGATAACCTAACCAATATCATTGAAGGCGTTCGTTATCAAGTTTCTGAAGTTGAGATGCAACAAATGCTTATTTACACTTAGGAGAAAATATGGCAATTTCTACAATTAAATTAATCGATATTACTGCCAATCAAAGTCAACTTGATGATGTCTTAACAAAACTCATCGAAACTGAACATATTCATCCTGTACTTGCTAGTGAAATCATAGAGAAAGTGCATGGTTCGACATCATTTGTTTCAGAAAACCCGTGTCAAACACTTCTACAAGATGTGAAAGATATTGAAACAAAATTTAATATCCAACTTACAGATGTCGAACAGCGTAATTATGATATCGATTTTGATGAAATGTTTGATTACATGCAAAACTTAAAGCTACAGCTTGGTGAAGAAATCAAACGTATTAAAACATTAGAAAAAGAAATTTCAGAATATCAAGATGCACTCATTCAAGTGAATCATTTGAAAGTATTAGACTTACCACTTGATGATTTATTTGCTGCTGAATATGTGACATTTAGATTCGGTAGATTACCTAATGATAGCGTTCCGAAGTTAAAATTTTTCCAATCGAAACCATTTGTTTTTCAATCATTTGATACCGATAACAATTATTCATGGTGTATGTATTACACAACTGATGAATATAAGCGTGAAGTTGATAATATCTTCTCTTCCTTATTCTTCGAGCGTATTTTTATTCCAGATTTTGTTCATGGACGACCACTTGAAGCCATTGAAAATCTTGAATCAAAAATAAAAGAAGCACAACTTGAAATACAATCTTATCATCAAGAAATGGATAATATTGCAGGAACATGTACAAATAAATTATCATGTATTAAGGGTGAACTTCTTTACCTAAATAGAATTTTTGAAGCCAAGAAATATGTTGTTGGTTTAGGTGATAAAATTTCTATCTCAGTCTTTTCTGAAGACGTGTATGCTTCTGAAATTAAATCTTCCTTTGAGTTGATACCTGATGTCGAAGTTGAAATTAATGATGCGGATGCTGATAAAAGAATAAAACCCCCAACAAAACTTAAAAATGGTTGGTTTTCAAAACCCTTTGGACTTTTTGTTGAGATGTACGGATTACCGAGTTATCATGACATTGATCCAACACCCTTTGTTGCATGGAGTTATGCCATTTTATTTGGACTGATGTTTGGGGATTTAGGTCAAGGGATTGTCTTATCATTATTAGGGTTATGGCTTTACAAGAAAAAAGGAAGTATGCTTGGTGCCATTGGAATTCGAATTGGAATCACCTCTGCCATTTTCGGATTTTTATATGGATCCTTATTTGGTAACGAAGAAATTTTGATTCCAGTCTTCCAAAATGTCTTTGGCTTATTGGATAAACCCATTCATGTGATGGATGCTGATTTTACAATGACACTTCTCATTTCAGCGATCGGTATTGGTGTGTTCTTAATTATTGTTGCGATGATCATTAGTATTTACATTAAAGCGAAACATAAACATTACATAGAGATGATCATGTCTCATAATGGCATTGCAGGACTCATCTTTTATACGTACTTGTTATCCGCACTTGGATTATCCATGGGCTTTCAAATTGATATTCTTACACCTGTATTTACGATTCCATTCATCGGTATCCCACTTCTACTGATTTTCTTTAAAGAACCCTTTGAGCGAAGGTCTCATGGGGAAAAAATGTTTCCAACAGGTTTTGGTGGATTCTTTGTAGAAGGATTCTTTGAATTATTTGAAATTCTATTATCCTATATTACCAACACGATGTCATTTTTACGTGTTGGCGGATTCATCCTCTCGCATGCGGGTATGATGCTTGTTGTCATGTCACTGATGGAAATGGTAGGTGGTGCGGGAAGTATCTTTGTCTTAATTTTTGGAAACATCTTTGTCATGGCACTTGAAGGAATGATTGTAGGCATCCAAGTCTTACGTCTACAGTTTTATGAACTATTTTCTAGATATTATCAAGGGAATGGCATTGCCTTTACCCCTTTAAAAATAAAATAACGGAGGCTATATATGCTTACATTTATCGATTTTGTATTACCACTTATATTGATTTTACTTATTATGATTCCACTTGTTTCAGCTTTTAACGGGAAGCAAAGTAAGTCCAAAGTTAAAAAAGCGTTAATGAAACATGTTTTTGGCTTTTTCACAGTCATTACACTTGTATTTGTAGTTCAACTTTTTGTAAAACCGCAACTATATGGGGCTGATGAAGTCATTCCTGCAGTTGATTTGCTCACAGGAACTCTTGCTCAAGGTCTTGGTTTCTTAAGTGCTGCACTCGCAACAGGATTATCAGCATTAGGTGCAGGTATTGCCGTTGCTGCTGCTGCTCCTGCAGCAATTGGTGCATTTTCTGAGAATGAAAAAAACTTCGGTAAATCATTAATTTTCGTTGCACTTGGCGAGGGTGTTGCGATTTATGGTCTACTTATTTCCATCTTAATTATTAACCAATTATAATGACTTTTTATATTCTTAGTGACAATGTTGATAGTCTCGTTGGTATGAGACTTGTTGGCATTGAAGGTGAAGTGTTGCATGAGCGTCAAGCTTTTTTAGATGCTTTAGAAATAGCCATTCAAAATCCTAATGTTGGGATTATTTTGATTACGACAAAGCTAGTGTCGCTTGCACCATCAATCATTTCAGAATATAAGCTTAAGCTTCCAAGAAAAATTATTTTAGAAGTTCCAGATCGCCACGTTGAAAGTGATATTGGTCAAGTCATTGACCAATATGTCAGTGAAGCGATTGGAATAAAACTGTGAGGACATATGGCCTACTATAATAACGATCAACTCTTAAAATATTTTGAAAAAAATATGAAACATGTTGCTGATCAAAACATTGAAACACTGAAATTAGAAATTAAAAAACTGTATCAAAAAGAAATGTCTAAAATTCAAGAAGCATTAACGATTAAACATGAACTAGAAAAAAACCGTGAACTCAAATCACTTACGATTATTCATCAAGAGAAACTTAATCACTTAGGTGTTGAGTACGATGAAACGCTTATGAATTTAAGAAAAAATATGGTTTCAGATATTTTTGAAACCGTCACCAAGCGTATAAAATCTTTCATGACAACAAAAGCATACATCACATCCATGTCTCATAAAATCAAAACATACGCAAATCAGTATGAGCATAAAAACCTTATTCTTCATATCCAAGCGAGTGATCATGTTCTTGGTGACTTAATCAAAAAAAACTATCCATCATTAGACGTTCAAATGCATCCAAACATTGTTATTGGAGGTTTTTTGCTTACGGTAAAAAATCAGTCCATTGAATTTGATCATACTTATGATGCATTACTTAAACATCAAAAAAACGTGTTTTTACAAACATCAAAACTCTTTGTGAGGGCCTAATATGAATACACATACAATTCACGCCATCAATGGTCCTGTCATTACTGTTAATGATGCAACCTCTTTTAAAATGCTTGAAATGGTTTATGTTGGACCAAACAAGCTTTTAGGTGAAGTCATTCAAATTCAAAAAAATAAAACCATTGTTCAAGTGTATGAAGATACGGTTGGACTAAAACAAGGTGACCCCGTTTATCCATCTGGTGAGGCTATTTCAGTGATCTTAGGTCCTGGATTAATATCTAATATTTATGATGGTATTCAACGACCATTATTAGATATCGAAAAAAATCATGGACACTTTATTCCACCTGGAAGTCAAACATTTCCACTTGATCAAGAGAAAAAATGGGATGTTAAAGTCTTATTTCAAAAAGGCGATCACGTCACACCAGGTATGATTTTTGCAGAAGTTTTTGAAACACCAGTTTTTAAACATAAACTCATGATTCCACCAAATATTCATGGTGAAATTTTAACAATTAAAAAAAGTGGATCCTATCGCGTATTAGACACCATTTGTGAAATTCAAACAAAAGATGGTATCATCACACTAAATTTAACTCAAAAATGGCCAATTAAAACATCACGTCCTGTATTAGAAAGACATATTTCACATGTGCCACTGATAAGTGGTCAACGCGTGATTGACACGCTTTTTCCAATTGCTAAAGGTGGTACAGCTGCCATTCCTGGTGGATT
>JAURNN010000001.1 GCA_030830185.1 Bacillota bacterium | reverse complement strand
TGGCCATACATGATAAATTGCTTCTATAACATCTTATAAAAATTGATGCTTGATGTCGTAATGATCGTCTCTTTGATTACTTAAAGGAGACATGAATTGTGAAATTAAATATCCATGTGCAGCATGAATCTCAACCATATCAAATCCAGCCTCATTTGCTCGTATGGCTGCCTTTTGAAAATCGCTAATTGTCTCTTTAATGTCTAATAAAGTCATTGCTTTAGGAAGTACATCTTTTCCATCCATTTTAATTTGAGATGGTGCAAAAGGATATTGACCTACTGATTTTCTCCCTGCATGATTGATTTGAATGCAGGACGTACTTCCAGCTTCTTTGATACGTTCTGAAATAACTTTTAAACCTTGAATATGATCATCTGACCAAATCCCTAAATCATTGACAGAAATACGACCGTGTTTACTAATTGCGGTTGCCTCAACCATGACAAGCCCAATACCACCTAATGCGTGCATGTAGTAATGTGCTTCATGAAAAGGTTTAACGACACCAGTATTATCAGATTGATACATGCACATCGGTGCCATGACAAGTCTATTTTTTATTTGAATATGTTTTAGTTTTATTGGGGTTTCTAGTTTCATTTGCATATAAATATAGTATCACGAAACACAATAAAATTAAACTGAAAAAAAAGATAAATCATATGATTTATCTTTTTGTAACTTCTGGTTTTAATAATCCGCTATCTAATGCTTCTGGATAAGGATAAGCTTGTTCTCTCATCCGTTTATGTAAAACGAAAATGACACCTTTATTGACATCAATACGGGTAATGACACCAATCTTTTTTTCACCTTCAATTTTTACGCGTTCTCCAATTAAATACGTAATGTTATTCCAAGACATGTTTTCCACCTCTTATCTATTATACATTAATTTGACATTTTATATGTTACTTTTTCAAACACTTGTTGCTTTGTAAGTTTTTTATAGATTGGCCCTTCAATAAGCGTTAACATTTCTTTTTGTAATTGTTGTTTAATTTCCTTTGTTAACACATTTCTAATGATAAACTCGATTTGAAATGATTGCATCATCGTTTGAATAGATTTTAAATACAACATCATTTTTTCATCGGGATACTTAACATCAAAATGCAGTGCTTGAACTGGGTAATATAAGGCTACTTTTAATGAACTCGTTTGAATACCAATCCCTAGACCTAGTAAATCTTTAATTAAATTGATATAAGTGGATGCTTTTAAATCACCAATGATGTTGATATGAATGATCTGTTTAGGGATTTTATATTGCATCATATATCTTGTAATAAATGCATTAAAATTAGGGTTTTTAATCGTTTCTGCATCAATTGGAACAACAATCTTAATATAACTACTTGTCTCTGCGTAAAGTTTAATGAGCATTTCAAAAACGACTTTAAAATGAGCCATATCTAAATCGAATAGTCGATGACGTTTCTTCGCGATTAATACCATATCTTGATGTGACACATTTAAATTTTTTAAATAAATAAAAGACTCATACATCCACATCTTATTAGATGATTGATCAATGATTTGATGAAATCCAATTTCAAATTGATCATGATTCATCGCTTCATGCATTTGATCAAGTAAGTATTGTTCTTTTAAATCATGTTCATAATCTGAGAAGGCAAAATCATGACGCTTATTCGTTGATAATTTTGCTTGATATAAGGCAATATGAAGATAATGCATGATCGACTCAAAATCTTGTTGCTTTGTTGAAACAGGATATCTTAATGTCCCGATATGCATCACATAAGTTTCACTTGAAATGGCTTTTGAATAATAGTGCGTCATCATTTTTTGGTATGCTTCTAAATGTTTTTCGATTGTACGTATGTCATTGCCAGGCATGACTGCAATCAGTTGATGATCATTTTGAACATATAATTGATCTTCTGAAAAAAACTTAATGGTCTCTTTGCAAAAATCTAAATAGTAAGCATGAAATTTTTTCATCCCATATAAATAAATAATATGAGGTTGAATATCAATCAGTAGAAAGGTTACTTTATGCTTCGCAAGTGTCGCAAAATCTCTTTTAAAGGCGTTAAAATTCATGACATTTGTAAGTGGATCTCGCATCGCATCTTTTTGGATATCGATGGTCGCTTGAAATTGCGCTTGAACATTTTCAAAACTAGAAATGATCAGTATATCATGGTCAACGAAAGTTGCGTGCATCACTTCTTTTACTTGAGTTTGCGAAATTGTATACATGACTTCAACTGTTTTTACTTCTAAATTGATGAGTTGATTCATGGCTTCTTGATAAACTTTACGATCTTCTGCAACAATTTTATCTAAATAACTTTGTAACGTTTCTTCTTCATCAACATGGAGTAATTGCATTGCTTTTTGTCCATGTTTTATACGGCCTTGAAAATAATATTTCACAGGAACATGTGTGTATGATAAAAAGGCTTTCAAAATAATATCTTGTTTCACAAGCGTCACATGTTGATCTTGTGAGAATAATTCATAACCTAGATATTGTGATGCTAATCTTAATACATCATCATCTTCAGCATATATTTCAATAGGTTTCTCAAAGTAAAACATCATGATGATTTCTTCGTAACGATAAACATACATATGGGTAAGGTTTTCATATTTTTTTTGGGTCAATATATCTTGATAACCCTCAAAGAGTTGAGGCTCAATAAAACCATCTCTTTTTTGATGCATCATATGCTTTAAAAAAGTATGTTCTAATTGTTCTGGTTTAATTTTTTTATCATAGAATCGCTCTTTCTTATAAAAATATAATGTTCTTGATGACGGTGTATACATGACATATGTGTCAAAAAGACTCATTCGATTAAGTAAGGTTAACTTTAAGCGAATGGTATCTCTGTCGCTTAAATCTTGATGCATCGAAAATAAGTCTTTCATCACATGTTGAATACGCTCTAATGTTTGAATAGATTGTGTTTTTGGTTGACTAATGAGCTCAATATTGATTTTTTGATCTTTTGGTGCCGTTTCTACTTTAGATGTTTTTTCTTGATTTTTTACGGCTTTTAATTTTTGTTGATAAATTTTAACGGATAACGCATTTTGTATACGCTCATAAAAATGAAGCAGCATGTCATAGTAATTCAACTTATAAGGATGCATTTGATCCATAAACGCTTCATGATCAACTTCTAGATTGATTACTTTTTGATCTTCACCTAATGCAATATATGTCTTTACTAAATAATAAACGTCAAAATGGGTATAGATTAAATCATTTCTTTCTTTATACTCTAATAGTAAGGTCTCATGTAATTGAAGCGCATCTAAAATCAAAATATACGTTTCAAAGGATGCTTTCTTTTCTTCTTTTGAAAATGTTTGAATAAGCTCTAATGCTTGTTGGTATTGTTCTTCTATGATATAAGTTTCTAACAATGCTTTTTTAATCTTAACTTGTATGTGTCTAGGAATATGATCTTGAAGTTGTTCTAAAACCCAAGTCGATGAGAGTTGATTCAATACTTCCAAATATTTATATTCTTGTTCAAATGTGAGATATTGTTTTAAAAGAGGTAATCTTTTTTTTCTTTCTTCTATCATTTTTTTTACATCTTGATATCGCTGAAGCGCTTGGGCTGAGTCAATATAGATTGACATGATACCATCAATACGTTCATCGTATTCAGAAGTTAAATAACGATTTAAAAAAATGTCTACTTCTTTAATCAATACATCATATGAAAATAAATGAAATAACGTCGACGTATAATGTGAAAAAGCCGCAATTTGATTATGATAATCAAGCGGCTGATTTAAGTATGTCTTGATAAGTTGAAGACTATTTACATCTTTAGGTAATTGTAATACCTCTTTTAATGTCATGTTAAACTTCTAAATACGCTTTAAAACTTTCAGCAATTTGTAAGTATTTCAAAGCGAGTGCTTTAAAATCAACTTGTATTTTTTCCCCTAAACCAATATTGTGTTTATATAAAGCAACTTGATGCCATTGTAACGTTTGGAACATACGGTAAAATCTTACATGATTTTGTTCTTCTAGGGTGGCTTTTCTACCTAAGTAATGATCTAGTAAAATAAGGGCATCATTAAAATCTACATTTCCAAAAGATGCGATATCATAATAAAATTCATTAAGTCCAGCATACTCCCAATCGAGTAAATAGAGACGGTCTTCTCCAATGACGATATTTGAACGTTGAGCATCATTATGACAAAATACTTTTACATTGGCTTCATAGTCTTTTTGATATTTTTCTATCCAAAATGTTTTTAACGTCTGATATAACGGTGTTCTTTGATTGGTATAACTTTCATACAATGATAACCGGTTGATTAAACCGTAATCAACAACATCTTTCGTATCGGATTGATGCAATTTTTTTAGTGTAGAGACAACAGCATCTAAATGTCCATGATAATCAAGGAGTGTAAGTGGGGTCCCTTTAACATATTTTGATATTTTTTCGCCAGTTTCTACATCAAAAATAACAACTTCAGAATTAATATCCAAAGGAACAATTTTATTGATCATTTGAAATTCGGTTTTACGGTCAACAAACAAGTTGCCGCCTTCTCCGATTTTACGATACGTATAAGATTCATCTTTTACATTAACATGATATGTGTAATGACTTACGCCACCTTTTAAACGTTCTACAATTTTGACGTCATCTTCTGAGACATTTAACCCAATGGCAACGCGTTCAATGACTTCGTTTTCGATACTATTACTCATATGATTTCTCCTTTAGAAATTGTATTAATTGTTGAATTGCGTTCCCGCGATGCGACACATTTAATTTCTCATTAGGCTGCATGCATGAAAATGTATTTGAATACCCTTTGGGTATGAAAATACGGTCATAGCCAAACCCTTGATCGCCTTCTTCTTCAAGACTAATCTTACCTTCTACCCGTGCTTCAAAATCATACATACCTGTGTCATCCATATATGTAAGATGTGTAATCATGCTTGCATCTCTTGAAGAAATACCATCTAATTTATTTAAGATGATTTTACGTCTTTTTTCATCATTTTCACCAATTCTAGCTGAGTATATACCTGGATA
>JAURNN010000084.1 GCA_030830185.1 Bacillota bacterium | reverse complement strand
TGAAAATTGCATATTTACTTATGTTTATACAAGCAGGTTCACCCAATATTTATTATGGTGATGAAGTTGGGATGACAGGCTTCCATGATCCTGATAATCGCAGACCAATGATTTGGGATCAAAAAAAGCAAGATCACGAGATGTTTACTTTTATGAAAAAATTAATCGATCTTAAAAAGACACTACCTTTAATGTCAGTACCCGATCTAACAATTGATACATTGCATGACATGATCATCATAAAAAAACATGTGCTCAATCAATCCCTTATTTTATATATAAACTATCACGATCAAGTCTTAGAAAATAGTCCTAAACTCAATGATCTTGAGATATTGATTGAATCAGGGGATTTAAAACAACCATATGGTTTTATATTAGGAGTTAAACATGAAACCAACCATTCGTGATGTTGCTAAAAAAGCAAATGTCTCTGTATCGACTGTTTCTCGAGTCATCAATAAAAAAGGGTACGTTCATGAACATACCAAAGAACTCGTTGAAAAAATCATCGAAGAGATGGGGTTTATTCCAAATCAACTCGCACGTTCACTTACCAATCGTAGTTCTAAAATTGTCGGTGTGATTGTCCCTCATATTGGACATGCTTTTTATGGTGAACTTCTTGAAGGGATTGAAGTTCAGGCTTCCATTTATGGCTACAAAATCATGTTTTGTCATACGCAAGATGACCCTAAAAGAGAACTTGAATATTTACAATTTTTCGAACAATACAATATTGAAGGGTTAATCATTGCTTCTAATTTTTCTAATACTGAAAAACTATTAGAACTTAACATCCCTGTCATTACAGTCGATCATATTTTAGATGAAACCATTCCATCCATTACTTCAAATAATATTAAAGGTGGTCAACTTGCTGCAAAAAAACTCATCGACAGAGGATGTAAAAATATTTTAGTTTTTAGAGGCCCTTCTTTTTTACTGACAACCCATGAAAGAACAACCGGATTTATTACTGAATTAGATGCTCATGGATTACATGCTGAAATTTATGACATGGATTTAATTAATCCAGATATTTTTATGATTGGTGAAATCATTCAATCTAAACCGAATGTAGATGCCATCTTCTGTTTTTCAGATACACTTGCATTTGTTGTTGTGAATATGCTTAAAGAAAAAGGGTTACATATTCCAAACGATATTGCAGTCATTGGTTATGATAATACACCACATGCTCGTTGGATGTCCCCAAGTATTACAACCATCCATCAATCGATTAATTTTATGGGAAAACAATCTTTTAATTTGTTAAATAAATTGATTCATGGTATAGAACTTGAAACTTTTCATGATATTATTGATGTTTATTTAGTTGAGCGAGACACTGCATAAAAAAAGCGCATTGCGCTTTTTTTTATAGTAGTTGATCATCAATTGAATCTAAATACGATTGAAGTGGTTTCATGAGAGATGCAATCATATTTTCATTAAACGGTAATGGTAAGTCATGATGCTTTAAAATATCACTAAATGTCAATGATCCACCTACTTTGCAGACGCTTAAATACGTTTTTAAAGCACTTGCTTTATCTTCTCTAAATGCATGCCAGAAATAAAAGGCGACGACTTGAGCAAGCGTATAATCAATATAATAAAATGGGTCTGAAAAAATATGAATTTGACGATACCAATAGGTTCCTTTACTTAAAAATGAATCGTCATCATAATCTGTATGTGGCATGTATCTTTTTTCTAGTTGATGAAAGATATTTTTTCTTTCTTCTTTTGACATGAAAGGATGTCCATATACTTCATGTTGGAAATGATCGACCAGCGCACCATATGGTAAGAAAGAGACCGAACCTGCTAAATGTTGAAAATAATATTTTTGAGTATCTTCTTTGAAAAAATGCGCCATCCATGGCCATGCAAAAAATTCCATACTCATCGAGTGAATTTCTGCTGCTTCTAATGTCGGATGACGATATTCAGGAATTAAATCTTTTGATAAATACATTTGAAGGGCATGACCAGCTTCATGGGTTAATACATCCACATCATGCGCTGTGCCATTAAAATTAGCGAAAATAAAAGGATACCCATAATTTGGAATCAGAGTTGCATATCCACCAGACTCTTTATTTTCTCTTGCATCTAAATCGAGAAGTTCATGATCTAACATGAATTCAAAAAACTGATTGATAGTTGGATCCATCTCTTGATACATAGTTGAAGCTGCCTTTAATAAAGTGTCTTTGTCACCTTTTGGTTTTGCACTACCTGATAAAAATTTAATACCCATGTCATAACTTTTAATGTTGTCTAATTTCAATCTCTTTTGTTGACGAGACACAAGGGTTTGTACATATGGAACAACATCTTTTTCGATTTGCTTACGGTAAACTTCAACATCTTTTTGAGTATAATCAAGCCTTCCTAAGCGGTCATAACCAAGCTGAATAAAATTTTCATAACCGAGTTTAGTAGCGATTTGGTGTCTTACTTGGACAAGTTGATCATAAATATCATCAAGTGCATCTTCTTTAGATTCAAAAAAATGCGAGACTGCAAGTTGGGCTTGATGACGGATATTTCTATCTAAAGATTGCATATAAGGTGCCATTTTTGATAAGTTTAATGTTTGACCATCAAAGTCGATACGTGCAGAAGCAATGAGTTTTGAGTATTCAGTGACAAGTTTATTTTCTTTCACTAAATCGTCTTTAATACTTGGATGAAAGGTTTTAATTTGTTGTTCATACTTATTAAAAAATAAGGTACCAAAATGATTTGTAAGTGCCTCTCTATATTCTAATGATAAAATCGTATGAATGACTTTTTGAATCGCTTCGGTAACGTTTGGACCTTGCTCATCAAAAAAGGTTCTTTCTGCTTCATAAAAATAATCACTTGTATTGAGTGAATATCGAATATTTGCTAGTTGTGCCATCATATCAACATCATCTTGAAGTTGAAAAAAAGTTTGGATGATTTCAATCGCTTTTTCAGGATTACTTTCTTGTGTTAACTTTGATTCAATTGCCTGAGCTTTTTTTATTAAAACGTCAACATCAGGTCTTTTATAAGGCAAGTTACTAAATGTCATGTGATTCTCCTTTATATTGAAAAATTGCCATGGATAATGGTCCTATTGTAACAGAAATATGGTACGGTTTCCCTTGTCTTGATTCTTGATGACTATGAATAGGTAAACCATTATAGATATTTGATCCAAAATAACGTTCGTGATCACTATTCAAAACTTCTTCATAAACGCCACTCAGTGGCACACCAATTTGATATCCATGGTGAACATTTGGTGTCATATTTAAAACAACAAGCATGTGGTTGTTTTCTGAATGCCTCATGAATGCAAAGATACTTTGGTCTTGATCATCGACAACAAGCCATTCAAAGGTATCAGAAAATAAATCTCTTTGATAAAATGCATCATGATGTTTATATACTTGAAGTAAATCTTTAAAAAATTGATTGCCTTTTTGATGGGCTTCATAGTCGAATAAATGCCAATCTAATTGACTCTCGTGTGCCCATTCACTGAACTGTGCGAATTCACCACCCATAAATAAAAGTTTTTTTCCTGGATGAGTTGTGAGTAGTCCGAGTAAAAGACGCCAATTTGCAAACTTTTGAAAGTAATCTCCAGGCATTTTATTAATCAATGAT
>JAURNN010000083.1 GCA_030830185.1 Bacillota bacterium | reverse complement strand
TATTTAGTTCCTTCTAACGAAGGTGCACCAAGAAAAATGTATCAAATTAGTCATAAGGGGCTAGATTATCTTATTGAGTTAAGACAAACGTGGGATCAATTTATCGGCGGCGTCTATCATATATTAAACTTAAAGGAGTTAGACTATGAAAACATTCTTAAACGCATTAAAAAATGAATTATTACTATCAGGTTTCGCATCAAGAGAAGTTGATGATATCTTAAAAGATTATGAAGAAATGATTTCTCAAGCGATACGACAAGGCTTAAGTGAAGATACCATTGAAGATACGTTTGGAACAGTAAAACAAATCGTATTAGAAATCAAATCAGACCATCAATCTAAACATGTTGAAGATATTGGTGAAGAAGTTCATACATTTAATATAGATGAAATTAAAGATATTGATATTGATTTAGTAAACGAAGATATTAAATTATTAATACATCAAGAAAACTATTTTAAATTAACATATGATGGCATATTAGATAAAAACCAAATAGTAATTGATGTTGTCAATCAAACACTCATTATTAAAAACAAAAAGAAATATTACGGATTAAAAAAAGAAAGAAATAAAGTGTCTTTCTATATTTATGTTCCTAAACAAGTTCGTTTAAACCAAGTAGCAGTGGGTAGTATTAACGGTGAACTTTCTATTTTAAATATCACCGGTAATCAGTTAAAAGCATATAGTGTGAATGGATTAACAAAACTTGCTGAAAATGAGTTCTTAGAAATAAAGTTTGATGGTGTCAATGCGAAAACTTGGATTCAAAAAAACTTTTCTGATGTATTAAATGCAAAAACTGTTTCTGGGAAACTAACAATTCAAGAAAATGACACCAATGAAACTTTAAGCATTTCAACGGTATCTGCGCATATTGATCTTACACAAACAATGCCACAACAACTTAAAGTGAATACAGTAAGCGGTCATATTACGTGTCTTGAAGTCTATCCTGATCACACATCACTCAATACAGTTTCTGGGAATATCACTTTTGAAAACAAAGACAAAACAAAAACAATTCATATTGATCATAAAAGAAGTATTACAGGAAAAATCATCATCAAATAAAAATAGCCAATTTAATTGGCTATTTTTATTAAATATTCATAAAACGAGATAAAAATGCTTTTGTTCTCTCTTTTTCTGGAGAAATAAAAAATTGATTATTAGGTTGAATCTCAATAATTTCACCTTGATCCATGTACACAACACGATCTGAAATTTCTTTAGCAAACGCCATTTCATGGGTCACAATCACCATGGTCATCCCTGTTTTCGCAACATCTTTAATGACTTTTAAAACGTCTCCTACCATTTCTGGATCAAGTGCACTCGTGGGTTCATCAAAAAGCATGATATCTGGATGCATCATGAGGGCTCTTGCGATTGCAACACGTTGTTTTTGACCACCTGATAATGTTTGAACAGATTGATAGGCAAAACTTTCAAGTCCAACAAGTGTTAATTTTTCTAAAGCCTCTATCGTCGTTTCCTCATGACTTTTCTGTAGTAATTTTTTTGGCGCTAAAATTAAATTATCTAAAACATTTAAATGATTGAATAAATTAAAACTTTGAAAGACCATCCCCATATTCATTCTATGTTTATTGATATCAATGGTTGGATCCATTAAATTTTGATCATGATATAAAATAGAGCCGCTATTGGGTTGTTCTAATAAATTTAAACATCTTAATAATGTAGTTTTTCCAGAACCAGAGGCACCAATAATAGAAACAACTTCACCTTTGATTATATCTAAAGAAACGCGATTTAAAACAATATTTTCTCCAAAGGATTTTACTAAGTCTTCAACTTTTAACAAAATATCACTCATACCATTGCCTCCTTTTTGCGAGATGTTTTTTCAAACCTATTCACAAGTAGTGATGCAATAAGTGTCATACTTAAATATAAAATCGCTGCAATAAAAAATCCTTCAGTTGTTCTATAGTTAGGAGAAGTTGCAAGTTGGGTTGCTCTAAATAATTCTGTTACACCAATCACAGATAAAACAGACGTATCTTTTAAATTAATGATGAACTCATTACCGATCGCTGGTAAAGATTGTCTAATGGCTTGAGGTAACACAATCAGTTTCATCGATTGTGAGTGAGAAAAACCTAACGATCTTGAGGCTTCAAGTTGACCATGATCAACACCATTAATACCGCTTCTTAATACCTCAGTAATATAGGCAGTTGTATTTAAAGTGACAACAACAAAGCCAGCAACCAGTGGTGTCCAAAAACTGATTTGAAGTCTAGATAGACCGTAATAAAAGATCATTGCTTGAACCATCATAGGTGTGCCTCTAAAAACAGTGATGTATAAATTAATCAATTTTTGAGAAACAACTGTTAAGAAAATGGAGACTTTAGGTTGTCTTAACCTATCAATTTTAGTAGTTCGTACAATCGTGAAAAAGAAGGCGATGATAAAACCGCCTACTGTTCCAATGACTGACAACATAATCGTATAGAAAATACCTGTAAAAAAGAATTGTTGATAGGTTGAAATTAAATACCAAACAGTTTCAAAAAAGGCATCTCTAGGTGGTAAAGAAGCAACAATCATTATTGAGGTTGACGAGATAATGCAGCTTCCATATAGCCATTTCTTGTTTCTGTTGAAATTGCGTTTAATGCATCATTAATCGCTGATAATAATGCGGTATCTTCTTGACGTAATGCAACAGAGACAGTCACATCTTCAGGTGTTACAGTAAAGCCATTACCATCAGTAAATGTGATGTAACTTAAACTTGGATTGGCAGCAACAATACCCATTGCTACAGGTAATTCAGCAACAAATGCATCACTTGCATTGTTTAGTAATGCTGTCACTAAAGAAGCATAATCATTGAGTGCTGCTTGATGATTCACACCTGTAATTTGATCAATAAGATCGTCTTGTAATGTACCAAGTTGTGCGACCACTCGTGCACCAGTAAAATCTTCTAAAGATGTTGCATCTGCATAATTACCATCATTACGAACAACCATGACTTGTTCACTTTGGAAATATGGATCACTAAATGCAACCGTTTGAGCACGCTCTGATGTTGGTGACATCCCAGCAACAATTAAATCAATTTCTCCAGCTAGTAAAGCTGGGATTAATCCGTCCCATTCGATTGCACGTATTACAAGCGTTAACCCAAGCGCATCTGCAATTTCTTGTGCCATGACAACATCAAACCCATCTGCATAAAATCCAGTTTGGTTTGCAATTGGAACTGTAAAACTATTTTCTGTAGGCGTTGCCCAGTTAAAGGGAGCATATGCTGCTTCTAATCCTACAACGATTTCTGTTTCAGTGGTTAAATCAAAACCACCTTCTGTACTACATGCACTGACAGTTATCACAGCAGTAAATAAAACGATGAGTAAAAATATTTTTCTCATACTCTCTTCCTCTTTTCTTTGTTTTTTTAACAAAAAAAGCATCCAAGAGGACACCTAACGATCAATGGGTTAAATTGATTAGCGCCTCTACAAATGTAGGAGTACTGTAAGTATTTCTTACAGTCCCATAATTCAAATATGCCTACTTGAATTATTCGGCGATGATTACCTTTCCAATCTTTCTAAGAATGCCTTCTCTAGATTGTACTCATTTACACCGCAGCCTCTAATGCTCTTAAATTGTATGTTGTTATTATAAAAGATTATGAGATTATATCAAGCAAAAAGAAATAAAAACGTTTTCAAAGTTTTATATCATTACATATTTAAGTAAAACCATGGCTTTCAAACCGGACTCTAATGGTATAATAGTGAATGAAAAGGAGAATGCGATGATTACGATATATTCTATTACAGGTTCACTGATTGTTCTATTTTTTTTACTAGCATCTTTAAATGGTTTTAAAAAATACGTGAAGTCTCCAGTGATTAATGCGATCGCTAAACAACACCGTATATTTGGAATGCTTGCAACGCTTGCAGCTTTTATTCATATGGGTTATTCTGTTTCTCAAGGTCAATTAAGACCTACCGGTGCGATTACATTACTCGCATTACTTTCAACTGGATTATTTGGCGCACTTTATGCGATAAAAAAGAAACCTTTGATGTATAAGGCTCACCGCGTGATGGGACCAGAAAAATTTTGTTTTAATTATTGTTCATATAATATTGAATTCAAACATCTAACATGAAAAATATACTTACATACTTAAAAACTATATTTCAAGGATTCCTTATGGGAATTGCAGCGATCATTCCTGGTGTATCATCAGGGACGGTTGCTGTTTTATTGAAGTTTTATGACAAGCTTATTGAAGCAGTCGATACCATTGTGAGTTTGAAAAAAGGATTCATTGCTGCAGGATTATTTGTTGTATTGATATATGGTGGGAATTTCATTGCGTTATTTACACTTGCTGGACCGATGAATGATTTACTTGAGAATTTCCCTAACGAAATGAAGCTCTTTTTTATTGGGCTTATTATTGGAAGTATGCCACTCATTATTAATAAAATACAAGAACAAGGAAAAACAAATATTTTCCAATGGAAACTCATTCTTCCATTCGTATTAAGTGCTGGATTTTTGATATTACTTAATGTATTTACAGGTGAAGATACAAGTGCTGAACCTATTAGAATATTAACACTTGGAAATAGTTTTCTCATTTTCTTAACAGGATTGATCGCATCAGCAACAGCCATTATTCCAGGTGTCAGTGGATCGATGGTTCAACTTGCTATTGGAATGTATCCAACATTTACCTATGCACTAGAAGAATTTAATATCCCTATTTTGATTGTTTTATTTTTTGGAATGGCATTAGGACTTGTTTTTGCAGCAAAACTCATAAGTTTTTTACTTAAACATGCGTATCATGTGACCTATGCAACCATAGTAGGATTACTTGTAGGATCTGTCTTTCAAATACTACCAAATTTTTCAGGGGATGAATCCTTAGTTAATTATGTCGTTTTTGTGATAGTTTTAGGATTAGGATTTAGTTTAGCTTATGCTTCAAATGCTTTTGATACAAAGAAAAAAGAAATAAAAAATGACATAAAGAAAGAGGATATATAGATGAAAGTTTCTTTGTTAGCTAGAAAAAGTTTAGCAGAGTTTTTTGGTACATTTATGATTGTTTTTATCGGTTTAGGAACGGTTTACTTTGCATCTGATGCAAGTATATTAACAATTGCTTTAGCATTTGGTTTAGCAGTGACTGCAGGCATCTTTACATTAGGTCATATTTCTGGAGGCCATTTCAATCCAGCTGTTTCTACAGCAATGCTCATTGATAAAAGATTAACACTAAAAGAATTTACAGTCTATGTCGTTTCTCAGTTTGCAGGAGCATTATTTGGATTAGCATTGTTACTGGTTGCATCTCCAGAAGTTTCTGAATTTACAGCACCAAATTCTAACATCGTCATTATATTATTTGAAATGTTTGTGACATATATTTTTGCGTATGTGATACTTGCTGTTTCTCAAAGAAAATTATTTGCACCTCATGTTGCAATCATCGTTGGTCTCACTTTAGCAGCATTAATTCTCGTAAGTACAACTGTTACAGGTGCCGCACTTAATCCAGCAGTTATTTTTGCCGCACTTTTAATGAACCAAGGTCTAGGCACATACTTTGCTTATTTCATCGGTACCTTATCAGGTGCTGTCCTTGCAGCATTTACATATAAAATATTAAAATTTAAAGATGATCAAACAGTAGAATAAAAAAAAGCGATGTCTATGACATCGTTTTTTTTAACTTATTAAAAATTGCAACAGTTATAAAGTAAAGGATGAATGTCGCAAGCCAGTTAATAATGACAATCCCGACCCATACCCCATCAATCCCTAAATTCAAGGTTGTTCCTAAAAGTGGAAATACAATGAGCGGTAATAATTGTCTAAAGACACCAATAACAAGTGCAAATATCGGTTTTTTAATCCCTTGTAAAGCCGAAGTGTTAACGTTGATGATTAAGTACGTCACAAAACCGATCGTATCAATTCTTAAATATCTTGCACCGATTCTAATGACATCAGGATTAGAGTTAAAGATGGACATCAATAGTGGTGCAAATGCGAATACAATGATTCCACCCGTAATGACAAGAAACAGTCCCATTTTCATGGCTGTTTTTTTTGTTTCAACCATTCGATCAAATTGTTTCGCACCTAAGTTTTGACCAATAATCGTAATAATCGCAACATTAAGTCCAAGTGAAGGGAGAAGGGCAACTTGTTGAATCCTTATGGCTGCACCGTAGGAGGCAACAGAAATGTCTCCACCATAAAGAAGCACATAATAATTAATAACAAAGATACCAATTGCAATCGCTGCTAAATTTAATGAAGATGGAATCCCTTGAACAAAAATATCAAGCATGACCTTAGGAGACGTATCTTTAAGCGTCATTTTTTTAATATCAAATAATTCTGATTTTAATACTTGTGATCCCATATAAACCGTCCCAAATGCTTGAACAAAGATGGTTGCAAGCGCAACCCCTTGAGTACCAAGTTCTGGAAGTCCAAACCAACCAAATATAAATAGAGGATCTAAAATAAGATTTAAGAAAAACCCAATGACTAAATAATTTCTAAAAGGTTTTGTATTTCCTTGAGAAGATAAAATGGCATTAAATACAAAATTAAGTAAAAAGAAAATTGCACCTATAAAAATCGTGTTCGTATAGTCAAGACCGTATTGTAAGGATTGTCCAGAGGCACCAGCTAATTCAAATAAAGGAGATATGATGTTGGGTAATACAAAAATAAATAACAACCCAAAAACAAAACTGATAAGTATTGAATTAATAATGAGTTTATGAAAATCATGAATCTCTTTTTTACCAAGAGCAACTGAGATTAATGCCGTCAAACCATTTCCAAATCCTGATGCAATCGCAATGATAATAAAGAAAATAGGAAAGGACAATGTTAATCCAGATAAAGCGTCAGTTGATATTTGACCAGCAAATATCGTGTCAACGACATTGAATAAGGTATTAAATAAAAACCCAATCGATGTTGGAATTGCAATACGTTTGATATGACTAGAAATAGAGCCTTGAGTTAAATTTGATCGTTGCATTGTGACCTCACTAGCTACATCATATATAAAAAAACAACATAAGTCTAATTGAATGACTTTTAGTAATATTTCATTTATAACTTTACAAGACAACAAAAAGGCAATGTGATATAATTACTTTGAAAAATTAAAGGATATTCTAATTTAATCTAAATAGCCACATAAAAATTTATTTTTGAGCGGACATTTTTGTATAATTGACTATCTATAAAAACGAAATATTTCGGAGGATTCATTATGCTAGAAGTTTTAAGCAGACTTCAGTTTGCCCTTACAGTCGCGTTTCATTTTATATTTGTCCCATTTACAATTGGTTTGATTATTTTTGTTTTAATATTTGAGCATAGGTATTATAAAACAGATGATCAAAAATTTAAAAAATTATCAGAGTTTTTTGGAAATATTTTTATCATTAATTACGCCTTTGGAATTGTTACTGGAATTGTTATGACAGTTCAATTCGGAACAAATTGGAGCGAATACGTTAGAGCAATGGGTGATGTTTTTGGATCACCACTTGTAATTGAAGCATTGCTTGCTTTTTTTCTTGAAGCAACGTTTGCAGGTATATGGGCATTTAGAAGAAACAAAATTTCAAAAACATTTAGACTCATTACATTATGGATGATTTTCATTGGTGTGATGTTATCAGCACTTTGGATTATCACCGCTAATGGATTTATGCAAAATCCAGTAGGTGCAACATGGCTTGTTGATGAAGGAAAAGTAATATTTGATAATTTTGGTAATTTATTTTTCAATCCGTATGCATGGTATATGTTCACTCACAATCATTTAGCATCTATAATGTTGACAAGTTTTATCGTTTTAGCGATTTCTATGTATCACATTCAGAAAAAACACAATGCTGATGCATTTAAAATTTCCGCTAAAATTGCTGCATGGGTGATTTTAATAACGGCTGTTTTAATGCCTATTACTGGTAATCTTTATATGAATTTAATTGCTGTTGTTCAACCAGATAAACTGAACATGATTCAAAATGGTGTTTCAGTATCTCAAGATGTTGGTGAAATATTACCAATTTATGTAAGGGGAGCTTTTTTAGTAATGGTTGGTTTAGGTACATTTTTTATCTTATTTGGTTTGTATGTTGTTATTTACTTTGAACGTATCTATACCTCAAATACATTGAAAAAAATCATGTATGCGTTTATTCCACTCCCTTATATAGCAATCATGACAGGGTGGATGGTAGCTGAAATGGGAAGACAACCTTGGATCATTTATAATATGATGAAAGTTAGTGAGGGTATTTCACAAGTACCAGTAGCTCAAGTATGGTTTAGTATTATCTTATTAATATCTTTTTATGTTTTATTATTCTT
Organism: Bacillota bacterium; assembly: GCA_030830185.1. Taxonomy (GTDB): domain Bacteria; phylum Bacillota_I; class Bacilli_A; order Acholeplasmatales; family Acholeplasmataceae; genus UBA8290. The sequence goes on along the minus strand of JAURNN010000083.1, from coordinate 2,963 downwards.
CATGGACTATTACTTATCTATAAAGACAATTAGAAAAGGTTTTGATGGAGATTTATCATGAATCAAGAGATATTGGCACACATACTTTATGGAGTTATCGGACTTGCTTATTTCATTTATCTTGTTCAAGAAATTCCTACGATTGGTGTAGGGATTTTTAACATTTTTATTGCAAAAAGTAATGAAGATAAAAAGAAACTTCAATCTATTTCAGGATTATATTCTGATGGGATTGAAGTGTGGTTAATTGCTGCTGTAGGATTAACATTTGCTACATTTCCAGAGGCATTCGGTGAATTATTTAGTGGCATCTATGTTGCTGCATATTTATTACTTATCGCAATTATTTTTAGAGGTTTAAGCGTTGAATTGATTTTTAAGGATGATCACCCAAAATGGATCAAGTACATGAGTTTAGCTTGGAGCATATCAGGTTTACTACTCATGTTTGTTTTAGGTGTCTATTTTGTAAATATTTTCACAGGATTTACTTATGAAAATCAATCGATGGATATGAACATATTTAGTATTTTTTCAACTGCATCAATCAGTGGAGGATTATTATTTATAGCTCTATCGTTTGTACTTTCTTCTGTTTGGATGAAATTCAATGGTTTAGAGGACTTGTCATCTAAGGCATTTCAATTTATCAAAAAATACGGCATTATTTATTCAATCCCGTTATTATTTTCACTAGTTCTTATGGGTATTAATAATAATATTGTCTCTATTATTTCAGGGGAGTTATTTACTAAATACACATGGCTTATTGCAATTCCAATTGCATCTTTGCTATTTTTCATGTTAGTAACATTATTCTCTTACTTAGTGAAGCCGTTAATCACCTATGTATCTTATTTTTTGGGATTAGCATTCTTTTTTATATCAGGATTTTTAGGAACATTTCCTTACACATTATTTTCTAACGTGGCTTTTGAAGAAGGTTTGACAATATCAGAAACGATGTCATCACCACTTGCGCTCACTGTTTTAAGTGTAGTTTTAGTAATTATTCTTCCAATTGTCATTTTATATCAAGGTCAAAAATATGTTTATTTTCTTAGAAAGGATAAACATTAATCATGTCAAAAAAAGCACTAAATGTCTTTGAAAAGACATCTTTATTTAATGAGTCATTTACAAAACATATCAAGGTTTCATTAATCATATTAGTCAGTTACTTTATATTAATGACAATATTAAACTACGGATTTATATTTGGTATCCAACATATGATTAATGTAGTAATTATTATTTTTGCAGTGAGAGAAACTGAAATTTTATTTTATTCTCACGACAAAAATTACAATAGAGAAGAATCGAAAGCTTTTGTTTTAAAAAATCAGTATTTAATCACTGCACTTACAATCAGCATATTCATACCCTATTTCACACCAGTTGTGATTAGCATCATTACCACAATCGTTTCAGTCATGATAACAAAACTTGTATTTGGTGGTTATTTACATAGAATATTTTCACCAGCACTCGTTTCTATTTTAATATTATCAATTGGTTTTAGAATTTCATTAACTTCATCTATAATTCCATCTACATTTGATAACCAAATTTTTATCGCATTAAGTAAAACCAGATTATTTTCAGAATTTCTAAATTTTCAATTAAGTTTAGATCCTAGTTCTACATTAACGAAAATACTGCTAAGTGGGTTTGCACTTTTTGTTATTTATTTTATTAGATTTATGATAAAAAATTTTAAAGTAATGATCTATCCAATCTTAGCGATTACCTTTTATCTGTTAAGCAATATAGTCATACAAGGAAATATCACATTTGATGAATTATTTTTGAATGTTGCCGCATTATTTATCTTTACGTTTGTATTATCAGACGCACTTATTTCACCAATGAGTCAAAACTCAAAAATGATATCAGCACTTTTATTCGGTATATTATCAGGACTGTTGAATACAATTAATCAAGAATTTTCAATTGTTTACGCAGCCTTGTTTGTTCAAATGCTCACGCCAATGATGGATCAAAATGCATGGCTCACACCATCTGAAAACACGACTAATTTAAAGGGACCTAAATATACTAAATATACGATTAATTTTGGCTTTATTATGATTGTTTTACTTGTGTTTATTCAAGCAGGATGGTCATTTTATGGACCGTTAATTGGGAAGCCAAAAATTAATGTGATTCAATATTTTGAAGTCTATAACAATGAACAATATACACAGAATCTTACACCTTCAAGAGACTATTTAGCAAGCGATTATGAATCAATACAAGATGTCTATGAAATTATAAATAACGAGACATCTGAAGTTGAAGTACTTATGTACAATATGGTAAGTACAGGATTTTGGGGTCCCATCAATGTCATTGTTGTGGTAGATCCATATACTGATACAATCGTTGATTATTATGTTGTCAGACACGAAGAAGTACAAGGCGCGGCATACTTCGATCAAGAATCAATTGATTCAGTGATTGGGTTATCGGTTGATAATTTTGATATTCCTCAAGATTTAAATGCTGGTGCGACTGGTACTTGGAACGCACTTCAATCTATTGTGAGTGATTTGATTCAAAACTACAATGATCAGGAGGTAAGTTTAAATGAAAGATCCAATTAAAGTAGATACGCCTCAAAAATCATTTGATTTTGATTTTAAAGGGAATTTAAATGAAATGGTGTTTAAGACCAATCCGATATTTACGCTTGCGCTATCATTAACTCCTGTACTCATATTTACAAAAGATTTGAATCAATCAGTCGTTATTAGTATCACACTGTTAATCATTTTAACGCTAGCAACATTTATGTTTTCAATTTTTAATAAGTTCATTCCTGAAAATATGAAGGATATAACATGGCTTATACTCTTTGCATTTTTGATCACTTTTTCAGAAATCATCTTACAAGTGATTGACCTAACGATGTATGAAACCTTAGGAATATATGTACCACTATTGTCATTAAGTGGATTGAT
>JAURNN010000082.1 GCA_030830185.1 Bacillota bacterium | reverse complement strand
CCTAAGGAAGATAAGTAAGACATCATGGTCTGGAGCCAATATATTTACGAAGCGTCTACTGGCTGTGAGAATGAAGTCAGTGATGATGACGAATTTAACGACAACACTCCTCTGAATATCGAAGACTGGGAAGTCGAATACTCAGATGAACTCGGGTACATGTGGAATACGATCAGGACACTCCTGTACGATGCTGGTTTGGAACATACAGGAGAGTTTTGTGATTTTGTTGAATTTTGTTATACTGAACATGATCCATATATGGAGCGACGTGAAGGTGAATACGCCAATGAATTGTTCTACATTTGGCGAATAGAATTGCATTTGATTTGTTAGTCCAGGTAATTTAACAAGCGGAATAAACAGAGACATCATAAATTCCTTTTCGTAAATCAGTTAATATTTGAATACGCTCAAGTGATTTAATTTCACTATGTAAATAGGCGACTTTTAGACCCATCTTTTTAAAATAAGCCGTTAAATCTTCACTCATACGAATGGTTAAGGTTGTAACTAAAACACGTTCATTTTTCTTTGTTCTTTCTTGAATTTCAAAAAAGAGATCATCCATTTGACCCATTGTTTTTCTTACTTCAACAATTGGATCTAGTAAATAGGTTGGACGAATGATTTGTTCTACAATAGGGAGCTTTTTCTCTAATTCATAATCTCCAGGTGTCGCAGATAAATAAACCACTTTATCAACTTTGTGTTCAAACTCTTCAAATTGTAAAGGTCTGTTATCAAGCGCGGATGGCAATCGAAACCCGTGATCAACAAGTGTTGTTTTTCTTGAACGGTCACCAAAATACATCCCTCTAATTTGAGGCATCGTGACATGTGATTCATCAATGATCATTAAGAAATCTTTCCCGAAGAAATCAATTAGAGTAGATGGTGTTTCACCAGCTTCACGAAGTGCTAAGTGTCTTGCATAGTTTTCAATCCCGCTACAAAAGCCGATTTCAGTCATCATTTCAATGTCATATTTCGTACGTTGTTCAATACGTTGCGCTTCTAGTAATAAATTACGTTCTTTGAAATACAAAATTTGATCTTGCAGTTCGTTTTTAATACGACGAATCGATTCTTGAAGTTTTTCTTTATCAGTAACAAAATGTGATGCTGGAAATAAGGTCATCATTTCCATTTGATCGATGGTCTGTCCTGTTAAGACATCAAAACGTTTAATGGAATCAATTTCTTTTCCAAATAAAGAGACACGAATGCCATGTGCATGCTCATACGCAGGAATGATTTCTATGACATCCCCTCTGACACGAAAGGTACCTCTATGAAAATCAATATCATTACGTTCATACGTCATATGAACAAGTTCATTTAAAATACCATCTCGTCCAATCTTATCACCTTTACGCAACACAAGCATCGAACCTTGATAATCTTCAGGATCACCAATTCCATAAATACAAGATACTGATGCAACAACGATCACATCATCCCGTTCTAATAACGAAGAAGTTGCGCTATGTCTAAGTTCATCAATTTCATCATTAATAGAGGCATCTTTTTCGATATATAAATCTTTACCGACGACATACGCTTCTGGTTGATAATAATCATAATATGAAATAAAATATTCAACGCGATTATTTGGAAAAAACGCTTTTAATTCAGCGTATAATTGTCCGGCTAATGTTTTATTTGGCGCGAGTACAAGTGTTTTTTTACCTAATGTTTGAATGATGTTTGCCATCGTATAGGTTTTACCTGTACCTGTTGCGCCAAGTAAGACTTGTTGTTTGTGTGTATTAAAATTTTGAACGAGTGTTTTAATCGCCTCAATTTGATCACCACGTGGTTCAAAAGGAGCTTGTAAGTTAAATATCATATGATCACCACTTCTATTATATCAAGAGAATGAAAAAACGCCGAATATCGGCGTTTTATGTGTTATCTTGGGTTTTTGATTTGTGCATGTGCGGCTGCAAGTCTTGCAATCGGCACTCTAAATGGAGAACATGACACGTAAGATAATCCAATATTGTGGCAGAATTCAACAGATGATGGGTCACCACCATGTTCACCACAAATTCCTAATTTAAGGTTTGGACGTGCTTCTTTACCTAACGTCGATGCCATTTTCATGAGTTTTCCAACACCACGTTGATCGATATGTTGGAATGGATCCTCTTCAAATATTTTTTGTTCATAGTAATCGCCTAAGAATGTTGCTGCATCATCACGAGAAAATCCAAACGTCATTTGCGTTAAGTCGTTCGTACCGAAACTGAAGAATTCAGCTTCTTTTGCAATTTCATCTGCAAGTAATGCCGCACGAGGAATTTCAATCATGGTACCTACTAAGTACTTAAGATCAATCCCAGATGTTTTAATAATTGCATCTGCGGTTTCAACAACCACTTTTTTAATTGCTTTTAATTCACGAACTTCACCAACAAGTGGAATCATGATTTCTGGAATGACAGTAAGTCCTTCTTTTGTGACTTCAATGGCTGCTTCAATGACAGCTTGTGTTTGCATACGTGCAATTTCTGGATAGGTTACAGATAAACGTACACCACGGTGTCCTAACATTGGGTTTGTTTCATGTAAGGAATCAATGACTTGTTGTAAGTCTTTAAATGACATATTCATTTCTTTTGCAAGTGCTTCAATGTCATCTTTTTGTGTTGGTAAGAATTCATGTAGTGGTGGATCCAAGTAACGAATGGTCACGGCGTACCCTTTCATTGCTTTGTATAATCCTTTGAAGTCTTCTCTTTGCATTGGAAGTAATTTTGCAAGTGCTTTTTCTCTAGCTTCTACATTTGGTGCAACGATCATTTCACGCATTGCTGCAATTCTTGATTCTTCAAAGAACATATGTTCTGTTCTACATAAACCAATGCCTTGTGCACCAAAGTCATAAGCGACCTTTGCATCATGTGGATTGTCAGCATTAGCACGAACATCTAATTTACGAATTTCATCTGCCCAACCCATGATGACGCCAAAGTTTCCTGAGACAGTTGCATCCACGGTTTTAACTTCTTTGTTATATACTTTACCTGTTGAACCATCTAATGAAATCCAGTCGCCTTCTTTAAAAGTTTGACCATTCACTGTAAATGTTTTATTGTGTTCATCAATACGTAATTGAGATGCACCTGATACACAGCATTTACCCATTCCACGCGCAACAACAGCTGCGTGAGATGTCATTCCTCCACGTGCTGTTAAAATCCCTGATGCAACAATCATTCCTTCGATATCTTCAGGTGATGTTTCAACACGTACTAAGATCACAGGTTGTTTTGTTTCAGCAACCATTTCTCTTGCACGATCTGCATCAAATGCAACACGTCCTGTTGCTGCACCTGGAGATGCATTCAGACCTGTTGTTAAGACTTCAGCATTTGCTAAATCTTCAGCATCAAATTGAGGGTGTAATAATGTATCTAATTGGTTTGGTTCTACTTTGAGTAATGCTTGTTCTTTTGTTAAAACACCTTCATTCACTAAATCAATGGCGATTTGTAAAGCTGCTTGTGAAGTACGTTTACCATTACGTGTTTGTAAGAAATAAAGTTTGCCTTGTTCAATAGTAAATTCCATATCTTGCATGTCTTTATAGTGTGCTTCTAAAATATCAACAAGTCTTACAAATTCATTATAAACAGCTGGGTTATCTGTTGCAAGTTCAGCAATTGGTTTTGGTGTACGAATCCCTGCAACAACGTCTTCACCTTGTGCATTAAATAAATATTCACCATATAATTCTTTTTCACCAGTGGATGGGTTTCTAGAAAATGCAACTCCTGTTCCTGACGTTTCGCCCATGTTACCAAAAACCATGCCTTGAACGTTAACAGCAGTTCCCCAGTTATAAGGAATTTGGTGTAAACGACGGTAAGTGTTTGCACGTGGGTTATCCCATGAACGGAATACAGCAGTAATGGACTCAATGAGTTGTTCTTTTGGATCTTGCGGGAAAGGTTGACCTTTTAATTGTTCGTATTTTATTAAAAATTGAGAAACAAGTTCTTTTAAGTCGTTTGCATCCAAATCTGTATCTGCTTCAACGCCTTTTGCTTCTTTCATTTTTTCTAATAAGTGTTCGTAATTTGATTTTGGAATGTCCATAACAACATCACTAAACATTTGAATAAAACGACGATAAGAGTCATATGCAAAACGTGGGTTATTTGTTTTTTTAGCGAGTCCTTCTACTGAAATATTATTTAAACCTAAGTTTAAAATGGTATCCATCATTCCTGGCATCGATGCACGAGATCCTGAACGAACTGAGACTAAAAATGGTTCATTAGCATCACCAAACTTTTTACCGCTTTCATTTTCTGTTGCAGTTAATGCTGCAAAAATTTGATCGATGATGTCTTGAGAAATAGTTTTTCCTGCATCATAATAAGCATTACATGCTTCTGTCGTCACTGTAAATCCTTGTGGAACTGGTAATCCTAAACGAGACATCTCTGCTAAGTTTGCACCTTTACCTCCAAGGAGGTTACGCATGGATTGATCTCCATCTTTAAATAAGTATACGTATTTACTCATTGTATTTCCTTTCTTTTATTAAGCTATTTTTTTATATAATTTATAAAGTGGGTTTTTAGGTCGAGGGAAGCCAACGACATTGGCAAAAGGTAAATGCACCATTTGAGAATCACGAATACCTACAACAACACCATGGATGCCATCATTAAGTAATTCTGTGGCGTATGTTCCCATACGCGATGCTAAAATTCTATCTTCACTATCTGGATGACCACCACGTTGAATATACCCTAATACGGTTGCACGTGATGCAAACCCAGATAATTCAGTAATTTCTTTGGCTAGCGCATGGACATCAAACATGTTTTCGGTAACAACGATAATTGCATGTCTTCTGCCTTTTTCTTTGTGTTTTTTTAATGTTTCAATAATATCTTCTTTTTTTACAGGATTTTCAGGTGTCACAATGAATTCTGCACCCCCACAAATACCAGCAAATAATGCAAGATCACCACAACTTCTCCCCATCACTTCAACAATCGAACAACGTTGATGAGATTGAGAGGTATCTCTTAATTTATCTAAAGCATCCACAATCGTTTCTACTGCTGTTGAAAATCCAATGGTATAATCTGTGCCTGCAATATCATTATCAATCGTACCAGGAAGTCCAATCACTTTAAATCCTAACTTTGATAAATCCATCGCACCTCGGTATGTACCATCTCCACCAATAGCAATGAGTGCTTCGATGTCTCTCTTTTTCATATGTTCAATGGCTTTTTTTTGATAAGCGACATCATGAAATTTAGGGACTCTTGCAGTGCCTAAAAATGTTCCACCTGAACTTAACATACCAGAGACGCTTTGATGATCAAGTAAAATCATATCATCATCAATGAGCCCTTGATAACCATCTTTCACACCATAAACATGGTGCCCTAAAGATTCTGCTGAACGTACGACTGCACGGACAGCTGCATTCATGCCTGGTGCATCGCCACCAGAGGTTAAAACAGCAATATTCATAGTGTTCCTTTCAATACAAAATACCTTAAATATTATAACATATATTCACTTTGCACACACGCAAAACCCTTAAATTTTTATCTTTTTACTAAAGATATCTCATTTATGATAAAATAAAAGAAAAACGAAAGAGATGTCAACCATGAAAAATTTAGTTGGAAATGCATTATTAGGACAATCCGGAGGTCCAACTTCAGTCATTAATGCCAGTGCAGCTGGTGTTTTTATTGAAGCACTCAACCAAGAAAACATCACCGGTGTTTTTGGAGCGGTTCACGGAATTAAAGGAATTTTAGATGAAGATTTTATTGATATTTCTAAAGAAGATTTAGACGAATTAAATCGTCTTAAAAATACCCCTTCTTCATCCATCGGTAGTGTCCGTTATAAATTAAAAGATCCTAAAAAAGATGATTCAGAATATAGACGACTACTTGAAGTCTTTAGAAAATATAACATCCGTTATTTCTTTTATAACGGTGGAAATGATTCGATGGACACCTGTAATAAAATCTCTAAATTCTTTAAAAAAGAGGGTTTTGATTGCAACGTCATGGGGGTTCCTAAAACCATAGATAATGACTTAAATGTCACTGATCACTCACCAGGATACGGGAGTGCTGCAAAATATGTTGCAACGACATTTATGGAACTGTTTCATGATGCAACCGTTTATGATCAACCAATGATTACAGTGGTTGAAGTCATGGGTCGTAACGCAGGATGGCTAACTGCTGCTGCAGCACTTGCGCAGTATAAAGGCCAAGGACCTGACTTAGTATATTTACCAGAGAAAACATTTGATCCAGAGGTTTTCTTCAGTGATGTAGATAAAGTCTTAAAACAAAAAGGAAAAGTCATTGTTGCAGTTTCTGAAGGGATTAAAACTAAAGAAGGTAAATATGTTCCTGAACTTTATCAAGAACTTAAAAAAGATGCGTTTGGACATGCCCAATTAGGTGGAACAGCGCAAGCACTTGTTTCTGAACTAGGAAACCGTTTCAATGTTAAATTGCGTGCCATTGAATTTTCATTGATGCAACGTAGTGCTGCACATCTTGCCTCTAAAGTGGATGTTACTGAAGCGTATAACGCAGGACGTAAAGCAGTACAAGCGGCGGTAGCTGGAGTCACAGATAAAATGATTGGATTTAAACGTGTATCCTCCAATCCTTATAAAATTAAGTATGTGAGAATCCCACTTCAAAAAGCAGCCAATGAGGAACAAAAAGTACCCCTTCATTGGATCAAAGAAGATAACACAGGACTCACACAAGACTATATTGATTATGCCTTACCTTTAATACAAGGTGATGAAAAAGCAAAACTTGAAGATGGTCTTCCAAGATTTGCGAAACTTAAAAAAATACGAGTTCAAAAAAATGATAAAAAAACACCTCTATAAATTGAGGTGTTTTTCTTTATTTAATAGTATTAAGGTAACAATGCAAGAAGACTGTCTACAATACCTGAGTCTAAATCTTCAAGTAATTGTAGTAATGCAGCATCATCTGTATCATTTTGATCTAATCCAGTAATCGCTGCTTGTAAACTTGTAACATCTGTAATATTTAACAATTCTACTGCTTCTATCACTGCTAATATTTCTTCTTGAGAAATTTCACCTGTGACAGCAATCAATTCTTGTGGAATAGCAACAGTTTGTTGATTTTGAATCAGTCCATCAACAACTGCATATAAATAATCAGATGCTAATACTATTTCTCTTTCACTAGCTGTTAATGTGGTAAATACTTCAAATGAGAAATCCAATTCATCAATTGTTGTAATTTCTAAAACAGCAAATGCTTCTACAATATTTCTTAATTCTACAACGGTTAATCTTCTTTGACCATCTACAACGACATAGCTGTCTGCAGGTAAATTAAATGATTCTGGTGTTTCACCAAAAAGACTTAATACTGCTTCAGATAAGAAGAGTCTAGAAAGTTTTTCTCTTAAGTATCCTGATGCTAAGAAACGATCTAAATCATCTTCGTTTGTATCAGAATTGAGGTTTTTACCAATTAAGTCAGTAATGAAATTAAAGACATTACCATCAAGTGCTGTTGGATCCACAGGAATGTAAGTGACTGCCGTAAGTAATGCTTTAAGTTCAGTTCTTGAGATATATTCTACACTTAAACCTTCATCTGCCTTAAGATCACTTGGAACACCTAAATCTACATTTCCAAATGTATCTGCGAGTGCTTGAGGTAAGAATGGTAATAAAACATCATCTAAATTTTCATTATCTAAGTATTGTGCGATGACTGAATACACAATATTTGAATTAAGAATCACATCTAAACGTTGATTTTCAAAATCTTCATCAACAGCATAACCTCTAATTAAACCAAGTGCAGTTGGAAGTGATGGCGATGCAGTTAAATCTGCCATCATTTGGCGGACAGTATCGATATCCATCAATCCTAATACATACATAACGTCTGCAAGTGCTTTTAATTCAAAAGGTAAGACATATCCGTTAGCGTCTAATAATGCTGAATCAAGTTCAACAAATGTTGATGGTATTGTTGCAACATCTTGACGATTATTGGCAACTGCGATAACAAATGCTTGCATTGCTTCATTTTGAAGTGCATTCGATGCATAACTCATGAATATATCTGATTCAAAAATTACATCTAATAATCCTTCTGCATAAATATCATCTAATGTATTAAATTCAAATAATCCAGTAGCTGTTGTTAATGCATTTGCTAAATCAAACATAATCGCTACTTCATTTGGATTCAAGTTTCCATTTACATCCAATGAAGCAGGGTTGATTTCAAATAGTTCAGTACTAAATGGTATATTTGTAATTAATTCGTTTTGAATACCAGCATAATTTGCAGCTAAGTCAAGTATTGTGTTAGAGAAAAGTGATTGATTATTAGGATTTGTCAAAAACTGTGATAATAATCCAATAAAGATTTCTGATTGTCCTAATAACACTACATCATCTCTATCAATTGCAGCAAGTAATCCCAAGAATTCTAAAGTTTCTTCTGTGGTTCTTTTCAAGAATAAATCTCTAACAACTTCTAGTCCTGAAGCATCTTTTACATCAACCAATATAGAAACAAGTGGTTTAAATAAAGCTTGAAGTGAATTATTTTTCAAAGCACCATCTTCAAAAACATTTGCAGGTATTTCTAATTCATATCCGTACACTGTTTCAGCAACTAACTGACCTAATTCAAATAATTTAACTGCAGACGCTCTAAAGATTTCAGAATCATCTAACACACCGAATGTTTGATTAAAGACAATGGGATCATTAAATGGATCAATAACGTCAAGTGATAGCTCTCTAAAATTGGTTTCTAGTAAATTTGAAATTGCAACGTTTGAAAATTCAATGTTTTCATTGAGGGCACCAGCAAAACCAATTATAAATCTAATGAGTCTGTTATATTCAGCAGTCCATGCTGCACTTTCAGCAAATTGTGTTTCAAGAGATGATGGAACATCAAAATATACTCTGTAGGATTTGTCAAAAACTGAGATATATATTTTTATGTCTTCAACCATTAACATCACTTGTTTGAAGTTTGCAACCAACATCTTAGAATAAGTATTACCTTCTTCAGCAACCATAAAAGATTCAAATGCTGCACTCGTTAAGAGTGGTCCAAAATCAATACCTCTAATATCGGTTACTTGATTTGAAGCTTCATATAAGTAATGAGCTGTTGCATAAAGTAAGTTTAATATGATGCTTAATTCATATGCTGCATTAAAGTCTTGAGGAACAACAATATTTGCTGCTTCTAAATTATTTAATACTTCTGACATGAGTGATCTATCAAGCGCTGACACAAGTTGTAATGAAGTTAATTTTTGAACAAGTGTTGTTGCAGACTCAGGAGATAAACTACCAAATGCAATTCCTGCAGCAGCCATATTTTCTAAACTTAAATCTTGAGAAATCGTGTACATACCTTCAAGCGTTGTAAATTCATATCCGATTTCTACAACATCAAGTACTGTCATGATTTCTTGAATCACGTTAATATTTACTGGTGTGCCTAAAATAGGTTCAACTAAATTGTTTAATGTTTGATTCGCAGTTGCGACTAAAATTTGAGAATTCGCAACAATTCCACCAACCACAAGTTTCAATGTACCTACATTAGGTGCTAAGATATCATCAACAAACGCAAGAGTGTCAACTAATTCATCTCCTGTAGATGCAAGTGCATCTTCAATGCCCCAGAATGATAAGTCATAATAATTAGATGCAAGTTCAGCAACTGTTAATAATAATGTCACAAGAACATTGTATTCAGTTGCCCATGCTGAACTTTCAGGACTCGATGCAAGTAGCACTTCAGGAACAATTATTGTTTGATCTAAACCTGCTTCGATAAGTGCAGATTCAATAGAATATGCTAAATTTGGAACAAGTAATTGTGAGTTTAATGTGCCTTCTTGAACAAGTAATAATCCTGCAAGTGCATCACTTAATAATAACTCCGTAAAATCAACATCTTCAATTGGTGTTAAACCTGGTTCCATGTTTTCATGTAAGTATACAGACAATCCGTAAACTAAATTAAATAAGAATTCAACTTCAAGTGCTGCATCAAAACTTACAGGTATATACACGTTTTCAACACCTAAGAAAGCAAGAAGACTTTCTGTATTCGCTTGATCAAGTGCTCCTAAAAGTTGTAAATCTTTAAATGCGGTAATGAGAGTTCCAAATTCAGTTGGTGTTAATGACCCAAAGGCATAACCAAGATTTGCTGACCCTCTTAAGTCTAATCCTTCAGTTGCACCTAGAAGTCCTTCTAATGTTGTAAATTCAGAAGTCACAACAAGAATATCAAGTAACGTATCAACCTCAGCTGCAAGATCAAGTGCAAGTGCACCTGTGTTATCAGCAAATAATGTTAATAAAAACGCTTGAGTATCTGTGTCTTCAACAACAAAAGGTAGGACATCTTCAAAGTTGTTTCCAACTTGTTCAATGAGTTGAGACTCAGTAAGTAAAGTATTAAGTGCGCTTCTTAATGATGCAAGATCTGCTTCGTTTGCAAGAACATCGTCTAAGAATGCAACTGCATCTGTTTCACCTGATGTAAGGTCTAAAATATCTTGAAGTGTTGCAATACCGTAAACATCTTCTAATACATCAAGTAATGTATTAAGTTCTTGACCTAAGTCAATGGTCAATCCATTTTCATCAAATAATAACGTATCCAATAAATCTTTTGTATCTTGATCTTCAACAAAGGCATCAAGTAATACTGGTGCTGCTTCATTAAGAGCTGCATTGACTAAAACAGAATCGTCAAATACATATCCAACAAGTAGGCGTACAGTTGGTAAGTTATTTTGAGCAACTCTATCTACAAATGCAATCACATCTTCATTACCAGCAAGTAATTCATTCGCTGTTAACGTAACAAGTGCACCAAAGATTTGTCCAAAGGTATCAAATTCAGCATCAAAATCTAAATTATTAACAGTCTCATTTAAAGCTTCATCAAGTTCTGCTGCAACATCAGCATCAAACGCACTGTATAATGCAAAGTCAACAAAAGTTGGTAGTAATGCAGAGACTAGTTTGACTTGAGTTACTTCATCTAATGTTGCATTTAAGAAATCTTCACCATCTTCTGTGAGTAATGCATCAAGTGCATCTTCTTCAAGAAGTTGAGCAACACTAAATGAACCATACTGAGATAATACAACTTCTAGTAAATCTGCTAAATTGTAAAGATCTCCATTTTCTCCGTAGAAGAATTCTGTATCGTTTAAAATTTCAGCAAATGCTTCTAATAAGTAGTCTTCACGTTCAGCGACTGGTAACCATTCAATGTTTGCTTGAACTTCTTCAAGTTCTAAGATGTATTCTAGACCAACATTTGCAACTTTAATGAGTTGTAAATCAGCAAGTGCTCTTAATACATCTGCAAGTGCAGTCGCTTGTGCATTGGTTAAATTAGCAAGTGCTTGTGTATCTTCAGTAAGTGCTAAGACGTCATTTAAGTCTCCTACTGCAACAACTTTTTCAAAAACAATCCCTAATGCTGCAAGTTCTAACTTCCAGTCAATGTCAGCAAGTTCAGCAAGTGCTGCTTGCTCTGGCTCATCGGAAAACTCTAAACCAGTAAGCGCTTCAAGTAAACCATCTGCTGCAAGATCAGACCCAACTTCTAAGAATGAAATTAGGACACCTGAATCACCAACAAGTCCTAAAATATCTTGAACAGCTTCTACATCAGCACTACTTAAAGTGTTGACATCAAAATCTTCAGATAAATAGCCTGCTTCGTAAGCACGTTGTACAATTGCAGTAACAACATTAAGCTCATCACGTAGATTGAAGTTTTGAGTTTCTGTTAACTCTGTTTCAAATGCCCAATCAAATAATCCATTTTGAAGTCCAGCAAATACTGGTGTTACTTGTAGTGGTGCAATCACTTCGTTTAAGTTTGTTTCACCAAAGACATCCCCACCATCTTCGAAATTTAAGTTATTCGTTGTTGATGCTAAAACAACAAGTGGTAATAAAAGAAAAATAGCAGTAATAAATCCACGAACAGCACCAAATGCACCACCGATTAAACGATCGGTAGATTTTTTAATGACTTTTGCGTGAATTTCTGGATTTTTAATGGTTTCAGCACCATTATTTTCTTTATCTTTTTCAGTTGTAAAAGTAACACTTTCAACTTTAAATACTTTTTGCACGTGTTTTTCTAACACATATTTGTAAAGTAATCCAAACCCTACGAAGGAAGTAAACCAACGTACGACAGTATATAAAACTAAGAATGTAATAATTCTTACAAAGACATCAACAAGTCCATAAAGTAATGTAATCACTTCTGTTCTCGTTAAATAAGCAAGTAGTTCTGTAGATACCGTACCTGATAAGTTTGCTTCAATTTGAGCAATCAAATCTGCTTGTGGTAATGAATTTGCTACTGAGACTCCCGATACAATCCATAAAATGATAAATGATAAGAAAATATTGACAAGTGTAAAATATCCTGATTTTGCCGCTCCTCTAAAATATCCAAGAGCAAAATGTAGCAATACAAAAAAAATAATCACACCCCATTGAAATAATTGCATAAACGCCTACCTTTCTTCGCGCATGTGTGCGCGTCCATTAACGTACGCAAATGTTAATCGTATTTAATTTTAACATATTTTTATGTTTTTGATAAGATTTTAGTTCATTTTTTTTAAATCTTTATCTGAAATTTTACGTTTTTTTCAACAATTAAAAATGATTGTCCAACAAATGACGTTTTTTCTTTATAATTTTGCTTTAAAAGGCGCACCTTGAATAGTCCATTTTTGATGATGTGTTTATATAATTCTAAAGTCTTAGGAAAAACAGTCATTTCAAATGCTTCTTTACCATCATGACAGCTTAAAAAAGCCATATCTTCATTGTTTTTAGTTTTGATGATTTTCATTGAAACAATGCGTATGTAAAGGTCTTGGATTGACGTGATATCACCAATATAAATCGTTTGTATTTTTTGAAGGTATACATTTGGATCATAAAGTATTTGAAAACCTAATGCTTCTTGCTCTAATTTGGCAAGTGTTTCTAAATCATATTCTTCATGTTCTATCATTTTGACTTGATCCAAATAAAGCATATATTCTATGTCACTTAAACTTACATTTTCAACAAGCGTCTGTCTTGTATGACCTAATTCATCAAAACAGCCAGCATGTATCATTTGAAGCATTTGACGCTCAGAAACATAATCTTTTAGCCACGTCTTAATTGTCATCCATGAATTTAGGTCACCTTCTTTTCGATGACTTAAAATATTTGCAACTGTTTTTTGACCAATGGATTTTACAATGGTAAGTGGAGATAATAATTGATGGGCATCGATCATTTGAAACACGTCTGTACTGGTTTTAATATTTGGCGGTAACAGTGTAATGCCTTGTGTTTTTAAATCTTTCATATAGTCTTCAATCGCTGTTTCACTACCAATCACAGAATTCATAAGCGCTTGCATAAAATAAATATAATAGTTGGCTTTTAAATAGGCCATTTGATAAGCAACCATGGCATAAGAAACACTGTGACTACGGTTAAATCCGTAATCAGAAAAACGAACAATTAACTCATAAACATCCGTGGCATCTTTTTCGCTTTGTCCATGTTGTATCGCTTTAGAGATGAAACGCGTTGCTTCACTTTTTAACAATGCTTCATCTTTTTTTGAAATACCACGACGTAATAAATCTGCTTCGGCTAAACTATACCCAGCAAAGGCTTGCGCGATTTGCATGATTTGTTCTTGATAAATAATGATGCCAAACGTTGATGTTAAAAAAGGAATGAATGAAGGATGCATATGTTCATATGATTGACCATGACGTCTTTCAACATACGTATCTATAAACGCCATAGGTCCTGGTCGATATAAGGCAAGCAATGCGACAATATCTTCGAAATGAGTAGGCTTTAGTTGTCTTAAGACTTGTCTCATCCCATACGATTCTAATTGGAAAATACCATCCGTTTTTGCATCTGTTAGTAAGTTGTATGTTTTTATATCGTCATAAGGAATCGTTGATAAAGAAAAGTTTGGATCCGTTTTTTGAATTTCTTTTTTTACATCATCAATGATTTTTAAATTTCTAATGCCTAAAAAATCCATTTTAAGAAGTCCTATGGATTCTAATTCTTTTGCTTCAAATTGTGTTTGATAAAAAGGATAAGGTCCTTTTGTGAGTGGAATATATTGATCGAGTGGTTCTTTAGATAAAATCACTCCCGCAGCATGCGTCCCTGTTTGTCTAGGAAGACCCTCAATTTGATTGACTGCTTCATAAAATGTTACCATTTCATGATCAAGGGGATCAATCTCATCTTTCATAATGGCTTCGGTAAAACCTTTAATACGAGATGTAGAAAGTCCGTATATTTTAGCTAGATCACGAATGGCAGACTTCTTACCAAAAGTTTGATAAGTAACAATGGATGCAATGTGTTCACTCCCAAATCTTTTTTGCGCATACAAAATTACATCATCTCGTTTATCATCTGGAAAATCCATATCGATATCAGGCATCGATGCGCGTTCAGGATTTAAAAATCTTTCAAAGAGTAAATCATAATGAATCGGATCGACTTCAGTAATACCTAAAACATAAGCAACTAAGGATCCAGCAACACTTCCACGTCCTGGACCAACATAAATATGATGTGTTTTTGCATATTTAATAATGTCATACACAACAAGAAAATAATCTTCAAATCCTAATGAAAAAATGACGGATAATTCAAACTTAAGCCGTGATTGATACTCTTCATTAAGCACTTTATCTTTGTTTTTAAAACGTTTTTCAAGACCGACAAATGCGAGTGACTCTAAGTATTCTTTAGAAGTTACACCTTCATCTAAAGGAATTTGAGGTAACTTGAACTTAGGAAACTTTAAATCAAATTGGTGGTGACTAATAAATGCTTCCATATGACTCTGAAGTTCTGGATACGATTGATAGATGGTTTTTAGTTCTTGTTGAGAAAGAAGATGAAATCTTCCTTCTTTTATTGAATGATTTCCAATTTGATGGAGATTTTTTGACATCGTAAGATCAGTATCATTCACATGATGACTAAGATGTACTAAAATCGCAGGTATGAGATATTCTTGACTCAATTTTAGATGCAAAGACTTGTAAAATGTGTCATCATCATCTGATTGAAACGAGACCCCTATTAAAAAATGTCTAAATATATTTTTAAAAGCAAGCACAAGTGATTCATAACGATCTTCATCATACACATTGTTCACGCGATATAGCGTGACACTTAATCCCTCTTGATAGCGCTCTAAAATTTCTAAAGAGACATGTTGATCTTGCATCAGTTGATTGATTAAAATTAAATATTGATACCCAGTTTGATTCATCACCCCAAGAAACACATCATACTCAATATCTTCATGGTGAATCATGATGTGTTGCGTTACAATTGGATGTAGGTTATGTTTTTTAGCAGTTTCAAAAAAAGACAACAACCCATGAAGATTTTCATCTGCCAAGATAACGGTTTTAAATTGTCTACTCTTCGTTTCTTTGATGATGGATTCAATTGTAAGTGTGCTTTTCAAAAATGAAAAGACACTTTGAATTCCTAAATAACTCAATATGACAACTCCATAACAAAAAAGTGCAGGCGCACTTTTTTAAAGTTTTGCAAATGCCTCACCAAAAACGACACATAATTCGTCATCTTCTTCAGTGGGTGTATAGTTCACTATCAATCCTTTTTGGAATAAATTTGCACCTGTTAATTTAAGTTGATTTTCCCATAATGTCATCCATTCACCTTCGCCCCACCCATAAGAACCAAAAAGGCCAACATGTTTACCAGCGATTAAACCTGTAATTTCTTCAAAAAAAGGTTCAAATTCAGTGTCCTCTAATTCATCTTCACCCATAGAAGGACATCCTAATAAAATTTTATTATAGTTAGAAACTTCAGATGGATCAACTTCATCAACGGTTGCCATTTTAACAACTAAATGATTGTTTTCTAATCCTTCTTTAATTTTTTCAGCCATCATCTCAGTATTTCCTGTGCCGCTCCAATAGACTATTAATACATCTGCCATGATTTAATTCTCCTCATTGTGATCGCTAGAATCATTATAAATGAATTGTTGGTGTTTGTCAAAGCGGTCAACTGAGAAATATGTCTTTAAAACAAAACTAATGATAAGTCCAATAATCATCGTTGTGATGATTGGTAAATATTGCTGAAATATGCGTTGCATTTGAGGTTTTTCTATCGTTACCAACGTTGTAATGACTTGATGGTTTCCAGATACATCAAAAATTATAAACCTCACTTCATATATCCCTGGACTGTGATGTAATTTTTCATCATAATAGATGTGGATATTTTCTAATTTTGAAGATGGTACATCGAGTGCCTCATATAAATTCATTGGCTCTCCCAAAATAAAATTGAGATTTTTACTTGTCACTTCAAGTTCATATAAAACATCTATTAAAACATCTAGTTTAATCGTAGTAGAGGTTAAAGAGGCATCTGAAACATGATATAAAACTTCGTATTTACCGACTTTTCCGAATTCAATATTATGAGAAATCACCACATCGGCTACAACAAGTGGAGTTACATTATCAACTACATATTCTATGAAAGATATCAAATCGAGAGACAAAACTTGAACATCGATTGTAACAGTTGTGGTTTTTAATAGAATTTCTGGAGGAATAATATCAACGATCAGAACATCAATCACTTTTTTAGAAGTATTTCCACTTGGATCTGTTGCGATAACTTCAATTTCATACATTCCTATACTTTCGTAATCAATATGGCTGTCTTCTATAAAAATGTCAAGTTCTTTAAGTGTTGCGTAATTATCTTTAATCTTGATTCTTTCTATATAGTTTGGTGCTTTAAAATCAGTAATGATAAGTGCATCTATAATTTTTATTTCAGGAGAAGTTAAATCAACAACCTCAGCATAAAACAAATACGTTGCTTCATTTTTTGAACGATCTTTGACCATCACTTCAACACTATATATTCCAAGTTTTTCTAAGTTGAGTTGATGTTGATATTTAATTTCTAAATGAATGAAGTCATCATGGTTGTCTTCAATATTAAAATACATCGCCCATGGATCTATCTCTTTAAAAACTTCAAATATTAAAGCTTTCGAAATGGTCACAAGTGGCGGTTTTGTATCTTTAACCATCACTTTAAGCGTTTTCGAAGTGATATTATTAGATTGATCTTTAATGGTATATGTCATACTATACTGTCCTATTGTATTGATTAAAAGATCACTTTGAATATTAACTTCTGATGGTTTGAGTTCATCATAATTGTCATAAACATCAACAATATATTGATATAAATCAATAAGGTGTAAGGGTGTATGTACCTCTATGACTGGAACATATGAAATGAGGATGAGTTCAGGTTGTGTTGTGTCAACAATGGTGAGTGTTGTTTCTAAACATAGTGTATTTAAACTTTGATCACTTGCGCAAATCTCTATAAAATACGTACCAAGTTGAGTAAAATCTACTGACTTTGTATTTAAGTTTACGGTCATATTTTTGTCATGATTATCTTTTAAAATCACAAACTCATCTAAGTCGAGTTTCGAATGAACTTCGATGACGATTTCTTTTTTCAAAGTGATTTCAGGCGGTTCAAAATCTAAGACGCTGACATAAAACGTGTGTTTGGTCTCATTAAGAGAGACATCTTTCACACTTACTGTTAAAGGGTAAATACCTACTCGATTTAAATTGACTTCAGATTCAAATATGTAGATTTGAAGTAATTGAAGTGAATCATAGTTATCATTAAATGTGAATGCCTTTAAAAATTGAACTTTCTCTCCAACCTCAAAAATAAGATCAAATTTTAATGAGACTGTTGGTGGAATATCATCATACACTGAAAAAGTAATCGTGACTGTTTGACTGATGTTGTAATCTGGTGCATGTGCACGATATTTAATATAAAATGACTTCACTTCTTTAGTATGTAATACCGATAAAAATGTTCGTTCAACCCCGCGTTCATAAATGATTCTTGCATGTTCAATGGGTTGACCACCTTTCATTACTTTTGCGTAAGGTAATTCGACATAGTCATTTGGATTTGCGCCTAAAGGCATTTCAATCACGGTATTATAAAATTCTAATGTCTCATGATGATCTTGACTCAATAATAACCCTAATAATAACAAAAACATGTTTCCTCCTTAACATATATTAGATGGAAACATGTTTTTTACTTATGTTTTTAACCAATCTTCAATCAGACCTTGTTGACTAAAAAATTGATTTTTATAAAGTTGATAATAATGACCTTTTTTAGCAATGAGCTCTTCATGCGTGCCTTTTTCAATGATTTTTCCCATTTCTAGCATCACAATGATATCTGCTTCAACAATCGTTGATAATCTGTGAGCAACAATAAAACTTGTTCTGTCTTTTAAGATTGTTTTCGTTGCCTCTTGAATGATAAGTTCAGACTCTGAATCAATTGAGGAGGTTGCTTCATCTAAAATTAAAATACGTGGGTTTGCAATGAGTGCTCTTGCAAAAGAAATTAATTGTTTTTGTCCAATCGATAATAAATTCCCGCCTTCGCCAACTTCACTATCATATCCTTTTTCAAGCGTCATAACAAATGGATGGAGTCCAATCGCTTTAGACGCCTCAATGACTTCTTCATCCGTCGCATCTAAACGTCCATATAAAATGTTTTCTTTGATACTTGTTGAAAATAATTGCGGACTTTGAAGGACATAACCAAGTTGTTGATGTAACCACTGAAGACTTCTGTCTCTGTAGTCCTTTCCATCAATTTCAATACTTCCACTTTTTGGCTCATAAAATCTAGATAACAAATTAATCAGAGTTGTTTTACCAGATCCAGTGTGACCCACTAAAGCAACACTTTGACCTTTTTTAACATCTAAATTAAAATGATCTAAGATGATTTCATCTTCTTTATAGTAAAACGTTAAATCTTTGAAAGAAACTTGTCCTTGAATCGTTTCCCAGTTTTCTTTTTTTGTGTGCAGTAATGATCCATATACATTTTCAACTTCTTTTTTATCAACGATTTCTGGTTGCGTTTCAATGAGTTCAACAATACGTTCAGCAGATGCTTGCGCATTTTGTAAATCCGCAATTTTTTCTGAAATCACAAGCATAGGTTCAAAAAAGTTAATGGTATACGCAATAATAAGTTGTAGCGTCCCAACTGTAATGATTTGATCTAGTACAGCAATACTTCCTGTTACCATCGTTACTGAAACTGCGACATATGCAATCACAAGTAATAACGATGTGTATACAGCTGAAAGCATAATTGATTTAATACCTGCACGTTTTAAATTCCCAGTTGATTGATAAAAGTCAGTGAAATTTTCTGTTTCAATCACTAAACTTTTGGTTGTTTTTGCGCCTAAAAAGGCTTCACTAAATTGTGCGGTGACATGGGAATTATGTTTTTTTGATAAACGTTCTTGCGTTAAAATTCTTTTTCTAAAAAACTGAGAAATCAAAAACATAATCGGAATAATCGTAACAATAATCAGTCCTAAGCGAATGTTGGTAGCAAGTAAAGCAACTGTAATAAAGACCATGGAAAATAACGCCCAAAGCATATCTAGTAAACCCCATGATATGACTTCAGATAACCTGGAAGCATCAGATGTCATGCGTGCCATCACCCAGCCTTGAGGTGTTTTATCAAAATAACTAAAGGATAATCGTTGTAAGTTATCAAAGGCTTGTCTTCTCAGTTCATGTGATACCGTTGCTTCAATTAAAATGGCTTGTTTGATAAATGCCCAAACGAGAAGTCCAAATCCAATTGCAACAAGGACACTCACAATAATAAATGGAAGAAGTGTCTCCATGTTTTTTTCAATGAAAAAAACATCAATCGCATATCTATTAAGCTGAGGAAAAATAATGTCTAAAACAGTAATCCCAGCCATGAATAACCCTAATTTAACTAAATGAGATTTATTTTGAAAAACGATATCAATGACACGCTTCCAAGTAGAAAGTTGGACTTTTTTTAATCCATCAAATTCATCTTGCATCTTCGTCACCTCCTCCTAATGTTTTAAGGAAGTCTTCTTCAAGTTTACCTTGTATTT
>JAURNN010000081.1 GCA_030830185.1 Bacillota bacterium | reverse complement strand
CTTGAAATGATCACATAAATCATCTTCTTATTTGACTTAGAGTACGCTCCTTGAGCCTCTATGTAGGTGACACCTCGTCTGATGACATTGATGATTTGTTCTGCAATGTCTTCATGATGACTACTGATGACTTGAACTGAAATATGTTGATAGGAGGTATGGATGAGATCTAATCCGATTGTAGATGCAATAATTCTAACAAGTGTATACGATACAATCAAACCACCTGCAACAGTGACACCACTTGGACCAACTTGACCACCAATAATAAATCCACCTAATATAGCAACAATAACATTGACCATTAATGAAATGAATCCTACTGATTTACCAGATTTAAGAGCGATATATTGAGCGATAATATCTATACCACCGGTAGAGGCACCATATCTTAATGCACCACCAGCGCCAATACCAATAAGAAGACCACCTAAAGTAGATGCTGCAAATACGTGAACTTGCTCACTTAAACCAAAGTCGATACGAGGAATGAGTGATAAAAAAATGGTTTGAAACACAATTGAAATGAGTGTATGAATGGTGAAACGATGTGAAACACCTTTCCAACCCAATATTAGAATAGGGATATTTAAAATGAGGTTCACTGTTGCTAAAAAGGTGATCCCAGTCGTCGTTTCAAAGACCACAAATAATGTGTCTCTAAAAAGTTGTGCGATTCCTAACACGCCACCAGTATACATTGGAACAACTGACGCTTCAATAAACCATAAGACACCTATTGCGTATACGAAAGTGAAAAAAACAACTGCAAAAATACGTTTAAATTCTATGTTCCAAAAAAAGGAATCTTGTTTCATCGACTATCCAATAATCTCCTCTATTTTTTTATCTAAGTCAAATCTTTCAAATAATACGGTTGGTTTTTCTAATTGTGTTGTTTGTAAAAAACCAAATGTTTGAAGCGATTCAAATGTTTGATCACTCACTTGAATTTGTTTTAATATTTCATTGGCTGTGTCTGGAATGAATGCTTGCAGTAAGATACCGATAAAACGAGAAGTTTCTATAAGATGATATAAAATTTCATCAATGAGTAACGACTCATTATTTTCTTTAAAAATTTTAAATGGCTCAGTTAAATCAATATATTTATTCGCATGCCTTGCAAGATCGACGATCACTTCAAGTGCATCTGCAACTTTTAATGCATCCATATTTTCTTTCATTACAGGTAATGCCTGTAATGCTTTATTCCTTAAATCTAAAGAAGCCTCTATCGTTGCATCTTGATACGTAATCTTTCCATCACGATACTTTAATGCCATCCCAATACTTCTATTGACAAGGTTACCAATAGTATTTGCAAGATCTGAATTATTTCTTTCAATGACGAGTTCATACGTCATATTACCGTCTTGAGCAAAAGGGATCTCATGCAACACATAATATCTTAAAACATCTTTTTTAAAATGAGTCAAAAGGTCATCAACATACATGACATTGCCCACTGATTTACTCATTTTTCCTTTATTGACTAAAATCCAAGGATGTCCAAAAACTTGTTTTGGAAGTGGAAGTTCTAAAGCCATCAAAAAGATTGGCCAATAAATAGTATGAAAACGTAAAATATCTTTTCCTATTAAATGTACATCTGCAGGCCAGAATCGATCCATTTCTTTTGACGATACATGTGGTTCGTAATTGAGCCCAGTAATATAATTAGAAAGTGCATCCATCCAAACATAGACAACATGACTTTCATTGCTTAAAACAGGGATTCCCCATTTAAAAGAGGTTCTTGAAATCGAAAGATCGGGTAATGGCTCAGATAAAAAGTTTTGAAGCATCTCATTTTTTCTTGATTCAGGTGCAATGAAACTTGGATAATTTTTAATATGTTGAATGAGTCTTTCTTGGTAATTTGACATTTTAAAGAAATAAACTTCTTCTTCCATCCAAACAAGTGTATCTCCTTGAGGCCCTTTACCATCAATTATATCTTTTTCTTGAATGTAAGATTCTTCAGACACAGAATACCAACCTTGATAGGTACCTAAGTAGATATCACCTTTTTTTAATAAGGTGTCAAAAATAGATTGTACACTTTTTTTATGGAAATCGTCTGATGTTCTCACAAACTTGTCATATGAAATATCCACTAAATCGTAAATACGTTTAATTTCTTGACTAATTTCATCCACATAAGTTTGAGGTTCAATCTTTTTTTCTTTAGCTTTCGTTTCTATTTTTAAACCGTGTTCATCTGTTCCTGTTTGAAAGTAGACGTCATAGCCTTCTAATCTTTTAAATCTAGCTATCGCATCTGCAAGAATTGCTTCGTATACATTGCCGATATGTGGAATCGCTGATGCATATGCAATGGCTGTCGAAATATAGTATGGTTTTTTAGTTGTCATCAGACGCTCCTTTTGTCTTAATATAGGCGTATACTGTATTTTTTGATTGATGATATTTCTTTCCAATCAACTTCATGGCTTCATTTTTATGAATCCCTTGTGAGATGAAAGATTCATACATAGAAAATACATCTTGATCTAATGGTTTTTCTTCAGTTTGAAATCCATGAATTAGTATAACATACTCACCTTTTTCTTGTATATCAATAGAATTAAAATTGTTTAATTTAATATAGTAAAACGTTTCAAATTTCTTTGTAAGTTCTCTAGCGAGTGTGACTTGTCTATCTCCGAGCACATCAAATAAAACGGATAATGTCTTTTTTACTCTTAGTGGGGCTTCATAAAAGATTAACGTTGCATCTAACTCAATTAACGATTCTAGTAATGCTTCTTGTTTCGCTTGTTTTCTAGGAAAAAAACCACCAAAATAAAAAGGATAAGGCGGTAATTGACTTGCCACTAATGCATGTAATACTGCACTTGAGCCACCAATGGGAATCAGTCTTATTTGATGCTTAGATGCATGTTTGATGAGTTCATATCCTGGATCTGATATTAGTGGAGTACCGGCATCAGAAATAAGCGCCACAGTTAATCCTTGTTTTATCTTTTCAATAATGAGTGATACGTCTTTATCTTGTGTATGTTCATGATAACTTTGGTATGCTGTTTGTATATCATAATAACGAAAAAGGGTTTTAGAAACCCTCGTGTCTTCACACAAAATTAAATCGACATTTTTAAGTATATATATTGCCCGAAATGTAATGTCTTCTAAGTTACCAATTGGTGTTGATACAATATATAGGCTTTGTTTTTCTATTTTTTCCATAAGCCCTTTATGAGTTTTTGTATGTTATCTCTTAAATCTTTTTCTTGATAGACCGCTTGAATGAGTTCATGCTTCATGTCATCTTTAATATGAAAACGCATGCGAATTGTCTCTAAAAATTCATGTTCAGCAGTATTATAAAAATTTTCAAACAAAGAAATACGTATTAAGTTTAAATAAACAATACGTTGCGTTTCTTCGCTTAAAACATCAAAAAACTGAATGGTTTCTTCTAATGCATCACTTAATTGAAAGTGGTATTCTGTGATGATGTTTTCACCGACTTCAGCAAGCATCATATTTAAAAGACGTGTCTCTTGAGTCGATGGTTCACCATCAACTTTAACCATATGTAATGCTAAATCTAGAAATTTTAATTTTTCTTTTCTAGTAAGTGTACTAAGTAACATGTGAAACCCCCTCATATATTTTTTCTAATTGTAATGAAAATTGATGTTTAGCATCATAAAGGATGAGTGGTGGTAAAACCAACAGTTCGTGTTTAGCATCTTTTACAAAATGAAGTAAAACCACCTCAGAAGGTTGATCTATATAAGGATGTATGCATTGCATTTCTTTAATGGTTAATTGATATTGTTTAGCCAAAGTAATGATTTCATCGATTCTTTCACTTCGATGAATCATGAATAGTGATTGTTTTGTTTTGAGTGATTTTGAACTTAATCCTAAAACTTGATTAAGTGTAAGTGTGATTTCAAAACGTGCAATTGATCTTGTTGGATGCTTTGAGATGTTTGTATGTTCTTGATATTTAAAATATGGTGGATTTGTAATGAT
>JAURNN010000080.1 GCA_030830185.1 Bacillota bacterium | reverse complement strand
GTTTGAAAAAACAAAAGATATTATTTCAGTCATCCTTGCGTATTTGAAGAAAGATGATGCATTTCAATCATTACAAACATCATTTTTCAATCAAAGTCATATTGTCATTCAATATTTTAAAATCTTAATGTTAAATGACCTCTCTATTACAGAAGATTTCTTTAAAACATATGTTTTAAAACAATCTTTAATGAAATATGATTATCTTACGATGCATTTTTTGCATCAAGAGGCGTATCAATTTTTTAATAAATTGAATTATTATAAGGATGCTGCAAGAACATATAAACAACTATATTTGTATACCAGTCAAATGCAACGTAGTTAAGTTTTTTTAGATGGGTAAGAGCGATCTTACAGGACAAAAACATGAGGTTAAAACAATTAATTAAATTAGGTAAAGGATTATATCATTATATTCTCCTTGCGATCATCTTACTTATTTTTAGTAGAATCACGTATTCTATGATTCCACTTTTTACACAATATGTCTTAAAAAGACTTTTAGAACAACCAGGTATTGGTGATACAGAAGTTTATAATCAGGTCAATTTACCGGAGATTTTTATCCGGTTTTTTGAGTCTGCAGATTCGTTTTTAAATGAGGTTTTATATGTTGCTATTATTTTGATGGCGCTACAAGTTGTTCGCTTCTTATTTAGATTCATTGAATTATCAATACGAGGATTTGTCCGCCATACGATGGGACAAAATTTAAGACTTAAGATGTATGAACACATTCAAAAATTACCATATAAATTCCATAACAATTCAGATTCTGGAGATTTAATTCAACGTTCGACTTCTGATATCGAAACCTCAGTCAATTTTTTATCAAGAACGTTAATGGACATGATTTTCTTACAATCCACACTTGTATTTGGAGCGTATCAACTTTACGTACTTAACGGCACACTCACAATTATTTTACTTACAATTATTCCTTTTGTTGGGATTGCATCAGTATTATATTTTAGAAAAAACGATAAAATGTATCACGATGTTGAAGAAGCTGAATCAAAAATGATGACAGTCATTCAAGAAAACTTATCAAGTGCACGTATTGTTCGTGCATTTGGTAATGAAGCATATGAAATCGAAAAGTTACGTATTAAAAATGATCATCACAGAGACATGCGATTAAGAACAGGTAAAATTGTGTCTAAATTTTGGGGTACCATGGATTTTATTGGTATTTCTCAATACGTCCTTGTGATTGGTTTAGGGATTTATTTTATGAATCAAAATCAAATGGATGCTGCTCAAATTGCAGCAGCTTTAGGACTTGTAGGGATGCTTATTTGGCCGATTCGAGGATTAGGACATATTTTGAATGATTATGCGAAAGCACTTGCTGCATCCAAACGTATTTATGAGATTTTGAATTTAGAAACCGAATATGTAAAAAACGGAACAATGACACCTGAAATAAAAGGTCATCTTGTTTTTGAACATGTCAGCTTTAAATTTGATGATACTGAAAATATATTATTCAAAGATTTAAGTTTTGAAATTTTACCAGGTGAAACGGTTGCATTTATAGGACGAACTGGTAGTGGTAAATCCACACTGATGAATATGCTCATGCGAATGTATGAATATCAATCTGGTCATATCTATCTAGATAGTGTTGAACTAAGAGATATAGAAAAAACATATTTACGCTCACATTTAGGTGTGGTCTTACAAGAACCATTCTTATTTTCTAAAACTGTGTATGATAATATCGCGATTGCCAATAGAAAAGCAGACCGTTCAAAAATTATGATGGCAGCGCAAGCGGCTTCCCTTGAAAAAGATATTAAAACGTTCCAGCAAGGTTATGATACGCTTGTAGGAGAAAAAGGAACAACATTATCTGGTGGTCAAAAACAACGTGTTGCAATCGCACGCGTCTTGGTTTCTGAAAAACCCGTTTTGATTTTTGATGATGCACTTTCAGCAGTCGATACACAAACCGATCTTTTGATTCGTGAAGCATTATCAAAAATGAACAAAAAACAAACCACACTTATTATTACACACCGTATGACAACTGCAAAAGAAGCAGATAAAATCATCGTCATAGATCAAGGTGTTGTTCAGGCAGTTGGTAATCATGAAACACTATCAAAACAAGCTGGACTTTATCAAGAACTTTGGAAAATACAAGGTAAGCTTGAAGAAGACTTCCTTAAAACATTAGAGGGAGGTGACGAAGATGCAAGATGAATTTGATGGATTAAAAAAAGTCCAACTTTCTACTTGGAAGCGTGTCATTGATATCGTTTTTCAAAACAAATCTCATTTAGTGAAACTGGGTTTATTTATGGCAGGAATTACTGTTTTAGACATTATTTTCCCGCAGCTCAATCGTTATGCAATCGATGTTTTTTTCATTGAAAAAAACATGGAAACACTCATTCCATTTATTATCATCAGTGTCCTTGTTGCAAGTGGATTTGGACTTCTCGTTTGGGCCTTTATTAAACAAGCCATTTTAATTGAAGCAACGGTATCTCATGAACTCAGAAGACAAGCCTTTGATAACTTACAACGATTATCTTTTAGTTATTTTGATAAAACACCTCAAGGCTGGGTGATGGCGCGCATGACTTCTGAT
>JAURNN010000079.1 GCA_030830185.1 Bacillota bacterium | reverse complement strand
CTTTTTCTGAATAAGAATACAGATAAAAAAATCAGTGTATTAAAAATAAGTCCCGCAAATACAACAAATGTTAATAGTGCATTGACATCAAAACCTAATACTATAAGTAATACTGACATTAAGGCTGAGATTGCAAGTGCAAGTAACGGTGTTTTAAAACGCTTATCTAAGGTTGCAAATTGTTTAAAGAATAAACCATCTTCCGCCATTTTTTGATAAATTCTAGGAAATACTAAGATACTTCCATTGAGTGCACCAAATACAGAAATCGCAACTGAAATCATGATGATAAGTTGACCTGCATCTCCAAATAGCACATAAGCTGCATTAAAGATAAACCAACCATTATACGCCTCAGTAAGTGCTTGATAAGAAACAAGACGATATAAAGAAAAGATAAACAAGACATAAATCACAAGCACACCAACTATGGCAAACACAAGTGCTTTTGGTAAATCTTTATTTGCATTTTTCATGTGTCCAGCAACACTATTTAAATTCGTCCATCCTTCATACGCCCAAAGTGTTCCAACAACAGCGAACCCAAATGCAACAATGACTTCAAAGAATGATAAACTTGATAATGTATTGGTTGTAACAATTGCTTGATCGCCTGTTAATACGCCCATCACGATAATCATCACAATAGGTATCAGTTTGGCAACCATAAAGACTACTTGCGTGATGGCACCAACTTTAAGACCTAAATAATTTACAATTGTAAGTACAATAATCGCAAGTATCGCAACTAGATTAATCACTGATCCTAGTTCAACAACGATATTTGATAGGACTTGTGCAAACAACACTGCAAGTAAGGCAATACTACCAGATGACGCGAGCACTAAATTCATGGTTCCTGATAAAAAAGCAACTTTTTTACCATATGCCTCTTTTAAATATAGATAATAACCGCCATTTTCAGGAAATAAAGAACCAAGTTCAGCATACGATAATCCTGAAAACAAAGTAATAATCCCACCCACAAACCATGCAAGTAAAGATAGTGGTAGTGAATTCCCAATACGACCTAAAATTTGGCCACCTAAAAAGAAAATCCCAGATCCAATCATAATACCTGCTAATAAAGACATGCCACTCCATAAATTGAGTGATTTTTCTCTTGTAAATTCGTTTTGCATTGACTTCTCCTTTTTTTATAAATATCCAAGCATGCGAAGGACCATTATCGATCCAAAAATCGTCACCGAAGATAATAGTGTTGTCCAAACAACAAGTTGACCAGCAACTTCTTCATCCCCACCTAAATTTTGAACCATCACAACACTTGAAACTGCAACAGGTGATGCATAAAGTGCAATCATCGTAGGTATCAGTAATCGGTAGTTTTCATGTGATGGTATAAGAAGAATGGTTAAGACCAACATTGAAACAGGAATGATGAGATTTTTAAAGATCACACTTGTTACGATTGCTTGTTTTGCTCTTGAAAGCGTCTTAAATTCAAACTGAGCACCAAGTGCAATGAGTGCAATGGGTGACGCTGTTTGACTTAGAGACCTAATCACATTATATAAAAAAGGGACGTCTCTTTCAATCAATATGATAGGTACGTTGTTTTCGCTCACAAGATAGGTCTTTAAAACAACAAAAAAGATCCCTGCGATGACACCAACTATCAAAGGGTTTTTAAAAAACGTTTTTACTATGTAGATGAAATCGAGTTGCTTTTTTTCTTCTTTATAAAAAATGGATAAAACAATGATTGAAATAAAGTTCGATAATGGAAAGATTAAAACAGCTGATAATGACAGTAATGCATTGGTTTCTCTTGTACCGATAAACGCTGCTAAAGACACACCAATCATCGCAAAATTACTTCTTGTAAAACTTTGATGAACAGGTCCTTTTTGATTGATTGGCATCTTAATGAATAACAAAACAACATAGCCAATGATTGTAAATAATACAAGACCAGATGCACTAAAAAATAACATCCCTAAATCGACATTTTTAAGTGTTTCTGTTTGATAGACATTATAAAAAAACAATAAAGGAAGGGCAATCATGAAGATATACTGATTCATTTTACGAATCAATAACTCTTCAATAAAACCCTTCTTTTTTAAGTAGTATCCTAATAAAATTAATAAGATAACTGGTAATATCGCATTAAGAGAAAATAACAAGGTGTCAAAAAACATTAATACGCGTACGCTCCATCTTTAAATACAATAACTTCACTTCCGTCTTGTTTCACACCAACAATAGATAGATCCTCTGTCCCAAACATAAAGTCAACATGTGATTGAGAATCATTATAGCCACGTTTCACAAGGTCTTCTGTGGTTGAGGTGAGTCCACCTTTAATATTCATTGGATACGCACGACCGAGTGCAATATGACATGACGCATTTTCATCAAATAGAGTAGAAAATAAAATACGTTTCATTTGAGAAATTGGTGAATCGTGTTCGACAAGTGCGATTTCTCCAATATACTTAGAGCCTTCATCAGTTGCAAGTAAATTATCAAGTGCGTCTTTGCCTTCTTTTGCATCATATTCAACAACTTGACCGTCTTTAAAAACAAAGTAAAAATCTTTAATAATTTTCCCTTGATAATTAAGCGGTTTTGATGCCACCACTTTACCATTCACGCGGTATTTATCTGGCATCGTAAAATTCTCTTCTGTAGGAATATTTGGATTGAAATAAATCCCTGTTGTGGCATGTTCTCCACCACCAACCCAAATGTGATCTGGAACAAGTCCAATTTCAATATCTGTTCCTAAGTTATTTTTAAATTTTAATGATGAAAAATTTTGTCCATTTAAATAATCATCATGTTCAGCAAGTCTTGCGTTGTGTTTATCCCAAACTTCTTGAACAGGTGTGACACCATCAACATGAGACGCCTCAAATATAAGTTCCCACAATGCTTCAATCCCGGCTTCTTTTTCAAGTTCAGGAAATACTTGTTTCGCCCAAGCTTCATTAGATGACGCTACAATTGTCCATTGGGTTTTATTTCCCATCATAAATTCTCTAAAAAACTTTAGTGCGCGAGACGATGCGAGTGCTGATAATTGTAGTTTTTTACCATCAACATCTTTAAAAATACCAGGGTTTGGTGAAGACACAGAAATAAAACATGCGCCTTGATCAAGTGCATAATGATATTGTGCTTTTAAATATTCTGGAACCTCTTGAAGAACCTCTTCAGTTTGGTATGTGTAATGAAGTTTTGAAATTTCATCATCACTCCATAATACTAACACTTTCGATGCACCTTTTTGATACGCTGCTTCTGTGATTCTTCTAACAAAATCACTAGATTCTATAGGGGCACGAACGACCACCATTTGATCTTTTTGAACATTAACACCAACCGATACTGCAAGTTCAGCAAGTTGGTTAAGTTGACTTAAGTTTGGCATACTATTCTCCTTTTTAAAATTATAACATATTTATATGACGGCTTCATTCGTCAGATTTTGAAGCCATCTTTTTTTCTTTAATAATTGCAGTGAGTAAAAGAATTTAAGAAGTTCAGTGCCTTTGACAAGTAAAAATAACCAGGTGACATCTAAATTCGTAACATACACTAAAACAAGAGCAAGTGGCACCATCACAACCCAAGTAAACCCTGAATCTGCATAGATGGTTGATCGCATATCGCCACCACTTCTCAATGTGAAATAAATCGCGACATTCACACTATATAGCCATATAAGAACACTATTGTATCTTGTTGTAATTAGTGCCCATTCATAGGTCACTTCTGATATATCATATAACCCAACAACAAATGGGGCCATCACAAATAAGATTGCACCAACAACAACCGCAGATAAAAAAGCCACCATCATAAGTTTGTATGCATTACTTTCTGCTTCTTCTAATTTATTTTCACCGAGTGTATTTCCGACCATCACAGCAACAGACGTTGCAATCCCTGAAAACGTGACAAAAACGATTTGTGAGACAGCATTATTAATGTTCATCGCAGCAAGTGCTGTTTCACCTCTTAAACTGAAAACATAAATAAACATCGTTTGACCTACAGACCAAAAGACTTCGTTAATGGTTAAAGGCAATGCTTTTAAACTAATTTTTTTCGTAAGATATTTAGGAATGCTAAAGATGGTGAAAAGTTTTGCATAAAATGGTGCTTTTCTCACAATCATTAACCCGTACAATAAAAAGACTTCAACATATCTTGCAATCACTGTCCCAATGGCTGCACCTCGTACACCCATCGGTTCAAATCCTAAGTGACCAAAAATAAGGACATAATTAATGGCTGCATTTAATAGTAAAGCAAATAAAGAAATATAGAGTAACGGTTTGGTTGTACCCGTTTCTCTAAACG
Source organism: Bacillota bacterium (assembly GCA_030830185.1). Classification (GTDB taxonomy): domain Bacteria; phylum Bacillota_I; class Bacilli_A; order Acholeplasmatales; family Acholeplasmataceae; genus UBA8290. Next base: position 455 of record JAURNN010000079.1, on the reverse strand, counting down.
TTGTTGTGATGGCGAGAGACACAATAAACGGAAATACACCAAATTGCACAATACGCAAATAATCCATCCCCAGTGAAATGGTTTCATCTTTAGATGCAAACCATCCAATCATGGTTTCACCAAATAAAATAAACAGTAAAAATGCGGTTGTTGATACTAATATCGCCGCACTCATTTTATATCGATAAGACATTTTTAATTCTTCTTCTTTTTTTGCACCAAAAAACTGGGCTGTAAAAATACCAGCACCACCCATCACACCAAACGTGACAATCATCACCACAAAATTCAGTTGATTAATGATCGTCACAGCGTTAATTGAGGATTCACCGAGTTGTCCAACCATTAAATTATCGACTAAATTGACTGACGCGATAATCAATTGCTGAAGTACGATGGGAATCGCAATCAATCCTACTTTTTTATAAAATTCTTTTGATCCAAATAAGTGTTTT
>JAURNN010000078.1 GCA_030830185.1 Bacillota bacterium | reverse complement strand
GTGCCTCAAGATAACTTCTTATTTTCTGAAACCATTTTAGACAATATTTTATTTGCTTTTGATGAAAAAGATGAAGCACTCGCAGAAAAAGCAGCAAAATTATCAGATGTTCATGATAATATTAGTGAATTTAAAGATCAGTATGAAACGATGTTAGGTGAACGTGGTGTGACAGTATCTGGAGGTCAAAAACAACGTTTAAGTATCGCAAGAGCGATTGCCAAAGATCCTGAAATTTTGATTTTAGATGATTCGGTATCGGCAGTGGATACGAAAACTGAAGAAGCAATTATTTCTAATTTGTTTAAAATTAGAAAAAATAAAACAACTATTTTTATCGCCCATCGTATTTCAACAGTCAAACGTATGGATAAAATCATCTTACTTGATCAAGGTGTGCTTGTTGGTATTGGGAATCATGAATCCTTACTTAAAACGTCACCACTCTATCAAGACATGGTGAAACGTCAACAACTAGAAATTATGGTAGAAAGTGAGGATGCATCATGAAAGATTTTAAAGAATATACAAGAGAAAAACCTGACAAAGAAATACTTTCACGCCTCATTTCTTATATTAAACCGCATAAAAAAAGATTTATCCTTGTCTTAGTGATGATGTTAGTTTCAATTATTGTTCAACTTATTCCTTCACTGATTATTGGAGTCACGATTGATGTTGTGATTTCACAAACGTTAACGGTCGCAGAAAAACTTAATTATTTAGTGTATTTAGGTGGTGGGTTTGTATTACTCATGGTGGTTGCATTTAATATTGAATACCGTCAATCATTGTGGCTTCAAGAAATTGGACAAAAGATTATTTTATCGATGCGTCATGAAGTCTTTGAACACATTCAAACACTTGGACCAGCTCAACTCAATCAAGTACCCGTTGGTAAACTTGTCACACGAGTCACCAATGATACTAATACGTTATCCGAAATGTATACCAATGTTGCTGCAAACTTAATTCGAAATGTGATTTATTTAACAGGAATTATCATTGTTTTATTTGTCATTAATTATAAGATCACTTTAATCTTGATGTTATTTTTACCCGTAGTCTTTTTTGCAACCATCTTATTTAGAAAGTATTCTCGTGCATCGTATCGTCAAGTACGATCTAACGTATCTGAAGTGAATGCATTTCTATCTGAAAATTTATCTGGGATGAAAATTACGCAAGCATTTAATCAAGAAACTAAAAAAAGAACGGTCTTTTATGAAAAATCAAATCATTTAAGAAAAAGCTATATGAAAGAAATTCTTGTTTTTGGAACGTATCGCCCTTTAATGTATTTATTTTCAATGATTGGTGTCTTACTCATCTTATTTTTAGGGATTGGTGATGTCATCAATCAAGAAGTGTATATCTTTGTATTCAGTGCAGGACTTTTATTTAGTTATTATAGTTACGTCAGAGATTTCTTTGAACCGATTTTACAAATGGCAGAGCAATTTAATATGCTTCAAAATGCATTTGCCAGTGCAGAAAAAATATTTGATGTCTTAGATACAAAACCAGATATCATCAATGAAGAAGATGCTGTTGATCTCTCATCATTTAAAGGATCTATAGTCTTTAAAGATGTATGGTTTTCATACATTCCTGATGAATGGGTATTAAAAGGTGTATCCTTTGAAGTGAAACCAGATCAAACAGTCGCTTTTGTAGGCGCAACAGGTTCTGGTAAATCCACGATTCTTAATTTAATTGTAAGAAACTATGATATTCAACAAGGTCAAATTTTAATTGATGGTATCGACATTAAAAAGATTAAACGTGAAAGCTTACGCTCTCATATTGGTCAAATGCTTCAAGATGTGTTTTTATTTAGTGGAACACTCAAAGAAAATATTAAACTTTTTGATGAAACAAAAACAGATGAAGATATGATTCAGGCAGCAAACTATGTTGGACTTGATCATGTCATTGAGAATTTAAATGATGGCTATGAACACAAAGTCTTAGAACGAGGAAATAATTTTTCATCTGGTCAAAGACAACTCATTTCTTTTGCAAGAACCGTATTATATAAACCATCACTGATGATTCTTGATGAAGCAACTGCCAATATTGATAGTGAAACTGAAAGCATCATTCAAGAAAGTTTAGAGAAGATGATGAATATCTCAACCATGATTATTGTTGCGCACAGATTATCGACCATACAGCATGCAGACCAAATCATTGTCATGAGTCATGGTAAAATAATAGAAAGTGGTTCTCATCAAGTGTTGCTCAAAGAAAAAGGACTTTACTTTAATTTATATCAACTCCAATATGAAGCAAGAAAGGAAGAATAAGATGTTAAATAAAAACGTGATTCAAGACCTTTTAAATGACGCATTACAAACTGGCGCTGATTTCGCTGAATTGTTTTTTGAAGATACCAATCAAGAAGCGATTCGTGTAACTTCAAAAGATGTCAGTAATGTATCATTTAATAATGTTCATGGTGTCGGTGTGAGACTCATTAAAAATAATGATGTCGTGTACGGTTACTCTAATGATGTCTCAGAAGAAAAAGTACGTGCGCTTGTGGTCTCATTAAGTGCATCATTTACGGGTGAGAAAAAAGTAGCAACACCACTTAGAGAGGCACTCCCATTTGATAACAAAGTCAAACGACCAATGGAAGATGTTTCTGCAAGTGAAAAAACTGAAAAATTACTTGCTTTAGCAGATATCATTTTATCTCATGACAAAAGAATTGTTCAATCCATTACTCAATTACTATCATGGAAACAATCAATCTTAGTTGCAAACTCTAATGGTGTGTATCAAAATGATGAACGTCATTATGCTCGTGTCATATTAATGGGCGTTGCAAGTGAAAATGGCCAAATGCAACAAGTTTTCGAAGGACCAGGCCGTGCAATGGGATTTGAAATCTTTGATGATGTTAATCCATTTGCACTTGCTAAAAATGTCGCAGAACGTGCGATCCATATGCTTTCAGCACAACCGATTGTTGCTCAGGAAATGCCAGTTGTACTCGCAAATGGTTGGGGCGGGGTTATTTTCCATGAAGCGTGTGGTCATCCACTTGAAGCAACATCAGTTGCCAAAGGATTATCTCCATTTACAGGTAAACTTGGTCAAGCCATTGGATCCTCTGTTGTCACAGCGTATGATGATGGCGATGTTGATGGTGCATGGGGACGTACATCTTTTGATGATGAAGGCATGAAAACGCAAAAGAACTTACTCATTGAAAACGGAATTTTAAAATCCTATTTAGTAGATTACAGAAATGGACTCACGATGAATCACAAACCAACAGGATCTGGTCGTCGTCAAAACTATAAATTTCCACCAACTTCTCGTATGAATACAACCTATATTGCTCCAGGTAAAGATAAAGTAGAAGATATCATTAAAGATACCAAATACGGTCTATATGCAAAACAACTTGGTGGTGGTCAAGTCTCACCAGCAACAGGAGAATTTAACTTTTCAGTTTCTGAAGGTTATATGATTGAAGATGGTAAGTTAACCACACCTGTTAAAGGTGCCATGTTGATTGGTAAGGGTCATGAAGTATTATTTAAAATTGATAAAGTTGCAGATAACTTAGATTTTGGTCAAGGAATGTGTGGTTCTATTTCAGGATCGATTCCAACCGATGTCGGACAACCAACCATTCGTGTTTCTAAAATGACCGTTGGTGGGGCAGGAGGTCAAGCATGAACACAAAAAAATGGATAGAATTAGGACTTTCAAAAGGTTTATCAGATGTTGAAATTTCAGTCTCTGAATCCTCATCTTTAAAACTCGTTTCTTATGAAGGAAAAATCGAACAAAATACCATTTCAGATGTTTCAACGGTTTCTATTCGCGGTGTTTTTGAAGGCAACATGGGTAAGGTAAAATTTGAATATATCTCTGATGAACACGTTGATAAAATGCTTGATAAAATCATTGAAAATGCGAAAGTTTTAACGGTCAAAGAACCAGCGATCATTTATGAAGGATCAAAAACATATCCTGAAGTGAAAGAAAATGATTTTGATTTTTCAAATGTCCCAATGACAAAAAAAGTAGACGATCTAATTACACTTGAAATGCGCATTAGAAACAATGAAAAAGTATCCAATGTACAAACAGCAGTTTATCAAGAAAATACAAGTGGTGCGATATTAACCAACTCAAAAGGACTTCACTTAGCAAGAAAAAACCGTTTTGCATATGCGTATGGTGTCGGTGTCTTTAAAGAAGGCGAAGATGTTACAACCGCTTATGAATTTGATATATTTAAAACCTATGATCAGTTTGATCCTAACAAGCTTGCTGATATCACGATTGAAAAAGGATTAAAAAGTTTAGGGCCAGTCTCATTACCAACTAAGTTTTATCCAGTTGTGTTTTCTAATGAAACATTTTCCAATTTACTTTCTGTCTTTTCAGGACTGTATTCTGCAGAATCGGCATATCGTCATTTAACCCCTTATGAAAATAAGGTAGGAGAGTCGATTGCACAATCAAACTTTAATTTGATTGATGATCCCTTGCATGAAAAAGCATATTTCCAAATTCCATTTGATGATGAAGGGGTTGCTTGCAAGAAAAAATACATCATTAAAGATGGTGTTTTTCAAGGATTTATCAATGACTTAAAAATGGCATCCATATTTAATCATGACCCATCAGGGAATAGTTTTAGTGGGGGTATTCAAACAACGAACCTTTTTTTAGAGCCAGGTGAAAAAAGTTTTGATGCACTCATAGAACCTATTAGCGACGGCGTTTATATCACAGAACTCGTTGGCTTACACGCTGGTGTCAAAGCGATATCAGGTGAGTTCTCACTTCAAGCAAGGGGCTTTAAGATTGAAAACGGGAAAGTCACCTATCCAGTCAACATGATTGTTGTTTCTGGAAATTTCTTTGACGTCATGAATGCGATTGAAGGATTTGCAAACGATTTAAAATTTGATGTCTCAGGTTTTGGTAGTCCAAGCGTATATGTCAAATCATTATCCATAAGTGGAGAATCTAAATAAACCGCCTTCGGGTGGTTTTTTATTGATTTTTTCTTAATATGTAAAACTATCGTAACAATGGTTTTTTATAAGGTTTTTATATATGTTATTGGTATACTTATCATGTAGAAAATTAAGGAGCAATTATGAGTAACTATAGTGTAAAAAAACCGATTACTGTTTTAATGGGAATCTTAATTATTATTGTCTTAGGACTATTTTCAATTACAAGATTACCTTTAACGTTATTTCCAGAAGTAAACTTACCTTTTGTTGTAACGATCACATCCTATCCAGGTGCAAGTCCAGAAGATATTGAGAGTTCAGTTTCTGATCCATTAGAAGCAGCAGTATCTACGATTGGAAACTTTGCAACAGTGACCTCACAATCCAATGAAAACTTTGCAATTTCATTTGTAACGTTTCAAGATGGTACCAATTTAGACAGTGTCACTGTTGAATTAAGAGAAATTATTAATAACTTAACATTTCCAGATGGTGTTGGAAATACAACGATTTTAAGATTATCTCCAGATTTATTGCCTGTCATGAATGTGACGATGTATCGTAGTTTTGATGAAACGGTATCAGATGATGAGGCACTTATTTTAAATACTGAGTGGATCAATCGTGATATTTTAAATGAATTAAAAAGTATTCCAGGTGTGGCTGATGTGACCTTAACAGGTGAAGCTGATATCGTTTTAGAAGTGAATTTAAATGAAAACACTTTAGAAACACTAGGACTTACACAAGATGATGTTTTAACAACCTTAAATGAACAAAATACAGAAGGTTTAGTTGGGGCAGCATTCGATGAAGGTGTCATACGTTTGTTATATTTAGGAAATGCACCACAAACACTTGACCAATTAAAAAATCTACCAATTTATTATGTTGATGGTGTGACCTATACTTTAAATGATGTTTCAACGTCAGTAGAGTTTGTGAATAATGCGACCCAAAGCTACTCTAAAGTGAATGGTAGACAAGGGATACAAATATCATTTCAAAAACAATCAGATGTTGGAATCACTGAAGTCACTTCTCGTATTTTATCTAAATTAGATACACTTATTGAAAATAGTCCTTATGACGCTTCTTATGGTGTGTTATTTGATCAAGGTGCATTCATTAATGACTCAATTAATTCAGTTTTTGTTAACTTACTTATTGGTGGGCTACTTGCAGTTGGGGTTTTATTTGTCTTTTTAAGAGATATTAAACCAACCATTATTGTAGGACTTGCGATTCCAATATCTGTTGTTGCTGCCTTTTTACTCATGTTTTTATCAAATATTTCACTCAATATAATTTCAATGGGTGGTCTTGCCTTGGCAATCGGGATGCTTGTTGATAACTCGGTTGTTGTTATTGAAAATATTTACAGACTACTTTCAGAAGGTAAATCTAAGATAGAAGCAGCTGTATTAGGTTCAAAAGAAGTTGGTGGAGCGATAGCAGCATCTACGATAACAACAGCAGCTGTGTTCTTACCAATCTTTTTTATTGAAGGTTTAGTGGCGGATATCTTTATTCCTATGGCACTCACGATTGTCTATGCATTAGGAGCAAGTTTAGTGATTGCGCTATCGATGGTACCATCGATGGCATCAAGATTTTTAAATGACTTAGTTGTCAAAGAAGAGTCTAAGGCATCTAAGAAGTTTAAATCAGCTTATAAACACAGTGTATTATTTTCAATTAAATATAAATGGTTAACATTTCTTATTATTGTTGTTTTACTTATCGGATCATCTGCGATTGTATTTTCTAGAGGTTTTATTTTAATTCCTCCTACAGATGAGGGTACGGTTTCAGTGAATATTAACTTTGCAGGTGATTTAGAATTTGAAGAAAAAACAGCGTTTGCAGATCAACTCACTTTTGATTTACTCGCACTTCGTGATGTCGATTCAGTCTCTGCAACATTAGGTGGTGGGTTTGTATTTGGTCCACCGCAAGCACAAGGTTCTGGTGAAACATTAGCGATGACGATCACATTACTTGAATCTCGCGCAAAATCTACTCAAGAGAACGCGGTTGATATTGAATCATTTATTTTAAATTATGATTTTGAAGATTTAGAAAATATGTCTATAGATAACTTACTTGAAGTATCTGTTTCAACACAAGATTCATCGGCTGGCGCATTTGGACCAACTGGAATTACTGCAAAAATATCAGGTTTTGATTTATTAACACTTGAAAAAATTGCAAATGATCTTGTAGAAATCATGAATGGTATCGAAGGTGTTGAAGATCCAGATAATGGTATTAATGTTGGTGCCGATAGAATCTTTATTGATGTCAATCAAGCAGAAGCCATTAAGTTAGGACTTACCAATCAAGATGTCATTGATAACTTTGGTTTAGCGTTCAGTTTACTTGGTAATTTAGGGACAACAGAAACGCTCGATGTCTTTATTGATGGTGTGACCTACACGGTTGATGTCCCTACAGATGCTGCGCTGGGTTTATCACTAGATGTTTTTGGTGATTATGAACAATTTTTAGGTGGGGTCATGTTATTTAGTGATGAGGTGAGAGCACTCATTGATTCAAGTTATGATGAAGCTTTATACGGTCCACTTTATGTTCCTAATTTCTTATTACCGACATACGTTGCAGGAACACCTGTTCAATTGATTGTCAATCCTGGGGTGTTTGTGACGTTAGATGAAAACTTATCTCCTGTTGCATTTACTTCTTTTGATCCGATGAATCCAACTGCTTCAACATCACTTTCAAGTTTAGGTGTTTCTGTTTATGATGAAAATACGGTTGTTACGATTTCAAAAGTCACAGGGTTTGCAACCATTTTCACTGATGGTAACTCAAGATACTTAGAAGTTACTGCAGGCATTGCAGATGGATTTAACGTTACCCTTGTATCAGAAGATGTTGTGGATGCCGTGAATACATACTTAGAATCAGAAACATTCTTAAGTTATGGTGGTGGATATACAGTGACGTTTGCTGGTGAAAATGAAGAAATTCAAAGTTTATTCTTAGATTTAGCGTTAGGACTGATCGTTGCCATTTTAATTGTGTACATGGTCATGGCGATTCAGTTCCAATCACTTAAATATCCACTCATTATTTTAGGAACGATTCCTCTTGCATTTACAGGTGGGATGCTTGCACTCCTTGTGACAGGAAGTAATTTAAGTTTAGTTGCACTTGTTGGATTTGTGTTACTCGTTGGTATTGTTGTGAATAACGGTATTGTCTTAATTGACTATATGAATCAACTAAGAGAACAAGGCTTAGGCGTCATTGATGCGATTGTGACTGCTGGAGAGACACGGTTACGTCCAATTTTTATGACAGCGTTAACGACAGTGATTTCACTCTTTATTTTAGCACTTGGTGTTGGTGAGGGATCTGAACTCTTACAACCACTTGCGATTACTGCGATTGGTGGACTTCTTTATGCAACCCTACTTACCTTGCTTGTTGTTCCAACCATTTACGCGATGTTTAATAGAAAACAAATTAAAAACGAAGCAAAATAAAAGAAAATTAAGCGATGATTATCATCGCTTTTTTTGTTGCAAAAACCATTTTTTATGGTATCATTAAATTAAAATTAAGGTATACCTTAAAAAAGGATAAATAATGGAACCGATTTATGCATTTTTACTAACTTTATTTGCTGGACTTTCTACTGGTCTTGGAACGATTTTTGCGTTTAATAAAAAAATTAAACAAGAAACGCTTTTATCATTTGCATTAGGCTTAAGTGCTGGGGTGATGATTTATGTGTCTTTTGTTGAAATCTTTCCTAAAGCATATGATGCGTTATCTTCAAGTTTTAACTCTGAAGTTGCTTATATTTATACAACACTCGCGTTCTTTTTTGGAATGGGTGTGATTGCACTCATTGACTATTTAATTCCAGATCAAGAAAATCCTCATGAGTTTATTGATGATCAAACTGGAAAAGGAAAAAAGAAAAAACTCATGCGTTTAGGGATGTTTTCAGCGCTTGCGATTGCTATTCATAATTTTCCTGAAGGACTTGCTACGTTTATTGGGGCACTTGAAAATCAAACGCTAGGAATTAGTATTGCCATTGCAATTGCCATTCATAATATACCCGAGGGCATTGCTGTTGCTGTACCTATTTATCATGCAACAGGTTCAAAGAAAAAAGCAGTCGGATTTACATTATTATCTGGACTTGCTGAACCACTAGGTGCGATTATTGGTTATGTTTTATTAAGATCTATTTTTACTGAAACGACCTTTGGGTTACTTTTTGCATCGGTTGCTGGTATTATGGTCTACATTTCTTTAGATGAATTATTACCTGCTGCTGAAAAATACGGAAAACATCATTTATCGATTACAGGTCTTGTTTTAGGTATGGCCATTATGGCAATCTCACTCATCTTATTTTAAGGAGTCATGATGTTACATAAATCAGAAGAAGATTATATCAAATATATTTATGAAGCCTCTACAGATATTAAGACGCATTTGAGTTTAAAAGACATTGCGTCTTATTTTTCTTATAGTGAACAAAGTGTTAATGAAATGGTTAAAAAACTTCATAAAAAAGGATATGTGAAATACTTGCCTTATCAAGGTGTGAAACTTCTTAAAAAAGGTGAAAGAGAAGCGATTAGAATGATTCGCTCTCATCGTATATGGGAAGTTTTTTTAGAAAAGTATTTAGGATATTCATGGGAAGAAGTCCATCATGAAGCAGAACATTTAGAACATGCAGGTTCTGAAAAAATGATTGAAAAAATGTATGAACTCATTGGTAAACCAGAAACGTGTCAACACGGCAATCCCATTCCTAGTTATGATACGATATTTAAAACTAAAAATTACCCTTCTTTATATGATATGGAAGAAGGTGTCGTTTTTCAAATTTTACAAGTCAAAGATGATTATGGTTTATTACAATATTTAAAGCAACATCATATTCACATTCAAGACCGTATTAAAATCATAAAGAAATACCCTTCTTTATCTCAAATAGAAATCAACCATCAAGAAAATACATATCATGTGAGTGAACAAACTGCTAAAATGATTTTTGGGAGTAACATATGATAGATGTAACTCAACACGGATATGATCTCGCAGATGAGATATTTAAATTATCGATAAAAAATCAAAAACTGTTATTTAAAACAATGGATATTGGACATGCAGCTGAATTCCTACCTTATATTGATGAAAGCTATCAAGTTCAAGTCTTTTTACGTTTTCCAGTATCTAAACAAAAAGATTTAATATCAACAATGGCATCTGATGATGTTATTGATTTATTACGATTACTACCTCTACCACTCAGAAATAAATTACTAAACGAAAATGAAGATAAAGAAATCATAACCTCTATTTTAGAACTAGATGAAGGTAAAATTGGCGCGCATGTCTCTATTGATTACTGTGAGGTAGAGATGTCTTTTTCAGCAAAAGACGTAACTAAAAAACTCATTAAAGAAGCACCAGACTTAGACATTGTTGATATGGTGGTTATCCACGATCAACACCAGTTTAAAGGTGTGATCGACTTAAAAACACTATTAAAAACAGAAGCGCACATCACCATGGAAGATGTATTGCATCCATATGTGTCATGCCATGAAGATACACCCATTGATGAGGCAATTCATTTATTAAAAACAACCAATCAAAAAGTTTTACCCATTTTAAATGATGACAATCAGTTACTCGGTGTGATCACGCTTGATGATGCACTGGATTTACTAGAAGAAGCAGCGATTGAAGATTATGAAAAAATGATTACTGCAAAAGTCAATTTGAATGGTAGCTTTTTTCAAGCGGCGCTTCAAAGACTTCCATGGCTTGTCATGTTGCTTGTCATGTTTATTCCGATGATGCTTTTATCTCATCAATTTGAAGCCTTATTAGAAAAAGTGGTTGTTTTAATGTTATTTCAGCCACTTATTTTAGGAACTGCTGGTAATGTTGCGACACAAACACTCGCACTAACCCTTCAAAGTTTATCTAAAAAACAAGGCATGTTTAAAAAAACACTTGTTAAAGAACTCATGACATCCATCATGATTTCAATTTCAATGGGTATACTTGCGTTATTACTTGCATATCTATACGCAACTTTAAGAGGGTTTAATGATCCAACACCTTTAACATTTTCACTTATAATCGGCTTAAGTCTTGCATCGACACTTTTCTTTGCACCACTAATAGCAATCACGATTCCTTCAATGCTTCAACTTCTTAAAGTTGATCCAGCGATTGCTTCAGGACCCTTTATTACAACACTTATTGATGTTAGTGCGCTACTGATTTATTTTAGTATTGCAACGCTTTTACTTGGAGGGTTATGATGCTTGAAAAAAACCTTCAACTTTCATTTAAAAAACAACCTCAAACATATGTGGATACTTATTTACATGCCAGTGATCATGATCAAAAAAGTATGCTTAACCATCTACCTTTAAAAGACCTTCCTCATTTTATTAATCTATTAGACCCACAAGAAAAAGATCATGCTTATCACCTTTTACCAACAATCAAGCAAGCATTTATTATCAAACATCTCGCATCTGATGAACTCGTTGAGTGGATCAAAGTGTCAAACAATCAAGCAAACATTTTAAATCAGTTAGACAAACAAAAGAAACATCATATTGAAAAAATTTTATTGTATCATGACACACGTGTTGGAAGTATGATGCAAGTCGATGTGGTCTTAATCTTAACGCATCAAACAGCAGGACAAGTATTAAAACACCTCATTCATGACGTCTCAGAATATATGTATATGGATATTTTATGGGTCGTAGATGATGAACACAAACTGATCGGAAAAATCACATTAAGTGAAGTGTTAATTGCAAGAAAAAATACAAAAATAGAATCCATATACAAACCACTTACAACGTATTTACATCCAAATGATGATATTACTATTGCGATTCAAAAAATGATGGACTACGACAAAGAAGCAATTGCAGTCATTGAAAATGATCGTCTTGTTGGAATTATTACTTCTGATGACGTCTTTGATGAACTCATTGAAAGCTATGATGAAGATTTTCAAAGACTCGCCAACATTAACAACTTTGATGAAGCGGATCACGCTGTTAAACGATATCTAAAAAGAATGCCTTGGTTACTCATTGCACTTATATTGAATACAATGATCGCTTTAATTCTAGCCATCTTTGAACCCACATTAAGTCAAGTGACATTGCTTGTGTTGTTTCAACCTCTCATTCTTGGGATGGCAGGAAATATTTCAACACAAGCTTTAGGGGTTACGCTTCTTTCAATGGATGAAGATGCGTTTAATTTAAAAAAACATCATCAAAAAGAAATTCGAATTGGTTTGATGAATGCTTGTCTTATGAGTATCTTTACGTTACTATTTTCAACGTTATTTTTAGTACTGATCGGAGAAACGTTTCAACAATCTATTGTTATCGCTATTCAAGTAAGTCTTTCTTTACTTATTGGAATGACAGTTGCAGCCTTGATTGGATTCATGATGCCAGTTATATTAATGCGATTTAAAAAAGATCCTGCAGTGGCATCAGGACCGCTAATAACAACACTGAATGACTTTATTGGACTTAGTATTTATTTTTCAATCGCAACCTTATTTTTAACTATTTTATGATATAATTTAACTTAAGAAAAGAGGCAAACAATGACATCATTACAACATTATTTAGAAACAAGAAAAAAACTAAAAGCATATGAATATGTCATGTGGCTGATGAGTTGGGATGCTGAAACTGAAGCACCTAAGAAATCCATTGAGTATCGTTCGAAACAACTTGAGGTTATGGCTGGTGAAATTTATGCCATTCAATCCAATGAGACTTATGTCAATGCGATTGAAACATTATTCAAAGAACTCGATACACTCGAACACGATTTACAAATTGAAATTAAAAAAGAACATCGAGAATTACGCTTCATTAAAAAAATCCCTAAAGATGAATACATCGCGTATCAAGTTTTAATGTCAAAAAGTGTACATGTTTGGGCAGAAGCGAAACACAAAAATGAGTTTTCTTTATTTGTTCCAACGTTAAAAGAAGTGTTGTTATACCAAAGAAATCTTGTTAAATATTTAGAAGAAGAACATTTAAAAGGCTATGATCTTTTACTGGATATGTATGAAGAAGGTTTTACTCAAAAAGAATATGATTTCTTTTTTGATACATTAAAAAAAGAGCTTGTTGATTTTGTTAAAGAAGTTACAAAACATCCTAAACCACTACATCCAAAACTTGTTACTGGAACTTTTGATAAAGAAAAACAAAAAGCATTTAGTGAATACTTACTTGATGTCTTTTATTATGACCGAGAAAGAGGACTATTAAAAACCTCAGAACATCCATTTACCTCTGGTGTCACATCTGTAGATACAAGAATTACAACGCGTTATTTAGAAGATAATCTAGCGTCTTCAATATTCTCAACGATTCATGAAATGGGTCACGGATTATATGAAATTCAAAATGATCCTAAATATGATGATACGTATTTACATGGTGGGACATCTCTAGGAATTCATGAATCTCAATCAAGGATGTATGAAAATATGATTGGACGTTCAAAAGCTTTTTGGACGGTTCATTATCAAAAACTTCAATTAATCTTTTCACCTCAATTAGATGAAGTCACTCTAGAGGATTTTATGGATTACATGAATCACAGTGCACGTACGCTCATTCGTGTAGAAGCTGATGAATTAACCTATGCACTACATATTATGGTACGTTACGATATTGAGAAAAAACTCATTGCAGGTGACATTGAAGTTGAAGATCTTCCGCAACTTTGGAATGATACCTATGAAGCGTATTTAGGGATTCGTCCGAATACCAATACTGAAGGTGTCCTTCAAGATATCCACTGGTCTTATGGATCTTTTGGATACTTTCCAACATACGCACTTGGTTCAGCATATGGTGCACAAATTTATGATGCCATGTCACAAGCAATTGATATTGAAAAAGCGATTCTTGAAAATAATATTAAAGTCATCAATGATTGGACAAAAGAACACATTCACAAGTTTGCGCAAACAAAAACACCAAAAGAAATCATGATGATCGCAACTCAAAAACCATTTGATCCGATGCATTATGTCAATTACTTGAAAGGAAAATACAACAAATAAAAAAGGTCTTCTGACCTTTTTTTGGTAAACTTATGAAAGTAAAAGCAATCGATTACGCACACGATGGACGTGGTGTTGTTAAAACAGGAAAAGATTTAATCTTCGTCCCTAATTTAATGATTGGTGAAGAAGCAGAGATAGAAATCACCTCTAAAAAAAGTAATTACAGTATTGGAGAAGTAAAAACCTATCTTTCATTATCGAAAGATCGGGTGACACCACCATGCATTTATTATCAACAATGTGGTGGATGTCAACTTCAACATATGAATTATGATCATCAACTTCAAATGAAACATAAACGTGTTTCAGATGCACTAAATCATATTGCAAAATTATATGTTCCGGTTCAACCAGTGGTTTCTAGTGAATCACCACTTTTATACCGCAATAAAATTCAAATGGCATTCGCCAATTCTAAAGACGGTCTTATTGCAGGCTTTTATCAAGCAAAAACAAAAAAAGTGTTAGACATTAAAACATGTTTAATCGAACATGAAGATGGTAATGAAGTCATTCAAACACTTAAAACATTACTTGATTCCTATCACGTGAAAGCCTATGATCCTGTCACAAAAAAAGGATGGATTAAGCATGCTGTTGTTAAAAAAGGAATTGAAACAAAAGAACTCATGCTCATTATTATTAGTCAAGAACCTGGTTTTAAAAAGGAATCTCAAGTAATCTCTGCATTAATCTCAAAACATCCCTATATTAAAACCATCATTCATCAAGTGAATCCTTCGATATATAAAGTCATTGGAGATACCGATAGAGTTATTTATGGTGAAGGTTTTATTCATGATCAGCTTGGTGATTTCACATTTAAAATTAGACCTCAATCTTTTTATCAAGTCAATCCTCCACAAGCCAAAAAACTCTATGACATCGCATTAGACCTCGCTCATATTACTAAAAATGAAACAGTCTTAGATGCTTATAGTGGTGTAGGAACGATTAGTTTATTTGCTGCAAGGAAAGCAAAACATGTGACAGGTGTTGAAGTGATTTCAGATGCGGTCTCTGATGCTACATATAACGCTACACTCAATCACATTGAAAATGTTGATTTTGTATGTGCTGAAGTGGAAACGTTTATGCTTGAAAATAAAAAACATTTTGATGTTGTCATTGTGGACCCACCAAGAGATGGCTTACAATCTTCTTTTATAGAAGCAGTCATGGAAATGAAACCTAAAAAAATGGTTTATATTTCATGTGAACCATCCTCACTTGCTAGAGATTTGAAACAATTAAAAACTTTATTTAATGTTAAAAAAGTTGTACCTGTCGATATGTTTAGTCAAACATACCATGTAGAGTCTATCACGTTGCTTTCATTAAAATAGCACTTGTTATATACTTGACACATACTTGACAGCACTCTATATTTAACCCAACTTAATAAAAATCAGCCATCAGATGACCTTCATAGGTATCCGATGGCTTTTTTTGTCTATGTGTGCAAATTTCGTCCATTGTGGGAACATATTTTTTGATGAAAAATGACCTTTTTTGTCCGAATGGTTGTCTTACGCAACATATTTAATTCAATATGGTAGTAACAACAAAAACTTATTATCGTTCAAAACCGGTGTAATTTCATTGACTGTTATTTTGTTGTGATATAATATACCTATATGAATGAACGCTCATATAGATAGGAGATTATTATGGATCAAAAAGATATAATAGAGTTTTGTGAATGTAATGTTCTTCACCCTGAAAAAATAGAAATAGCCCATAAAAATTTGCTTGATAATGAATCTATTTCACTTCTGACTTTGTTCTTCAAAACATTTAGTGATCCCACAAGAATGAAAATCATATTGGCATTAAAAGAAACCGAG
>JAURNN010000077.1 GCA_030830185.1 Bacillota bacterium | reverse complement strand
GTATTTGATGAGGCGATCCTCTTATCAAAACAAGCGATTGAAGAGAAAAACCCGAACTTAGAACATAAAGATCAGGTTGCAAAATCAGTAGCTGTTGGTGCAATCATCTTTAATGACTTAAAAAATGAAAAACATTTAAATATTGAATTTAACTTATCAAACATGTTAAAATTTGAAGGTCAAACAGGTCCATACATTCAATATACGAGTGTACGAATGGCAGCTTTACTTAGACAATTAGACCCAGTTGTTCATCAAGATATTGATATTAGTAGTGAGCATGCGATGGCATTATCGATGGTCTTAAATCAGTTTGAAGATACTTTAATTCGAGCAAGATTATCATTTCAACCTAGTATGATTGCTAGATATTCATTAAACTTAAGTCAAACCTTTAATTCTTGGTATGGTCAACAAAAATTGATCACTGAAAATATTAAAAAGTCACAGATGATGTTAAGTTTAGTCTATGCTTCAAGAGAAATTCTAAATCAAAGTATGAGACTTTTAGGCATTGATGTGTTAGATTATATGTGATTTACCCCCGCGTGATGAAATTGGTAGACGTGCCAGACTCAAAATCTGGTGGAGCAATCCGTGCTGGTTCGAGTCCGGCCGCGGGGACCACCTTTAAAGGTGAAAAGGAGGAAACATGAAAAATGTACAAGCTTTTGCAATGAAAACAATGAATGGTATGACTTATGGATTATTTTCAACCTTAATTGTTGGGGTCATAATCGATCAAATTGGAAAATTATTAGGTATTCCTTTTTTAACAAGTCCAATATACATTACACTAGGTTCTCTAATGGGTGCTGGTATTGGATTAGGCATTGGGTTATCTCTTAAATTAGATGGATTGAAACTTGTAACAGCAGGTATCATTGGTGGCATTGCAACGTCATTTAGAGTGAGTTTTACTGATGGGATACAAGTTGCAACCGATGCATTTAAGAATGGGGCCGTGTTTCCTGTCTTTAATGAACCATTAACTGTATATGCAGTTGTTGTGTCTTCATTAATTGCGATGCGTTATGTCTTAAAAAAGAAGACACCCATTGATATTTTACTCATACCGTTAACCTCAGTCTTTTTAGCAATCATCTTTACACTTATCTATTCAGCCCCAATTGGATTTTTAATCAATGGTATCGCTGGATTTATTGAAGGTGCAACAAGTATTGCACCACTTCCGATGACCATTATTATTTCAATGGTGATGGGAATCTTATTGACTTCCCCGTTATCATCTGCAGCGATTGCAATTACCATTCGTTTAGGGTTAAATCCAGCATCTTTAGATCCAACATCATCCCTCGGTATTGCAGGTGGTGCAGCAGTTGTTGGTACATCGATTCAAATGTTAGGATTTGCCTTACAATCTAGAAAAGATAATTCACTCGGTATGGTATTATCCATTGCCTTTGGAACATCGATGCTACAATTTAAAAACATCTTAAGAAAACCAGTGATTTGGTTACCAACGATTTTAGCTTCAGGCATTGCAGCACCAATTATTGTCTTACTCTTCCAAACAAAAACAACATTCACAGGTGCAGGGATGGGTACTTCCGGTTTAGTGGGTCCACTTCAAACGTTGTTTGCAATGGATTATAGTTTAAATGCCTTTATCTCTATTGGTCTTATCTTTATATTAGGGTTGAGTTTAGTGTATGTGTTTGACTTATTTTTAAGGAAAAAAGGGTCAATAGTTGATGGCGATTTTAACGTATTAAATGACATTGTGTAAAAGTCTCGTCATGAGACTTTTTTTTTCGTTTGAATATGATAAAATAATGATGAGGAAAAGGTGAATTTATGAAAAAACAACAAGTCGTTCAAGTTCAACAAGTGATTGTCAACAAGGACCAAACATCAGTACTAACAAAATTACTTAGAACATTAAGTTTTCTTTTATTTACAGTAGTATTTTCATTGTTTATCTTTCATTTAATATTTGAAACACAAGCCGAATTTATTTTAATGGATTTAATTCGTCCACTCTTGCAACCTATTCAAGATACGATTTCATCAATTGATATTTTAAATGATACCTTTTATCTTCTTACAACTCTTGTATTAGGACTTTTGCTATTTACATGGACCGTTTCTAAATCCGTCTTCATTAAAGTATTGTTAACGGTATCGATTTTCTTAAGTTATTTAGTGATGTTATCAGAAGAAACGTTATATATTGGATATATAAATCTTGTTAGACCAGATTTTTTAAATCCTGTTTTCGATCTTATTAATCCACTACTTGAACAATTATTAACATTGCATGAGTTTGTTGGATTATTAACGGTATTTATTACATTTGTGTTGCTAACATTATTACTAGTTTTTAGGAAACCTAAACGTTTTAGTTTAACACTTGTGAGAATTGGTGTTGACCTAGTGTTACTTGCATTATTTGTTGAATTTGCAAAAGTTGTTCTCATTGATTCATTCATACCAGCAAATATTTATGAAATTATTAAAAACTACAGTTTACTCTTTGGATATGATTTTATTATTTTTGGTTCTTTATTTGGAATATTAGGATTCTTTAGAAATTAAAAAAGCACTCACGTGCTTTTTTTAATATATTTAATGTGAATTATTGTATTTGTTTGACTCATTACTTGATAATTCATAAATTCAAAAGATGTAACTTTGTTCATGCCATATGTATCTAAATGAACTGAAAATGCTGCACGTACTTTTTTAGCATCGACACTTGGTGCTTTTTTATTGTCTTTGTAAATCTCTACATGAATCACATGAAGTCTTTCATCAAGCAAAACGTCATATTCTGAAGATAAACACGAAATGATCATATCTTCATCTTTTAACTTTTCATATAGTTTTTGACGCCAATAAGTAACAAGTGATCCTTTTTTAGGATGTTTTAAATCAAGTCGATATGGATAAATAGTATCTGATAAATGAAGAAGTCCATATAATCCAGACAAGGCATAAATGTTTTTTGGTACTTGAGGTGATAATTGCTTTAAAATTCGATACGCAATCCCATCAAACATATCATATGTTACATAAGTATCTTCACTATGATAATAATCATATGTATTTAATGCAACATCTTTAGAGATATTAAAAAAAGTCATTAGACGTTTTACTGACATTGAAGTCAAAGATGATCTTAGTTTTAAAGCATCCTGTTCAAAGGAACAATGAAAATCTTTTTGAGGATGTTTTAAATTCATTGTTTTGGCTGGTGAGAGCAATATAATCATGTTAAACCTCATCACTATTGTATCAAAATAATAGTTATTATGATACAATAAAACATGCTAAGGAGCAGATGATGCGTGAACTTAATTTATTAATGGATTTTTATGAACTCACAATGGCAAATGGTTATTTTGTCACTGGAAAAGAACACACAGAAGCAGTTTTTGATGTGTTTTTTCGATCTGTTCCTGATGACGGCGGCTACGCGATTTTTGCTGGTTTGGAACAAGTGATTGCCTATTTAGAAAAACTATCTTTTAATGAAGAAGAACTTGCGTATTTAAGAAGTAAAAAGATTTTTGATGAACGCTTTTTAAAGTATTTACAAAACTTTACATTTAGTTGTGATGTCTACTCGATGAAAGAGGGTACACCAATATTTCCTAATGAACCGATCATGGTCATTAAAGGTCCCATTATTGAATGCCAACTTATTGAAACCATGGTGTTACTCACGATTAATCACCAAAGTTTAATCGCAACCAAAGCATCTCGTATTGTTCATGCCGCTCAAGGTCGTGCTGTTTTAGAATTTGGTGCAAGACGCGCGCATGGTTATGATGCTTCTATTTTTGGTGCAAGAGCGGCTTATATCGCTGGTGCGGTAGGCACATCGAATACCTATGCAGATTATCAATATCAAATTCCAGCGCTTGGTACCATGGCACATGCTTTTATCCAAAGTTTTGAAAACGAATACGATGCATTTAAAGCCTACGCGAATACCTATCCTAACAATTGCGTATTACTAGTAGACACGTATCACACGTTAAAATCGGGTGTTCCGAATGCCATTAAAATTCATGAAGACATTTTAAAACCACTTGGAAAATCACTCAAAGGGATTCGCCTTGATAGTGGGGATTTAGCCTATTTATCGAAACAAGCTCGAATCATGTTAGATGAAGCTGGACTTGTTGATACAACCATTACGGTTTCTAATTCATTAGATGAGTTTTTAATTCGTGATCTTATTAGTCAAGGTGCTAAAATTGATGCATTTGGCGTGGGAGAACGCTTAGTAACAGCCAAAAGTGAGTCTGTTTTTGGTGGTGTCTTTAAACTTGTTGCTATTGAAGAAAATGGGAAATTAGAACCAAAAATTAAATTATCTGATAATCCAGTAAAAACAACCCTACCAGGGTTTAAGCAAGTATATCGTTTCTTTCAAGAAGGAATTGCAAAAGCTGATGTCATCACGTTATTTGATGAATTGATTGATGCATCTAAACCTTATTTATTATTTGATCCTATCTATCCATTTAAAAAACAATGGATAGAAAACTATCAAGTGAAACCTTTACTTCATCCAATTTATAAGCAAGGTAAGCTTGTCTATAACTTACCAACTGTTCATGACATAAGAACATACCGTAAGGTAGCTTTAGAGTGTATTTATATAGAAGTAAGAAGACTTGAAAACCCACATGGCTATTATGTAGATTATTCTAAAGACTTGTATGATTTAAAACAAGCACTTATTGAAAGATATCAAAAATAATGTCAAAAAACATGCATCTTGTTTTACATGATAAAAGCATCTTAAAAGGTCTCATCTTACTTTCTATACCGATCTTTTTAAACAACGTTTTAAAATCGCTCCATGATTTAGTGGATGCGATTTTTGTTGCTAGGATGAGAGGGTACACGCAATTAGAACTCGATTCTGCATTATCAGCAATTAACATTTATTTTCCGGTGAACTTTTTGTTTTTATCAATTGGAATTGGGTTAAGTGTTGGTGCAGTTGCGATTGTGAGTCAATATATTGGTGCAGATCGGTATGATCTTGCAAAAAAATATGCATCACGATTAATGCTTATTGGTGTCCTTATTTCATTATTAATTGTGTTACTACTCATTGGTGTTAGTGGTATTTTCTTTGATTCCCATTTAATCGCAAAAGCAATGGGTGCTGAAGGCATTGGATTATCATTTGCATCTGAATATTTTTTAATAAGAAGTTTTGATTTATTATTTATTTTTCCGTTTTTAATTTATCAAGCCATTCGTCAAGCTCAAGGTGAAACATTAAAACCGGTTTTGCTCAATGTGATTGCAATCATTCTCAATATGATATTTACAGGCGTATTTATTGCCGTATTTGAGATGGGGATTGCTGGAGCAGCTTATGCAACAGTGCTTGCGAATGCTCTAATTACCCCTTTTATATTCATAGATTTATTTGGGTCTAAAAAACATATTAGAATTGCGTTTAAAGATATGATCATTGATCATCAAACCATTGAAGATGTGATCCGTTTTGCCTTACCAGCATCCTTTGGACAAGGTATGACTGCGCTTGGGTTTATTATTATTCAAAGTTTAGTCTTGAGTTATGGTGTTGAAGTTTCAACTGGATTTGGACTTGGCGCAAGATTTACAACGTTACTTTTATATCCTGTCATTGCATTATCGAATGTGAATGCCACATATGTTGGGATGAATATTGGTCAAAAAAATGAATTACGCGCAAAAAGGTCATATATCTTAACAAGACGTCTTTCTCTTGGTATCATGTTATTAGGAATCGCTTTTATGATTCCTTTAAGAGGAGAAGTTGTTGCATTCATCTTAGGAAATGATACGTCAAGAAGTTATGAGATCGGTGTTGAATTTGCTTTATGGTTTTTACTGACGCAACCGTTCATGGCCATTTTTCAAACATTCATTGGCCTTTTTAATGGTGCAGGACTCTCTAAATATACCATGCGTTTATCATTACTTCGATTATGGGTCTTTAGAATCCCACTTGTTTTAATTTTTATGATGGTCTTTGAAGAAGGCAATTATGCATCCATTTTTTATGCCCTTATGATTTCAAATATCATTGTCTTACCATTTGGATTTTATTATGAATCAAAAATACGTTATGAAATGCAGGTAACATTACATGCTTAATATTGTTTTATTTGAACCAGAAATTCCTCAAAATACAGGAAATATTATGCGTACATGTGTTGCCATTGGTGCAACACTACATCTTATTGAACCATTTGGGTTTGAGTTATCAGATCGCACGTTAAAAAGAAGTGGTCTTGATTATATTGAAGATTTAACGTTTCATACGTATAAAAATTATGAAGAATTTGTAAAAAAGAATAAAGGTACCTATTATTTTTTATCAAGATATGGTAAACAAAGTTATGAAGGTATTTCATATCCAAGTTCGATTGAATCTCTTTATTTATTATTTGGTAAAGAATCCACCGGCTTTGATAAGAAAGTACTTGCAGCAAATTTATCTCATACATTTCGAATTCCAACCACTGATAAAGTCAGAAGTATTAATTT
The DNA here is from genome assembly GCA_030830185.1 of Bacillota bacterium. GTDB lineage: Bacteria > Bacillota_I > Bacilli_A > Acholeplasmatales > Acholeplasmataceae > UBA8290. The sequence goes on along the minus strand of JAURNN010000077.1, from coordinate 7,190 downwards.
ATCGAATGCGGTTGCGATTGTTGCCTTTAATGCGATGCGCCAATACGGTTTTCCAGGATGCATCGATCACGAGCCAGAAAGTATGAAAGGCAAAGATTTTTTAGATCAATTTAAGGAGACAACATGAGTCAACATCGAAAACAAACAGTAGGCGAAGAAATCGCAAATGCCATCTCCCACGGGATCATGGGTTTATTTGGACTGATTGCGCTCATCCTTTTACTCATTGAATCCACAACCATCAGAGAATATGCAGGTGCGATTTTATTTGGTGGGTCCATCATTCTTTTATATATCATGTCCACGCTCTATCATAGTTTAACCAACAACAAAGCAAAAAGTGTGTTTAAACGCATGGATCATATTTCTATTTATGTGTTAATTGGTGGTACGTTTGCACCAGCATTACTTTTGATTCCACAACTTCAAGAACCCTTTATCGGTCAAATGAGTTTAGGTGTATTCATGCTTATTATACAATGGATTTTAATTATCATCGGAACTGTTTTTAAAGCAATTTGGATCAAACGATTTTCAACCATTCATGTCATTATATATTTACTCATGGGATGGAGTTCACTCATATTTGTTGGCGCACTTTTAAGTTATAGTCCAAGTGCTTTTGTCTTTGTGTTATTAGGTGGTATCGCCTATTCACTAGGTGTGATCTTTTATGCTTTATCTAAATATAAATACTTTCATTTCATATGGCATTTATGGACATCACTTGCGACCATCTTACAATTTATTGCCATTTATGGTTATTTATACTAATTTTTATAACATATTTTGAATTAAATTGATAATCTTGCTACAATGAAAGAGAAAGAGAGTACATATGAACATATTATCAGTCAATGCAGGAAGTTCTTCATTAAAATTTCAAGTCCTTGTGATGCCAGAAGAAATCGTCTTAACATCTGGAATTATTGAACGTATCGGTTTTGAAGAAGCTGTTTTTTCGATTAAAGTTGAAGGTAGTAAAGTCAGTGTCACTCAACCGATTATGAATCATGAAGATGCTGTTGAACTATTAATAGAAGGACTCCTTAAACATAACATTATTTCTAACTTAAAAGATATCGATGGTGTCGGTCACCGTGTCGTTCAAGGCGGTGAAATCTTTAAAGAAAGTGCGTTAATTGATGATATTGTAATTAACCATATTAAACAACTATCTCCTCTTGCACCGCTTCACAATCCAGCCAATTTAGTGGGTATTTTAGCCTTTATGCATGTGATGCCTGATGTCAAACATGTGGCTGTCTTTGATACAACCTTTCATCAAACGATGCCAAAAGACATATTTTTATATGCTGTACCTTTTCATTGGTATACGAAATATGGCGTTAGAAAATATGGTTTCCACGGAACCTCACATCAATATGTGTCTCAAGAAGCGATGAAACTATTAAATAATGATCAAGCCAAAGTCATTGTTGTCCATATGGGTAATGGTGTCTCATTGTGTGCGGTTAAGGCTGGAAAGTCTATTGATACCTCCATGGGACTTACCCCACTTGAGGGTGTACCAATGGGAACGCGTTCAGGAAATGTCGATCCTGCACTCATTGCTTATTTAAAAGATAACACCGAGATGACAAGTGATGATGTCTTAGATGCGCTCAATAAAAAATCAGGGTATTTAGGATTATCAGGAGGGTTTTCATCGGATTCTAGAGATATCGTTGATAAGATGGAAACAGGAGATGAACTCTCTAAAAATGCCTTTGATGTTCAAGTGAAACGTGTGTGTGATTATATTGGGTCTTATTATGTAACACTTGGTGGTCTTGATATGTTATGCTTTACTGCAGGAATTGGTGAAAATGCACCGATCGTTAGAAAAGCGATTGTGAATCGTCTTCAAGCGTTAGGGATAACGTTAGATCCTCACGCGAATGAAGTCAAAGGTCAAGTTCAAAAAATATCAGCCTCTGATTCAAAGGTACCTGTTTATGTCATTCCAACCAATGAAGAAATCATGATTGCTAGAGAAGTGATGAAACATCAATAATAAAAGTGCGAATGCACTTTTTTTATATATAATAGAAGTATAGAAATAAGAGGAACATATGAAATTAGACATTAAAAGATTAGGTGTTAACGGAGAAGGTATTGGGTTTTACTATAAAAAACCTGTTTTTGTCGACCGAACAATTCCAGAAGAAACTGTCACCGTCAAACCTATATTAGAAACAAACACCTATATTAAAGCTGAGCTATTAACGATTGAACGGCATTCAAAAGATCGTGTGGTGCCTTTTTGTAAGTATTTTGAAATGTGTGGTGGATGTGATACACAACATATGAAATACAGTTCTCAACTACACTATAAAAAAGAACATCTCGTTCAATCTTTATTTAAATATATGGATAAAAAACTTGATGATAGACTCATTGAAAACATGGTCGGATCTAGAAAAGAAAGTAGTTACCGTAATAAAGCACAACTTCCAATACGAGAAGTGAAAGGCCAAGCACGTTTTGGTTTATTTAGACGTAATTCCAATCAAGTCTTAACCATCCATTCATGTCCAGTTCAACATCCACTCATTAATAAAGTGATGAGTCAAACGGTTGAACTGATGGATAAACATCATATGAAGGCGTATTTACCTGCAAAAAAATCAGGTCTTATTAAAGGATTAATGGTACGCGTGGGTCAAGATACTGATGATATTCAAATGGTTTTTGTTTTAACAAAAAAAGATTCTTTATCAGTTCTTATTAGAGAACTTTTAAAACTGAATGCTGATATCGTCTCCATTTATTCAACGATTGATACCGATGCTAAAAATCAAACCTATGTCAATGAAACAACAACATGTATTTACGGGAAAGAAACGATTGTTACAAAACTTGCTGGCTTTACCTATGAACTTTATCCCCAATCATTTTTTCAACTCAATAGCGGGGTTGCTGTTGATTTTTATGAAAAGATGTTAGAACTTGCCAAATTAAAACATACGGATATGATCGTAGATTGTTATGCTGGACTTGCAACCATTTCCCATATGGCTTCTCGTTTTGTTAAAAAAGGGATTGCCATTGAAATCAATCCAAAAGCAGCAGAAAATGCAAGAGTATCATTATCAAGTAACAACATCACTAATATTAAAGTGATCACTGGAGACGCGTTTTCAGTATTAAAACAAATGAAAGAAAAAGTTGATGTGATCTTTTTTGATCCACCACGTACTGGACTCGGTGATCAAATGTTATTTTTACTTACAAAAGTAAGACCTAAAAAAATCATTTACGGGTCATGTAATCCATCTACGCTTGCCAAAGACTTAAATCAGTTAAATAAACTTTATGACATTAAAAAAGTCATTCCATTTGATATGTTTCCTCAAACTGCACAAGTAGAATCAGTGACATTGCTATCTTTAAAATAGCAAATATGATTGTATTTAAACCCTTATTTTTTTCAGGACCAAAAGTAAAAGATTGATCTTCATGTATAATAGTATTAAGGAGTTATGATGAAACAAGCATTATTAGTCATTGATATCCAAGAAGCTTTAGACTTAAAACATGATGAAAATGTGAGTCAAACCATTGATACAATCAATGAACTTATTTCAACATATCCTAAAGAACAAGTTTACTATATTAGACATTTAGAAATAGGGTCTGAATTTGATCCAAATGAACCTACGTCACAATTCCATTACGAATTAATTCTAGTTAATAATCAAATCATTACCAAGTTTCATCATAGTGCATTTTATGAAACGTCACTTCATGAAATCTTACAACTTAAAAACATTGATACCATTGATATTTGTGGATATCAAATTGAATATTGTGTGGATGCAACGATTAAAACAGGTCATTTTCTAGGGTACAATGTAAGAATATATCAAGATCACATCCATACGTTTAACAGTCCTACTTTATCAGACCAAGACATTAAAGATCATTATCTCAATCAATTTTCGTTATATGGTGACATCATATGAATGATACACTAAAAAAACTTCAAATCAAAGAGTCGATGACTGTGTTTTATGATGAAATGCTTGATATTGAATATGTTAAAAATGATTATTATGATGCCTTATTACTTTATGTTAATACAACACGCATGTTAAAAGACAAAATAGACAAACATCTTACTTCACTGAAACAAGACGGTCTTTTATGGATACTTTTTCCTAAATCAAATGGTCAGAAACTTGAAATTAGAAGAGATTCTGGATTTGAATATTTAGGCTCACTTGGTTATGAACCAGTTAGAAATATTTCATATAATGAAACCTTATCTGCATTGCGGTTTAGACATGTTTCATATATTAAAAAAATGACCAGAAAAGGCAGTATGCGCCTTTCTGATATGATGGGAGAATCTCATGGCAAATAAAGCGTTTGGATTTCATATTGTTGATTACTATTATCATCAACATTATAAAGACGGCAAATGGTTAGAACCTATTTTCACCTCAAACCCTAATATTGACATTGAAATGTCTGCAACCTCACTTCATTATGGCCAACAAGCCTTTGAGGGTATGAAAGCTTTCAAAAGAAAAGATGGCGGGATTAATTTATTTAGACCACTAGAAAACGCCAAGCGTTTTCGTATGTCATGTAGACGAATGATGATGCCAGAAGTGTCTGATGAACAGTTTATGTATGCAGTGACAGAAACGGTGAAAAGAAACACGAAACATATCCCAGATTATGATCCAAGTATGAGTTTATATGTCCGTCCTTTTATGATTGGAACCGGACATAATTTAGGATTACGTCCGGCACCAAGTTATTTCTTTGGGGTGGTTGTTGCACCTGTCGGTATTTATTTTAATGGTGATTCGGCTGGGAAGTTTTTAATTGTTGATGATGACCGTGCAGCGCCAAATGGTACTGGACTTTACAAAGTAGGCGGTAATTATGGTGGTGCCATTAAAATTCAGTTTGATGCAAAAAGTCAAGGGTATGAAGATGCCTTATTTTTAGATCCAGCAACACACCAATATTTAGATGAGTTTGGTGGTGCCAATCTTTTTGGAATTAAACATAACACGTTCTACACACCAAAATCAAGTTCTATTTTAAAATCAATTACAAATGATACATTAAAAATACTTGCTAAAGATGTCTTAGGTCTAGATATTCTAGAAACACAAATTCCTCTAACAGACATTGAAACATTTGATGAAATGGCAGCATGTGGGACGGCTGCATCCGTTGCACCCATTGGATCACTCACTTATCAAGAGAAGGTCTATCATATTTCAGAGTCGATGGGTCCGGTCACAAAAAAACTTAAACAACTATTATTAGATATACAGTATGGCAATATTAAAGATGATTACGGATTCCAGTTCAATGTCACATTATAAAGACGTCTTTAAAAACTACATCCCTTTGTTAGAACAAGAAATCGTCGACCAAAAACTAATCTTAGATCATATTAATACCTTTGATAACGCCTTGTCTAGAGAAAATTTAATTGCGCATGTCACATCTTCTGTGATGATTTTAAATCAAGATAAAACCAAAGTACTCTTAGGGTTTCATCAAATTTATCAATCGTGGGGATGGTTTGGTGGTCATAATGATGATGATCCAGATTGTTTATATGTCGCCTTAAAAGAAGCAACAGAAGAAACTGGTCTTCAAACATTTTTAGAAGTGATGAAAGATCCGATATCACTCGATGTTGTCTATGTCGGTAATCACATTAAAAAAGATAAATATATTCCAGATCATCTTCACTTAAATATTACGTATGGTTTGATTGCAGATGATACTTTACCACTCCTTCATAACGAAGATGAGCACTTAGGACTTAAGTGGTTTAAATTAAATGATTATTTAAATCATATCACTGAACCTAGAATGATACCCATTTATAAAAAGATTATAGGTAGGATGTTATAACATGTGCGGTCGTATGACACTTCATGATGAGCAGGCAATACTAGAATTACTGGAAACACACTTTGAGATTGAACATGCCTCATTTCATGATTTACCTAGATATAACATTGCTCCAAAACAAAAACTTTGGACGATTATTTTTGATGGACAAAAGTATCGAGTCGGTCAAATTTCATGGGGCATGATGGTTCAAACCAAAGATAAATCATACTTTAATATTAATGCTAAAAAAGAATCATTAGAAACTTTTTATTTTTTTAAGAATTTATATCAACATAAAAGGTGTTTAATCATCCTTGATGGCTACTATGAATGGCAAGATCAAGGAGATTATAAACAACCGTTTTATCTTTATGATCAAAACAAGAAAACCATGCTTATTGCAGGTTTATACAATAAAGATACTGACGGCTTTCATGTGACTTTGATGACACAAGAACCCATGGATCAAATCAAACATATTCATCACCGGATGCCAGTGATACTTACACCCGAAGATGCAATAAGATATTTAAAACAAGGGTTCTTACCAAAAACCTCAACTTTAGAACTTAATTACTATGAAGTGACAACCAAAGTCAATCAAGTGAAAACCGATGATCCCTCACTCATTGAAGCGTATGATCCTTTTATATATGGATAACTTAAAAGAGTTGTAAATAAAAAGAAAAGAAGCGTAAACGTTTCTTTTTTCTTTATATAATGAAATCAAAAAAGGATAAAACGATGTTAAAAGTCTTATTTGTATGTATTCATAATTCAGCAAGAAGTCAAATGGCAATGACCTTTTTAAATGATTACGGGAAAAAGTTATTTATCGCTGAATCAGCGGGTCTTGAAAAAGGAACATTAAATCCCTATGTTATCAAATCTATGGCTGAACTCGGTTATGATCTTTCCAATAATGAAACCAATGAAGTCTTTGATTATTTTAAGCAAGGAAGAACGTATAGTTTTGTTGTCAAGGTATGTGATGAGATGAACGAACAACGTTGTCCAATATTCCCTGGTGCGCTACATGAAGAATATTGGAACTTACCAGATCCAGCAGCATTTACAGGAACAGAAGAAGAAATATCAACTCAAGTCAATCAAATAAGAGATGAAATATCAAAACGTGTCCATGCCTTTATAAAAATCCATGAAGCATTCGCGTTAAGTAGAAAATCATATTAAATCAATTTGATTAAACGAAGACATTAACTTTTGAAATGATGTCTTTTTGATGTTTGAAGGTATTAAAATAAAACCAAAACCATATTCCACCAACAATAAATAATATTCTTTGAAATAATCCT
>JAURNN010000076.1 GCA_030830185.1 Bacillota bacterium | reverse complement strand
CGGAATATCCATGGTGAGTAAAGAGACAATTTGTAATACATGAGATTGCATCATATCTCTAAGCGCACCAACTTTATCATAATAGCCAGCACGTGATAATATTCCATCTCTTTCTTTGACATACACAGACATTTTTTTAATACTACGATTATGCCAAGAATCTTCGATGATACGATTCGCAAATCGAAGCATCATAATATTTTGAATCATTTCTTTTCCTAAGTAATGGTCAATACGAAACATTTGACGTTCAGAGAAATGTTTCGATAGTAATGCATTAATACTTTCGGCGCTTAATAAATCTTCACCAAAAGGCTTCTCAAATGCAACAACATCACTGACATCATCTTTTTTCACTAAATGGGCATGGTTTAACCCATCAGTGATGACACCAAATAGTTCAGGACCCACAGCCATATAATATAAACGTTTTGTTTTTCCATTTAAAAATGACCGTTGTTTTTCTTTTAAGTTTAAGTATTGTAATGGGTCATGGATGTCCATTTCAAGATAATGCAAGCGATCTTTTAAGACCGTTTTATTTAAAGGTTGAGTGGTTTTTTCATCCATGTATGTTAAGTATGTATCGTCGTTAAAAACACGTCTACCAATAGCAATGACGTGGATGTCATATGATTTTTTTATAAGTTCGGTGATGGCAGGTAACAGCTTACGCGCCGTTAAGTCTCCTGTAGAGCCAAATATTGTAAAGAGGTATGATTGTTTCACAAGTCGCTCCTATGATGTACTATTATACCATATCATGCGTTTTCGGTAACGTATCTCTCTTGATTAATTTCTTTTTTTCTTCGAAAGAAAATAACACCCATGACGCCTGAGATAATCATCATCGCGCCAATGATATGATACCAATATAAAATTTCATTTAAGAAAATGACACCTGCTAAAATAGAGGTTAGGGTTGCAACATTTGCAAAAATTGAAGAGACATGCGCAGGTAGGTGTTTTAAATTATAATTGACTAAGAAAAATCCGATGATAGAGGCAATCACTCCTAAATATAACACAGAAAAAACAAAAGAAAATGAATGAAAAGGTTCAAAAAATGAAGACATCTCATTCGAAGACACAAGAATTGTAAGATACCAACTCATAAAAACAATAGCACCTGAAAACATCATCAGTGATGTGATTTGGACAGGTGTAACCGTTGTAGAAAGTTTTCTTGAAAACATATTAAAGCTTGCTGCTGCAAATGCAGAAACAAACATTAATATGGATCCTAATATTGAAAAATCTAAAACGGTTCTAATATTCATGAATTGAATAAATAAAACACCTGATACTGATAAAACAATACTTATACTTTGTTTATATGTCGGCTTTTCTGAGCTAAATAAAAACGATAAAATCGCAACTAAAATCGGAATAAGGGCAATCATCATCCCTGCTTCAAAGGAATGGGAAAAATTAACGCCAAAAACTTCACTAGCAAACCCCAATATCGGTTGAAAAAAGACCAGTGGTAATAGAGAAAACAATTGTTTTTTACTAAACTTTATATGAATGACTTTCGTCATATTTAAAACGATTAACACGAAACTTGCAATACTAAATCTAAATGCGATCAACCCAATGGGATGAATCGATTGTAGACCAATTTTTGAAAACATAAATGTTAGTCCAAAAATGGTTGCATATGTAATTCCTATCCATATATGTTTGTTCATCCAGTTACCCTATATTATTGTAGCATAAAAAAAAGAATGTCTAAGACATTCTTTATCTAGAAATCACTGTCACATAACGCGTTATTTCAAAGGATGCATCTAAATAGGTCACTTGATACGTTACTTCATAGGTTCCAGTACGTAATCGATTGACATTTGAAATGACATTGACATCAATTTCATGAGAAGTTGTTACACCTGCATCTACCCAAGGTTCACCAATACGAATGGTATCAACACCAGGATTTAATGTCATCTCAAATTGATCATGTTCAATTACCATGACGTATCTTGTAATTGTGTATATCTGGTTTTCAAAAGTGTAAACATAAGTTAATTCTTGTTTTCCAAGAAGAGAACCATTGACTACATCTTCAGTTGACATTTCATAGATTTCATTGCCAATTTTAATTGTTGCACCTGGATCAATATATGATTGCCCAATATAAATGGTATCTAACCCTTGATTTAAGTTCATATATGGCGTTCTTTGATAAAAGAAAAGTAATCCTGAAATGATAACAATAATTAAGATATAAGGAATGAGTTTCACAAGAATTCTCCTTTATTTTTAAGTAAAATTGCTTCTTCTTGTTTGTAGTCTCGCTCAACGAAAAATACATAAAAGGAGCGAACATAAGTTTTACCTAAAATATTTACAGAATAAGTGATTTCATAATCACCTACAACAAGATGATTCAGCTCAGTGAGATCTAATTCACACTCATATCTAACATTTAAATATGTCGCATAACAACCTTGATCGATAAATGTTTCACCAACTCTTAATGTCGATAAACTTGGTGTTAAATGAAAAACAACAAAATCATTCTCAACAACATGAACATAACGTTTCATGATGGTTTGATTTCCATATGTATCTGTCACTTCATAATTGATGACATATATTCCAGCAACTTCAACATTAATATTATTTGTAATTTCAGTTGTTACATCACTTAAATCATCATAATTAATACTTTGATCTAGATACGTACTTCCAACATAAATAGTATCTAAAGATGCATTAAGTGTTACTTCCGGTGCAGTAGTATCTTTGATATTGACTTCAAATGTTTGAGAAGATTCAAAGTCAAAAGCATCTCTAACAGTTAAAATTACTTGATAAACACCCACTGTATGATAATCAATGTCGGCATCAATGATAATTTCATAGTCTTCTCCATTTGTAACAACATTAAATAATAATGCATCAAAATCAATAGGTTCAGATCCTAACTCGTAATCCAAATCGAATATGGTACTAAACCCAACAGGAATCGGTTCTGAAACAATCACTTCTCTAGTAAGTGTATAGATTAAAACATCATCTTCATAAATATCATATGTAACCGTATATATATCTGGATTTAATACATCAATTGTTTCAATAACAACAACTTCATATAAAGCAACATTTTGCGTTAAAATCTCTAATCCTAGATCAACATATGGTTGACCATACGGTATCTCTAACGAGGACATTCCATTTAATGAGACAGCTTGACTGACTGGTATATCTTTTGCAACTTGAATATTAATTTCGGCATAAACACCATAATAATCATCTAAATATTCATCTGATGAAAACCATATCCACAAACCATTGGATTCATTAGATAAATCTAATGTAGTATTTCTTAAAGATGTTCCTGTCCAAGTTCTTGTGTAAGTATTCGCACCATTTGAACTATAAATGGATAAATAATCGTATTCATCTTCAAGTTCAAATAATTCATTAAACGTCAATTCAAAAACACTCAATTCATCAATAGGTGGAATATACCAAAATATATCTTTCATGTTTCCATAAGGATTATGGTTTGTCTCAATCACATCCACAAATTCAAATTCAAATGTCAATGTAGTTTCAAATGTTCCATTTTGATACACCGCTAAATTCACTTTGTTTTTAGAAGCATCAAAAGGGATCGCATCATTATAACTAAAAGATTGATTATCCACTTCTTCATCTAAATAACTATAATACACATCATAACTTTCATCAAATTCTAATGTTCCTTCATAGTTAAATAATGGATGATCGACGAATTTAATTTCTTTTGAGTATTCCATATCTTCTATCATGAATTTAATATCTAATACCGTGTTCATCGTAATATCAAATGTGATTGAACCATTTGATTCGATCACATTTGTAATGGTGATATCCATTAATGTACCATCACTATGGAATAATAAAAATGATGAGGTTGTATTCGCTTCTTTAAAAAGGTTGAGATTTGAAATTGCAGCTTGATTTAAATTTCCATAAAATGAAGAAGACTCGTCATTAGGAAATGTAATGGGTTCAGTCGTATCTCCAATATTTGGTCTAAAAACAAACACCTCATTAATTCCTTCGCCTCTTGAAGTCGTTGCATAGCCACTTTCATTACCGACATAATCTTTATCGATACGGTAAATGATGAGTCCTGAATCTGGTAATGTCGATTCATATTTGCCGTCTTGATAACGATATTCAAAATAAACATACTCATTAGAGTAACCCGTATCAATTCGAAGCAAATTTTGATCACTATTTGCAAGTGGTTCTAGAGTGAATGTCCCTGATGATGTTACTGTTTGAACATCTTTTATCCATCCACCATAATTTTCTTTCATGTATCCTAACATATGAACCGGAATCGCTGCAGAGTTATCCATAAGAGACCATGCACCAGCATTTTCTAAATTGAAAAAATCATAATAGTGATATAAATCAGGTGAACCAAGCAAGTGAAAGGTTTCATGAGCAAGGACGCCAACATCCACTTTCATGTTGTAATTAATTGAGTCACCCAATAAATTAAAGGTATATGTATACGCTTTAACACCATTTATTTCTGGTGCGTCAGCATCATTGTAAACATCATACAATTCCCATTTATGAGGCCATAACAAAGATCCCCAACCAGTATCCTCACCACTGACAAGAAATGTGATTGAGTCGATTTCCCCATCATTATTTACATCTAAATCTAGTGCAGGATCAATAAGACCTAGTGTGTCAATTTCGTTAATTGCACGTTTTAGTAGGTTATGTTCAACAGAGGCTTGTTCACTATCAGAACTTTGATTTTTATAATAGCTTCTATCATAAATATCTGTATAATAATAAATTTCACCCTCAGATAAAACGATATGAGAATAAATATCAAGCTTTCCGTAAGAAGCTTCTAAGTAATAATCACGCAATGAAATTTGATTCACACCATTGAATAAATTTTCATAATATCCTAACCTATGCGGCGCTTCATAATCTGCCTCATCATTAAAGCGAATAAAAATCACAATATTATTAAATGAAGAAAAACCTTCAAGAGAGGCATTCATCTCATTTTCAATGTTAGGGTAACGAGTTAATTCGTTTGCATTGAGGGTATATAAAGTTGTTGAATAGGCAAATGCAAGAAGCATGAGTCCTATAAATATTTTTATTTTTTTCATTTGTAACATTATATCATATGCGTTATTGAAGGGATATTGATATATAAAAAAGGGATAAATCCCTTAATTTATAGTAGCGTCAAATCGATATGATCAAATGTAAAGTCATTTAAGTCAATATCTTCTTCATAATTGACATGATCAAATTCAAATCCATGAATGTGATGAAACTCTTTAACAAAATCATGAGTACCTTGAAGATCAACGATGTTTGACTTTGCTTCATTTAATTTATTTAATGTTGCTTCTTGTATATCTTCTTGCATTTCATAATGATCAATGCGAATTCTATGTAAGTGATCCACTCGTCTTAAATCTCCATAGACCATGTCTTTAAACAAACGATGCTTATGAGCAAGTGTTGTTTCATGAACACCTTTTTCTTTCATGACATCCAATAAACATGCAATGTATGATGTAATCCCTGGAATGAATACAGACGCTTTTGTCACGACTGCTTTAGAAGATGAAATCAATGATTCACCTTGATATTTCTCTTTTAACCAAGTATTCATACGTAACGATGTCGCCTCTAAATCATCTTTGGCTCTACCTATGGTTCCAGCTCGGTATATTTTATCCATAGAGCCGCTCCCTACATACGTATAACTAATGGTTTTAATACCTTGATCTAATACGTTTTCTTGGTCGAGGTAGGTAATCCAAGATTCCCAATCAGAACCACCCATCACATACACCGTATTTTGAATATCTTCTTCTGTTGCTGCATCCATATGAAGAGGTTTTAGTGTTTTTGTAGCAACATCAATGGTGTCACCGTCTAAAGGTTCCCCTACTGGTTTAAGTGCTGAACGAACAAGATCGCCTGTTTGAGGGTTTGGTCTTGCACCAGCTGCAAGCGAATAAATCACTAAATCTACTTTCCCAAAATCTTTTTTAATACGAGCAATCACTTCTTTTTTGGTGTGTTCACTAAATGCATCAGCAACAATATCTACATGTTTGGTTCCAAGCTTTTTCGCTTCTTCTAAAAAATAAACGTTATTCCAAAAGCCTGCAGATCCCGTTCTTTTATCAGAAGGAGCCCCTTCAAATGAAACATTTAATGTATTTGCCTCAGATGCAACAGCAAGAGCAACTCTTGAAGCAAGACCGTATCCGGATGAGCCTCCAATAATTAGAACATTTTTAGGCCCACGAAATTTTTTAAACGTTTCTGCTTCATTGAATAACGATTGAATATATGCTTGAATGCCTTTTGGATGTGCATTTAAAAACACATTTGAGCGTATAGAAGGTGTGATAATCATAATTTATTCTCCTTTTAAAAATCTTTGGTAGAAATGATGAATCTCTTCAGCAATCGATTGAATGGTTTGATGATGATTATTAATGATAATGTGAATTTTGTCAAGATTTGAGACTTGAAAAGTAATATCATCTTGTTCTAATCGTTTTGAAATGAGGTGAATATCATCACCACGTGATAACATTCTCGTTTGTCTCATTTCTTTATCACTTTTAATAAAAATAATACAAGTTTCTTTAGGGTATTTTCGATAAAGCGCATTGCATCCATTCGAATCAAGAATGATAACTTGGTTGCTTCCAATCTCATTTATTTGAAGGCCATAATAATGTTCTTGATATCGTGTCGTCTCAATAAATGCACCTTGTGTTTTTAGTGTTTCAAATTGTTCTTTAGAGACAAAGTGATAGTGGACATGATTGATTTCATGGACACGTTTTTGACGCGTTGTTGTTGTGACACTTTTGATGTATGCATATTTTGATACTAATGTATTTGCTATTTCAGTTTTACCACTAGCACTTGCGCCAACAATGACTAACATAGGACTCCTTTAAAATCTCATTAATTATACATAAAAATCAAACGTTTTACAATCATTTTTCTTGTTTTTGTATACCCCATGGGGTATAATGAAAATGAAAGTAGGTTTTATATGATCTGTGATGTGAATTTAAAAAATCGTATTAAACGTACCAAAGGTCAAATGCAAGGTGTCTTAGAGATGATGGATAGTGATCATGCGTGTATGGATATTGTTGTTCAGTTAAAAGCGATTCGTGCAAGTATTGATAAAGCGATTGGTATCCTTACAACAGAAAACTTGAAACAAGCCATCATTGAAACAAATAATGTGTCATCGAAGAAAGTTGAAGATGCCATTAGTATTATTATAAAGGGGATATAAGATGTTTTCTTTTGATGTTACTCAAAAAACAAAAAATGATGTGTTTATGAATGATGCTATCTTTGATGCACTTGTTGTAGGTGGTGGTCCCGCGGGACTTAATGCTGCCTTATATTTGGTTCGAATAGGAAAAAAAGTAGGCGTCATCACTAAAGAGATTGGTGGTCAACTTCATAATACCTCTGAAGTTGATAATTATTTAGGCTTTACACATATATTAGGAAAAGATTTATCTGATACATTTTTAACACATGCGAATCATTTAGAAATCCCAATATTAAATGAGGTTTCTGTTCAAAAAATTGAAAAAGTAACTAAAGACTTTGACGTTCATATATCTAATGGTATGATATTACATAGTAAGACATTGCTTTATGCAACGGGTGGTTCTTCTAGAAAATTAGAAGTTCCAGGCGAAATGACTTACGCCAATAAAGGCGTCTCTTATTGTACAACCTGTGATGCACCTTTTTTTAAAGGAAAACATGTTATTGTTGCTGGTGGTGGAAATAGTGCGGCTGAAGCAGTGATAGATTTGGTGCCTTGGGCATCAAAAATTACTGTGGTGCATCGTAGCCAGTGGCGTGCTGATGATGTTTTACTTAAAAAACTAGAATCGATTGAAAATCTAACGATTCACCTAGAAACTCAAATACTAGAAGTCACTGGTCAAGAAACCATGACAGGATTAAACGTCCTTAATAAAAAAACAAATGAAACCTTCGACATATCCGCTGAAGGATTATTCATTGAAATTGGAACCATTCCTAATGCATCATTAATCCAGCATCTTGTGCAAACGACTTCTTCAGGTGAAGTTATTGTGAATGACATGCAAGAAACAAGCTGTGAAGGATTATATGCAGCTGGTGATGTCACGAATCAACCATTCAAACAAATTATCATCGCAACCGCTGAAGGTGCCAAAGCAGCGCTTGCAATGAATCAATATTTGAATCAATAAAAAAGGAGAATATAATGGCAAATTTACTTAATGATCAAGTGAAAGATCAAATCAAATCACATCTATCGCAAATGGTGAACTCAGTCACCATGGTTTTATTTACTCAAAGTAACGAAGAATCATGTATGTATTGTGATGAAACAGCATCCCTTCTACAAGAAGTGAGTGGACTGAATGACAAGTTATCCGTAGAAGTCAAAGATTTAGAGAAAGATAATGATTTAGCAACACAATATGGTATCACATTAACGCCAAGTTTTGTCATGTTAGATAACGAAGGTAATTATACTGGTGTTAAATTTAACGGGATTCCTGCTGGACATGAAATCAATTCATTTTTATCAGGGATTTTAGGGATGTCAGGAGCAGATCCTGGATTTGATGCGAAAACACTTGAAAGAATAAAAAAAATCAATAAGCCCATCAATATCAAAGTGTTTGTTACTTTATCATGCCCACATTGCCCTGGTGCTGTTGCTAAAGCACATCAACTTGCGATGCTCAATGAGCATGTTCAAGGTGAAATGATTGAAGCGAATACCTTCCAAGAACTCTCTACAAAATATAATGTTTCTGGTGTACCAAAGATTGTCATTAATGATTCTATTGAACTTCTTGGCGATCAACCTATGGAAGAATTTTTAAATCGAATTGAAAGTTTATAATCATAAAAAAAGGACCATAAAGTATTTACTCTAAGGTCCTTTTTTTATAGCATTTCTAATAATTGAATGAGTCTATCAACATGAGTTTTGGAATCTTCTAATAAAGAATCTCTAATTTTTAAGTTCCCATAGATTTTAAACTCTGGAATTAAAATCATCAATTTTCCTTTTTCTGGAATAAACATGATTTCTTTAAAACCAAACTTTAATATATTTGTTTTTAATTCTATTAATTCAGGTGTAAAATTACCAGTAATATCATAACCATCGATTTCTTGATCGACTGAAAAACGTTTTAAACCACTTTTAAAGAAGTTGGCAATTGGTGCATGTTTTCTAACAAGTAGATTTGAATCAACTTCAATCTCAGTTTGAACAATATACCCAATAAAATCAATATATTTTGAGGTGCGCTCACCAGTTGTTGTCGTATGGATGTATTCTATTGCGTCTAGTGACATAAATTGATCTTTTTTCAGTGAGAAATGAAACATTTCTACAGCATATGATGGGATTACAGGATGCGTGATGGTTCTTTCTGCGTTTGTGTTTTCTGTTTGAAGAAAATAATTTGCTGATGTTGAAAAACTCACTTCTTGAATATAAGGTTTCCATATGTCGTTATATATGATATTTAAAAATGCTTGCTGTTTTTTTGAAACATTAAAAAATCCGATAAAAATAAATACAAACCCTAAAAAGAAAAGTCCAAAACCAGATAAAATCACAATCGGTTGATAATCAATTAAATCGCCATTAAATAAAAAACCACCAATCAGTATCAATATAAAGCTAATGAGAAGCAGTCCTCCTGCTTGTTTAAAACTTTTAAATCGGTCAACACTTGATAAAGTTCTTTTAATCTCTTGAACTGATTTCATTAAGTTCTCCTACATTTATTATAACATATAAAAAAAGTCTAATACTTATAGCATTAGACCTATGTTTTTTATGGTGGAGGAAAGGGGATTTGAACCCCTGCGCCTTTTACAGCCTACGAGCTTTCCAAGCCCGCCTCTTCAGCCACTTGAGTATTCCTCCGTTTTGGCGCACCCGACATGAATTGAACATGCGACCTTAACCTTCGGAGGGTTACGCTCTATCCAACTGAGCTACGGGTGCAAGCATTTATTATTGTATCATATATAGCGCTTTCATGATACAATATAAACGATGAAACAATCCTTTGAACGTTATGAGAAAAAATATAAGATTACTCAACTTCAAGCGTCAGAAATGATTGCTTTTTTAAAGGGTCATCTTGCATTAGATAAGCATCATGACCCAAAAAATATTGTACCATATAAAATTCATTCATTATATTTAGATGATAAAGATGCTAGAATTATTCATAAGAGTATCGAAAAACCCTCATATAAAGAGAAATATCGGCTTCGATGGTATGAAGATCCTAATCAAACATTTTTAGAGGTGAAAATTAAGCATTTAAAACGGTCACACAAAAAAAGAATGACGATTAAGGAAGATTCATCTACATATGATAATTATCAATCAATGATTTTAGAAAGCTTTCCAACATCCTATTTAACTTCTATTACACAAGATCCAATTCAAAAATATTGTCTAATCGAATGTGTTCGTATTGCATTTGAGGATGAAAAAGAAAACTTACGTATTACATTTGATTATGATGTCTCTTATACATTCAAATCGGAAAAGAAATCATTATTTGATTCTAGTACTGTGATTTTAGAGATTAAATACGATCAATCACTTCCAAGATATCTTTCTCATTATTTATCATCACACCATATGTATAGTAGGTCACTTTCTAAAATAGGATTATCTTTACAACAAAATAAAGGAGAAACATTATGTCTTTAACGATTTATTGGGTATTAACTTTAGAACCACTCACCATTTCAACACTACTTATTGTATTATTTATGGCAACATTATTAGGATCCATGCTTGCTTTTAGTTATCATATGTCTCATCGTAAAGATGGTTATGATAAGAGTTTCTTGTTTACACTACTCATTATGCCACTCGTGGTAAGTATTATTGTCTTACTTGTTTCTAATAATTTAGCACGTGCATTTAGTTTAGCAGGCGTCTTTACACTCGTACGTTTTAGACTTGCGATGAATGATTCTTCTGATTTGGGCTTTATTCTTGCATCTGTTGGCATTGGTTTATCAGTTGCGCTTGGATACATACTCATGGGTATTATCATTACTACTTTTTTATCTGTTGTACTAGCGCTATTATCACAATTTTTACTTCAACAAACACGCTCGTTTGCAAAACTTGTATTTTATATTCCAGAACAAATGAATTTAAAAGGTGTTGTTGATGAGGTCTTAAAAAAACATACAAAATCGTTTAAGCTTGATAAAGTCAAGTCTACTGAATTTGGGACACTTTTTAAACTCACTTATAAAATTATTGTTAAAAAAGATGATGATCCTAAAATTTTAATTGATGCGATCCGCGATATGAATGGTAACTTAGATGTTACTTTATATGAAGATTATCATTTATCCTTTGAAGAAAAACTATAATAAAAAAGGCCTAACACTGTTAGGCCTTTTGTTTTAATAAGGTTTCAATAAATGGTGCGATCTTTTCTGGTTGAACGGTTGGACTAAATCTATAAATGACTTCACCTTGTTGATTCACTAAAAATTTAGTAAAGTTCCACTTAATTTTAGAACCCATTAATTTAGTAATTAATCCTTTTTTTAACTTACCTTGTCCATCACGATCAAGCGGTGCTTGTTGTCTGATGTATTGATACAAAGGATGTGCGTTTTTACCGTTGACATCAATTTTAGCAAACGTTGTAAATGTCGTATGGTAGGATAACTCACAAAAAGATTGAATTTCTTCGTTACTTTGAGAAGCTTGATTCATAAATTGGTTACAAGGGAAATCGAGGAGTTCAAACCCTTGATCTTTGTATGTTTCATATAATTTTTGAAGACCTTCATATTGACCAACAAGTCCACATTTCGGTGCAGTATTAACAATCAATAATACTTTTCCTTGATAGGTTTTAAGTGATACTTTTTCATGCTTATACGTTTCTACTTCGTAATTGAAAACAGACATGTTTTCTCCTTTTTTTATGGTCGGGACGACAAGATTTGAACTTGCGACCTCTTGGACCCCATCCAAGCGCGCTACCAAGCTACGCCACGTCCCGGCCTATTTGGTAACTGCACATGTGTCATCATCACACACGTCTTTTCTTTTCTCGAGTTGCTTCGCATAATCAAATGCTTGAATGAGTTGATTTACTTTTTGAAATCCATACATGGGTTGAATCCCATTAATTCTCATATGTGGAATACGATGAATGCCTTTAACTATGGCATTTTCACGGTTTGAGTCCACTTGCATTTGAAATTTATTTGACTGTAAAACTTCAAGTATTTTATCTTGTGGGATACCGAGATTCAGACACGTATTGAGTAAATACTGATGGTCGCTAACATTGACATGATTTTCATAATAATCTTTTAACACTGTTGTTATAAATGCATGTTGCTGGTGGTTGATTTTTGCTAAATGTGAAAGTCTATGAATATGAGAGACTGGATATGGTTTTTGATCTTGTATGATAGGGAAGTCTTTAAAGAAAGCTTCTACTTCATCTCGTTCTATGAGTAAATGTTTTGCAATCACATCATAAAGTGAGGTTTCTGAGTGTTCTTCCATTCCAGGAATCATTTCATAACTTCGATATAAAACATCAATGTTTTTATCTGGATATTGTTTCAAAGCTTCAACAAAAGACATTTGTAGTAAATAGCTTTGAGGACACATAAAATCAAACCAAATTTCTATTGTCATATTACTCCGTACGCAGTGCAACCACTGGATCTTTTCTCGATGCTATTTTAGCAGGAATAAAGCCGGCAATCAAGGTTAATGCAATACTTAAGACAATTAAGATCAGAGCTGTCAAAGGATTTAAGACAGCAATATTTTTAATATCAGCAAATCGTTCTATTAAACTGTTGATGATTGGATTAAATAAAACTGTCACTAAAATTCCTAATGATCCAGATAAAAATCCAATAATAATTGTTTCTGCATTAAACACTCTTGAAATATCTTTTTTACGTGCACCAATGGCACGAAGCACACCTATTTCTTTCGTTCGTTCAATGACAGAAACATAGGTGATAATCCCTATTAAAACTGATGAAACTAGTAAAGAGATTCCTGATAAAGCAACAAGTAAATAGGTAATATTCGTCACAATTTGAGATAAATACGATGATAGTGTTTGCGTGAAATCCGTATGAATAATTTTCCTGTACACCTCACTATCAGGAATATCATCATTATATGCTGATAAATAACTAGAAACTGATTCTTTCGCTGAAAAATCATTGGCATAGATCGTAATTCGACTTGGAAATTGCTCAGCACCTAAAAACTGCAGTAAATTAATGACATCGCTTCTTCTTTCATAAACTGTATCATCAAAGACAGATAAATAAGGTCCTTCAACTCCGCCAGCTTCTAAATTAGAATTTAAAGCTTCAATGATCGGCGCATTTTTTGAGACTTCTAAAATATGATCCATCACTGCTTGAGTATATCCAAAGCCTTCACTTAGTAATTCTGAATCGACACCTTCTTGAATACGAATGATCCCAACAATTTTTAAATCAACAGCTTCTTCTGAATTGTAAGCAATATTTGCATCTGAGTAAAATTTCCCGTTTTCATTTTGTTGGTAAAAAATACCACTATGAACGAGTTTAAAATTCATACTGATCAAGGCATCAAAAGAAATTTCATCTTCTCCATCAAACCCTAAATTATCTAAAATAAAGTCTCTCAATTGGTTACGATTAGAAACGATAATCACCATTTCAAGTGCATCATCTTCTGGCAATCGTCCGTATAAGACATCGTATTGACTATCAATTAAATCAGGATTATCAGTATTGAGTTGACGCATACGAATACTACCTGATGAAATACGTCTAATATCGCCTTCTTCTGATGCTCTTAATACAAGTGGTTCGGCATCATAACGATACGTCATGTCTTGATATAAAGAAGGATCTAATCCCTCTAAATATGTCATATAATCATCGGTTAAGACATTAAAATGACTATAGTTTGAGATTTGTTGAACAGGTGTATACGGTGTCACAAATAACCCAGTTGGAAATAATGGTAATGGATTGGTTTCTTGAAAAATAGGAGGACCTGTTGGAAGTGAATCCGGTAGTATTAATGTTTGTTCTTCAATGGTAATAGGAACTGCTGAAAGTAATTCTTGTTGAACATTGGTAATATATATTTGAAAACCATTTGAAATTGATAAAATAAGCGCAATTCCTATAATACCGATTGAACCTGCAAAAGCAGTAATCACTGTTCTAATTTTTTTAGTAAGTAAGTTTCTAAAAGATAAACTAAGTGCGGTGAGATATGACATCGCTGTTTTCTTTTTAATGTGAGTTAAAGTTTCACTCGCAATCAATTCCAAAGGATTGGAATCTCCAATGACTTCACCATCTAAAAATTCAATAATACGTTCGCTATATCTCTTTGCAAGATCTGGATTTTGTGTCACCATAATGACAAGTCTCGTTTTTGAAATCTCTTTAAGTAAATCCATAATCATCGTAGAGGTTTTTGAATCAATTGCACCTGTTGGTTCATCCGCTAAAATAATATCTGGATCGTTAACAAGTGCTCTTGCGATGGCAACACGTTGCTGCTGTCCACCCGATAATTGGTTTGGTTTTTTTACAAGTTGATCATTTAATCCAACAGAGATTAATGCTTCTTTTGCACGTTCTAAACGACTTGCTTTATTTTCTCCTGATAATGTTAATGCAAGTGCAACGTTTTCAATAACACTTAAATGTGGAATGAGATGATAGTTTTGAAATACAAATCCAATGCGGTGATTACGATATTGGTCCCAATCTGAATCTTTAAAATCCTTTGTTGAAATGCCATCAATTTTTAAATCTCCTGATGTGTATCGATCTAATCCTCCAATGAGGTTTAGCATCGTTGTTTTACCACAACCTGAAGGTCCAAGTATAGACACAAATTCTTTTTTTCTAAAAGAAAGAGTGACATCTTTCAATGCAACGACATCATTTGATTTCAATGGATATATTTTTCTAATATGTTGTAGTTGTAACATCATAACCTCTCTCTATATATACATTGTATCAATCAAAGCAAGGTAAGGTTATTTTAAGACTATGTTTTACATAATCTTCTTCAATTAAAAAAGCACCTTAAGGTGCTTGATAAATGTTTTTTCCTAACATCCAAGTTTGTGAAACTTTTAACGTTTTAAATTCATTCTCTTCAATCTTAAATAAATCTTTTTTAAAAACCACTAAATGCGCTGGATAATCTTTTTTTAAGTACCCGCCATGATGTTTTGAAAGTATCCAAGCATGGGTAGTGTATGCTTTAATCGCTTGATATCTTGTCATTTTTTGACTTTCTTGATACGTATAGCCAATATTTCTAGTAATCGCCGCAAACATACCGAGTAATGGATTGGGGTCTTCAACTGGTGCGTCTGATGAATACCCGTATAAAATGTTTTCATCATGATAGGTTTTAAATGGAAAAACCATTTTCGGAGGGGTTTCAAATAAATCTAATGTTTGAGGAAGATCTGTTGTTAGGAATTGAGGCTGAATGTCTAAAAACACATCTAATGTTTTAAGTAATTGAATGGCTTCTCGATTTGCATAACTAGCATGAATCACTCGATCATAAAGTCCTTTTTTAACAGGGATTTCATTTAATATTTCAGCAACTTCTAATAGCCCTTGATCACCAATGACATGAACCGCAACTGGCATGTGTGCCTCTCTTGCGAGTTTCACTTGATGTTTAAAGACATCTTTATCCATGATGCGCATACCAAAGCTTTGATCAATATAAGGTGTCGACATAAGTGCTGTTTTAGATCCTGTTGTCCCATCATAAAACATTTTTACCGCACCAAGTTCAACAAAATCATTTTGAACAATTGGATTGTTGACATGATCATGTAATGTACGATGATGTACAAGTAAATGATTATAAAATGGGTGTTTTTGACTCGCATAAAAAAATGCTTTTAACGTATCGTGATAGCCATTAAAATAATATAAATCATCACTATGTCCACCAATAATGCCATACTTATTCAGTTGATGATACGCTTTAAGTAAAAAAGCTGTGAGTGTCTCTATCTCATGTTTAGGAATGGATTGAAGTGCTTTGGTTGCATCTTCTTCTTTTAAAATACCGTCTTCAGAAATAAAATCCATGATTTCGAGTGCTTTTGAATTTAAGGTCATCCCGTGATAATCTTCATGTCTTAAATAAATAGGGATTTCTTTAGATATCAGATCTAAATCAGCTTTTTGAATATTCATCCACGGTTTATAATGCTCAATATAAATCATGTGTGGATTCATATGATCAGATATGAATTGGATAAGGGCTTCTTTAGAAAGAATACCTTTTGCATGAAGTCTAGATAAAAATTGACCGTAACCCATTAAATGTAAATGACAATCAATAAATGCAGGGTAAATAAATTGACCTTGCATATCGATATGTTCAATGTCAACATCTTGTTTTGGTGCATCAACAATCAACCCTTTTTCATCAATATAGAGTTCATTCAGTGTTTCCATCTCATTCATTGTATAAAATGTAGCGTTATATAGCCGTTTCATCATCTATGTCCTTACAATATATTTTAGCATCCTCATAGCGGTAGCCTTGTTGCATTGCTTTTTTAATCCATGATTGACATTTCTCATAGGGACTCCCTTTGAGTTTTCTTGACGTTTTTATAAAAAATGTTTGTAAAGACGTTGCTTCATCGATTGGCGCTTTTTCTATGTTCGTTAAAGCGGCTTGAATTTGACTTTGTTCATATCCTAATTGACTTGCTTGCACAAAACATTTTTGAAGTTTTTTCTGATGAGATAACTTTTGATTTTTTTTACTGCATAATGAAATGACATCTTGAAGTTTCGAATCAAAATCAATGGTTTTTAATATGTCTAAAATCTCAGTTTTATTAATCCCTTTTTTCATGAGTTCAAACAAACATTTATTAGGACCATAATGCTCGTGGGTTTGCATGTATCTACTGATGTAGCTTTGATCATCAAGATAT
>JAURNN010000075.1 GCA_030830185.1 Bacillota bacterium | reverse complement strand
TCGTGATCACTATTCAAAACTTCTTCATAAACGCCACTCAGTGGCACACCAATTTGATATCCATGGTGAACATTTGGTGTCATATTTAAAACAACAAGCATGTGGTTGTTTTCTGAATGTCTCATGAATGCAAAGACGCTTTGGTCTTGATCATCCACAACAAGCCATTCAAAGGTATCATAAAATAAATCTCTTTGATAAAATGCATCATGATGTTTATAAACTTGAAGTAAATCTTTAAAAAATTGATTGCCTTTTTGATGGGCTTCATAGTCAAATAAATGCCAATCTAATTGACTCTCGTATGCCCATTCACTGAACTGTGCAAATTCACCACCCATAAATAAAAGTTTTTTTCCTGGATGAGTTGTGAGTAGTCCGAGTAAAAGACGCCAATTTGCAAACTTTTGAAAGTAATCTCCAGGCATTTTATTAATCAATGATCCTTTCATATGAACCACTTCATCATGTGAAAAAGGAAGGATAAATGATTCATTAAAAGCATACATTAATCCGAATGTGATTTTATGATGATGATATTTACGATGGATAGGATCTTCTTTAAAATATCTTAAAACATCATTCATAAATCCCATGTTCCACTTATAATTAAACCCTAATCCACCATCTTTAAGTGGATGCGTAACTTTTGGAAAATCAGTTGAATCTTCTGCCATAAATAAAATGCGATCATCTTTTTGATAGAGCATCGAAGACGCTTCTTTTAGAAATTGAATGGCACCTTCATTCGTGCCAATATTAGGATTCCCTAAATAAAATAATAAATTAGAAACGGCATCAATTCGAAAGCCATCAACATGGTAATAATCGACCCAAAAAGATAATGCTGATTTCATAAAGCTTTTTGTAATTCCTTTATAAAAATCTAAGTTATCTGTTCCCCAAGTCGTGTTTTCTCTTCGTAGCTGATCGTCAAATTCATAAAGTGGCGTGCCATCAAAAAAAGATAAACCATGTGCATCTTTGCAAATGTGACCTAAGACCCAATCCATGATGACACCAAGTCCTTGTTGGTGACATTGATCAATAAAATACATCAAATCATGAGGATTTCCAAAGCGAGACGTTGCTGAAAAGTAGCCTGTCCCTTGATATCCCCATGAACCATCAAAAGGATGTTCGTACACCGGCATTAATTCAATATGTGTAAAGCCTTGATCTTTCACATACGGAATCAAAGTTTCTACAAGTCGTTGGTAAGTTAAATACTTACCGTCTTCTTTACGCCATGATCCTAAATGAACTTCATAGACAAACATCGGTTGATCATAAGATTGCTTTTTTTGATTAAAATACTGTTGATCTTGCCACTGATACCCTTCTAATTGAAATACTTTAGAAGCTGTATGAGGTGGTTTTTCAGCATAAAAAGCAAAAGGGTCAGCTTTATGTAAAACTGTCCCTGCAAACGTTAAAATCTCATATTTATAAATCGCATCTTGATGATGACCTTGGACTTTAATTTGATAAACACCTTGAAAATGAATTTGATGCATGACATGTTGATCACCTATAAAGTGATTAAAACTTGCAATCAATTTAACTTGTTTCGCATTCGGTGCATAGACTGTAAATACTGTTTCTTCACCGATGATATGTGCACCAAATAATTGATGAAGTTGATGATGATTCCCTTCAAAAAATGTCGCCATCATCGCATCATGGATCATATGTTTACCTTACCTTCTTTTTAAATATATAGACACCTATTGTATTTAATTCCACTTGTTGATTACCTTGTTTTACAGGCGCAGTTGATATCATTAGTATACATGAAGATGTTGAAATTGTATAGGGGGTCAAAGTGGTTTTAATAATGACCTCATATGAGGTATGATCATCTTTGATGTTAATAAAGATATGTTGATCTTTGATGTTATAGGTGCGTGACATGTTTACAGTTTGTTTTTTAAATGTAGTAAGTTTTTGAAACGTTTCTGTGTGAGGGCCGATATCATAAATCAATTGATTGATTTCATCTGAAGATTGATATGAATTTTCAATACCTTGTTTTGAACGATACATTTCTTGACCCGCATGAAAAAAAGTGATGCCTTCACTGATCATGACAAGCGCATTGGTAAAATCTTGGTATGTCTTATCTAGTGATGGTTCATGACCATCTTTTAATAATTTATCAAAAAGCGTCATGTTGTCATGGCATTCAACATAATTGATACTATAAGAAGCATCTTTAAAGACGTGTGGTGATCCTTTTAAAAGTCGTATTAAGTCTTCTAAATCGACTACTCCACCTGTCCCATAACCAAGTTCTTTACCATATAATTCACCTTTGACTTGATTTCTAAATGTATCGTTAAAATGTGCGATATGTGGCATGAGTTGATGGTTTTTTTGAGATGCTTTTTCATGATCTTCTAGGACTTCACCCATGTGCCATCCTTCGCCGTAGATAAAAATTTCAGGCTTAATTGATGAAAGTTTTAAATAAATGAGGTTCATTGTTTCTACATCATGAAGTCCCATGAGATCAAATCGAAAGCCATCAATATCATATGTCTCAATAAAATGAATAAGACTATCTAAGATGAGTCTTCTTACCATGTATCGTCTTGATTCGACTTCATTTCCACAATATGAACCATTACTTCTTTGATATTGATCATCATGTCGATAGAAATATCCGGGAACAAGATCATCATAAGGGTATGTTTCCATGTCAAAAACGTGATTATAGACGACATCCATAATGACACCAAGTCCTTTTTCATGGATGGCATCAATCATTTGAATGGCTTCCAAAAGAGTTTCTTTAGGTTGCGTAGGTTGAGATGAAAACCATGGCTGCAAGCCAAAATAATGTTTTGGATTGTAACCCCAATTATAAAATCTAGATTTATAAATGGGATCAACACCTTCAAAATCAAAAATAGGAAGTAACTGAATATGGGTTACACCTAAACTGTGAGCATAATCTATAAATGAAAATCCTTTTGTTTCATCTTTTTCAAGTAACCCTAGAAAAAGACCTTTATTGTTAATATTTAAATTTTGCGTGACATCACGTACATGAGCTTCATAAATGATGGCCTCTTTTTTGTCTTGTTTAATATGTGCTTTATTTGTTTGATAGTAGTTTGGAATGACCACACCATCTACGGTATCGGTCATCTTTAAATACGGATCTTGAACTTTTTTAAATGTATCAACAAGCCTTACATCGAAAAAATAAGGTTCAAAAGCAAGATCACCTTCGATACGCGTATGATAGATCATACCATCACCAGTCATAGGAAACAATTGACCTTTTATCTTGAGTTTAATTTCTTTTGCAACTGGACTATACACATAAAAATCGGTGTATTCTGGATGATAGATTGCACCAAGCGGTCCGTCATATTGATACGTTTTATTAAAGTGATCCGTTAAGGTGACCAATCCAATTTGAAGAGGTACCGACTGTCCATTAATCATCATGCGATCTGCTTGTTGAAGAGGAATTGACTCCTCTGAAATGAAGAATTGATTGTGTCCTAACTTTTTATCAAATCTGCATGGCATGTTTAAAAGGGATACATCATGGATGTATCCATCAAATTCTATACGTATGTAATTATGATCGTCAATAAAAGCTAACACGAAGTGATAATCCAAACAGGATGATTTCCTGAATAGGTGCCGTCAAGTTCAATATTTTCTTGAGTTATTTCATTTAAGTACGTGCCTTTTTCTAATGGGATGTTTTGAAGGGTGACACCTTCTATATTGAATAGTCCTACCATTTTAAGCCCATTTTTTTCATAAGATAAAACTGCGCCACCTTCTTTAAAATGAACTTTAAAATGTCCATCTTTATTTAATGGATGTTTTTTGAGCTGAATCAATGTTTTTAAAAAAGGTGTGATGTCATCATGTTCTTGCCAATCAATCGGATCTTTATCAAAGAGCGTTAAATGCTTAGTTGACATGACTTCAACACCGTTATAAAGCATCGGTGTACCTTTGAAAAAGAAACTCATCGCAAGCATATTTTTAAACATATGATCATCTTGAACTTTTGATCTTAATCTTGACTTATCATGATTTTCAAAAGCACGTAATTTAATGTAGTTATTTGGATACATAAAGTCTTGTTTCTCAACTGCTTCAATATAGGATTTTAATGAAACATTACCTTTTAAATAGCCTTCATATTCATCATCGATATCATAATCATAACCGATATCAAATACTTGATACATCTCACCATCACTATGAGCTTGATGACAGAGTGAACGTATATATTGGATAAATTGAGGATGCACAGATTCAGTTAACCAAATATGATTTGGTGATACTTTTTCGACTTCTTTTCTAGCCTCTTCCCAAAATGCAAGTGGAACCATCGGTGCAACGTCACAACGAAAGCCATCGATTTTGTTAGCCCAAAAAATGAGGTTCTCAATTAAATAAGACCATTGTTTTGGATCTTGATAGGTTAAATCTGTGACATCTGACCACTCACCGATTCGATTTGCAAACCCATCATCTTGATTTTTATAAAACCATTCTGGATGCTCTTTTGTGAGTTTTGAATCTCTAGATGTATGGTTAAAAACAATATCTAACATTACTTTCAAACCTTTTCGGTGTGCGTCAGAAACAAGTCTATCAAAATCTTCCATTGTTCCTAATTCTTCAGCAATACCATAATAATCAGAAATTGAATATGGGCACCCATCGATTCCTTTACGTCCAACATGCCCGATTGGATGGATGGGTAGTAAATACAAAATGGAAACTCCCAATTTAACAATTCGGTCTAAATCGTTACGCAATGCTTCAAATGTGCCTTCTTTAGAATATTGTCTTGGATAAACTTGATAAATGACTTGATTTCTTAATTCGAGATTTGTGTTTTTTGCCATGACGGCCTCCAACGTTTAAATTTCTTTTAAATGCCAAAAATCTGTGTTATATTGTTTAATCGTACGATCAGAAGAAAAGAAAGATGAGTTTGCAATATTGATTAATGTTTTCTTTGCCCATGAAAGTGGGTCTTTAAACCATTCATTTGCAGTTTCATGTGCTAATACATAGGCATTAAAATCTTTAAGTACTAAAAAGTAATCGTTATTTAATAAGTTGCTTAAAATAAAATCAAAGTGTTGTGGGTTATTTGTTAGTGTTCTTATAAAGTCAAAAATACGTTTTAACCGCTCATCTTGATCATAAATTGCTTTGGGTTGATAATGGTTATTTTTATAAATATTCGTCACTTCTTCAGCATTAAGACCAAAAATAATTGCGTTATCGTCTCCAGCTTCTTCAACAATTTCAACATTTGCACCATCTAAGGTTCCTAAGGTAATGGCACCATTCATCATAAATTTCATATTTCCTGTTCCACTTGCTTCTTTTGTTGCAGTAGATATTTGTTCTGAAATATCAGCAGCTGGAATAAGATTTTCTGCATACGTCACGTTATAATTGGTAACAAAAACGACTTTTAGTAAATGATTAACCTCATCATCATTGTTAATCACACTTGAAACTCGACTAATAAGTTCAATGATTTCTTTTGCCATTGCATAAGATGGCGCTGCTTTTGCACCAAAAATAAAGTTGTGTGGGACATAATTTTCTTTAAATGAAGGATTTGATTTAAGTTCTAAATAAACATGAATAATATGTAAAATATTCATCAGTTGGCGCTTATATTCATGAAGACGTTTAATTTGAATGTCAAAAATCGCACCATCGATAAGTGTAACGCCTTCTTTGTCTTTAATGTATTGAATAAGTTGTTGTTGTTTTTTAAGTTTGACTTCTTTGATCGCTTTTAAAAAATCAACATCATCTTTAAATTGTTCAAGTTTTTTTAAATGTGTCAAATCTTTTTTAAAATCACCACCAATTTTACTCTCAATTAAATGGATAAGCTCTTGGTTGACTTGGATAAGCCAACGACGATGGGTAACGCCATTGGTTTTATTATTAAATTTGTTTGGAAATAACATATAAAAACGATGAAGTTCCGTTTCTTTTAAAATATTTGTATGTAGGGCTGCAACACCATTCACGCTAAATGAACCATAAATTGCAATATTTGCCATTCGAACATGATTGCTTCCAATCAATTGTAATAAATATTGATCATTTTCATTAAATCGACCATCTTCTTTAACAAGAATATTAAAACGACGATTCATTTCTTGAATGATCTCATAAATACGTGGTAATAAGTTACGGTAAATAACTTTATTCCATTTTTCTAAAGCCTCAGAAAGTATGGTGTGATTGGTGTATGCACATGTTCTTGTTGTGATATCCCATGCTTCATCATAACCAAACCCTTCTTCATCCATTAAAATACGCATCATTTCAGGAATCACAACAGCTGGGTGGGTATCGTTAAGTTGAAATGTATAGTGTTCAGGTAACGATTTTAAATCTAAACCAAACGATTTATGTTCTCTAATGGCATTTTGAACACCTGCTGCACTAAATAAATATTGTTGTTGAAGACGTAGTGTTTTTCCTTCATCTTTTGAATCATCTGGATAAAGTGCTTCAGATATCGTTTTGACCATGTTTAAATAGTCTTTATCTTGATGTTTTTGTTTATCACTAGGTTCTGTTGACCATAAACGAAGTCTTGTTGCGACACCATTTTGATCTCCTGCAATATACATATCATAAGGAACTGCTTTAACCCACATCGGATTTTTTAGTTGAGTGTGCTCTACATATCCATAATAAGGAATGTCAATGGCTTCATCTTCTTTTCTTTCTTCCCAAAGATATGGCTTATCTAACCATGGATCTGGATATTCATGTTGTTTATGATTTTCAATTGTTTGTACAAAAAAACCCTTAGTATAACGAATACTGTTTCCATATAATGGTAGTTTAAGCGCTGCTGCTGAATCTAAAAAGCATGCTGCGAGTCTTCCGAGTCCACCATTTCCAAGTCCTGCATCTGTCTCAAAATTTTCAACTTCATTAATATCGAAGTGATGTTCTTCAAATAACGCTTTAACATCTTCATAAATGCCTAAGTTGTATAAATTATTGGTAATCATACGACCCATTAAAAATTCCATTGAAAAATAAATTGTTTTTTTAAGATGTTGATTTCTAATTTGTTCTTGAGTAGTAGCATGTAGTGCTTTTAAGCGTTCTTGAACTAGCGATGCTAATACTTGATAACGCTCTTCTAATCGAGAAGATTTCATATCGACATGAAATTGTGATTGTAATTGACTGATAAAGTTTTCTTTGATTGTAAGTTGAGGCATTGGTGTTCTCCTTCATTGATATAACTATATTTTAACACAAAAAGGCTTAAAATGGCTTTCTAATAACGGTTTCACATGAAAAAAAAGGGTAAATAATTACCCTTTTTTAATTAACCTTTCGTTGCACCTGCCATAATACCTTCAATTAAGTAACGCTGGAAGACCATATAAAGAATGGTAATTGGTATACCCACAAGTAACGCACCTGCTGCAAAGGCAGAATAGTGAATATAATTCAAGTCAGTAATGAATCTAAATAACCCAACCGCAAGTGTCCATTGATTGGTGACATCATAACCTGCTGGCGCATTTTGAGGATAATAATTAAGTAAATAACCTGGTAAAATATAATCCATCCATGGACCCATAAACATGGTCACTGCAACAAATGTTAAGATGGGTACAGAAAGCGGTAGGATGATGTGCCAGAAAATTTGAAACTTATTCGCACCATCGATCATCGCTGATTCATCTAAATCTTTTGGAATTTGTTGCAAGAACCCTTTTATAAGCCATAAATTTCCAGGAATCGATCCACCAATATATAAAATAGAAAGTGCTCTAGGTTGTCCAAGTAATCCAAATCTCCAAAATAAAACATACATTGCAATTAAACCCATAAATGATGGAAATGCTTGAAGAACTAAAATACCAAGTAACCCTGCACGTTTCCCTTTGAAACTAAATCTTGCAAAGACATAAGCTGCACCAGTAATAAGTACTGTACCAATAAACATATTGATAAGGGCAATCGAAAGCGTATTCCAATACCAAGTGGTGAACTTCGTTTCTGTAAATAGATAATTAAACGCCTCAAAACTTGGATTTTCAGGCCAAATTTGATTTGGAATATCTGAACGAATATTTGAAAAAGCAAGTCCAAAAATGTAAACAACCGGAACAATAACAAGTGCTGCAACAATCAGTATTTGAATATATAAAGCAACTCGTTGTAACATATGATTAAGTTTGAAAACTTCTTTTAACCCTCGATCTGAAACATTTCTTCTTTTTTCAATACGTTTATAGTAAAACAAACCATAAATTGGAATGAGTCCGATAAGCCCGGGTTTAATCCCTTCATATCCTTTGCGTCTAGCATATTCATACACCGTTGATTGATGTACAAAAATGACAAGTAAGATTAAAAATATAGTCAATAATTGTAGAAATAACATCTTCTAATCCTCCTGGAATGCGCGGGTTCTTGATAAATTCCAAGCAGTAATTGAACCCACAAATAAGAATATTAATACCGAGAACACAGAAGCCATATTATAAATACTATAATCTACAGTTAACTTATACATCCATGAAATTAAAATATCGGTGTCTCCTGCAAATCCAAGTGATGGTTTCCCGTCATTAGGTCCACCACCCGTAATAAAGTAAATGACACCAAAATTATTAAAGTTACCTGAAAACGTCATAATTAAGATTGGTGCAGTTGAATATAAAACAAGCGGCATTGTAATTAGACGGATCTTTTGCCATCCACTAGCACCATCAATATCTGCGGCCTCATATAGTGTTTTATCAATGGCGGTCATCACACCTGTCATGAGTGCCATAAAATATGGGAATCCTAACCAAATATTAATTAAGACAATACTTCCTCTTACAAAGGTCGTATTAAATGGATTGGTAAACCATTGAATATTATCTAAACCTAAATAAAAGAGAGTTCTAATTCCAGATAAACTTTCGTAATTGACCCCTAACATTCCTAAATCAAAAAGCATATCATAAACGCCCAAATCCTTTAAGAATTGGTTGATAAAACCAAGTTCTTTAAACATAACAGAGAATACCATTTGAGAAAGTAATGCTGGTATTGCCCAAGGTAAAATAAATAATGTTCTCCAAAATTTTCTAAAGACTACTTTTTCACTGTTTAAAATAAGTGCTTGGAAAAATCCTCCAAAAAATACGGTTGCTGTCGATAAAATTGCCCATACAACGGTCCATCCAAGAACGCGCCAAAATGCTTGCCCAAATGATTGACCTAACCCTGATGAGAAATCAAAAATCGCAATAAAATTTCTAAATCCAACATAATCAAAGTTATCTAACATCGATTCATTACCAGCTATATTAGTAAATGCAATCATAAAACCAAAGACAATTGGCATAATTGAAATAAAGGCCAAAACAAACATTGCAGGAGATAAAATGATGTATTCGTAACTACTTTCATAAACATCTTTAAAATAATCAATATCTTTTAATACTTTTTCATTTTTACGTTTTTGTTCGCTTACTCTGTAGGCATCTAAAATACCCCAAATCATAAAGATAAAAAAGAATAATGACGAGATGACTCCAATTAAACCTTCTAGTAAAATCATTGTTGATACGTGACCTTGTATCGGAATATTTTCACTTATTTGAAAACCCGGAGTCGTGAAAAGTGAAAATTCTCTTTCACTTAATCCTTGTCCTGCAAGCGCCTCAGCTAATGACATATGATTCGTAAAATTGACTTTTTGTGCAATACCAAGTGTCCCTACAGACCAATAACTACGAATAAAAAATCCTGCTTGATCATAAAAGAAATTATCATATTGAGATTCAAAAGTTTCTTTAAGATCAGTATTTAAATTGAGATAAACCCGAACCATCAGTCTATTAAAGTCAGCATTAGAATAATCGAGATGATCCGCACTATAATCATAATATAATGCTTGACGGAAAACTCTTGTGAATGGCGTTTGTTCATATTGTAAGCGTTGAGATAAATAAATCATACCAGCTTCATAATACTCATAGAACGTCTCATCTACAAGATACATAGGACCTTCAATTGGAACTCTGTTATTATCCATTTCAATGGTTGATATAATTTCTTCTGTTAGTAAATTAACAAATCTAAAAGATCCATCTATTTTTACTCTTAAATAAAAAGTATCTTCAATTTCATAAATTTCATTAAGCTTTTCGAAACGAACAAGTCCCTCGTTAGATAACAAGATGTTCGATTCATTGAATCCACCATGAAGCATGGTTGTTTCTATAAATTCTTTTTGATTACTTCCGTCTTCAAGTTCAACATTTCTTTCGATATAGTAGGTTCCATCCTCATCAAAAAATAAAATACCTCTTCTTTCAATAAGGGTACCTGTAGTGATATCAAAATCAGAAGCTAAAACTGCTTCAAGTGTAGATAAATTTGTAACTGTTGGTAAGTTTGCCTCTCTAAGATCATCTGCAATAAACTGCAACATATTAATTTCATTGAGTGCAGCTAATATTTCTTTATCTGTTGCATTTTCAGGAATATTAAGCGATCTCAAAAACGTTTCAAAAGGTTCATATCCTTTAGAATCAAAACCATTTGCACGTATATTATTTTCATTTTTTAAATTGAAATAACGTGCATATAAATTGTCTTGATACCATGTATCAGTAAGATCATCACCAACCAGTTTTGTATATGCTGATGTCTCTTCGAAATAAGAACTCGTTAATAATTCTGTACCAACAAATCCGACAAAAATAATGAAAAAGAATAAAGCTTTAATATATTGACGATTCAGAGCTTGTCCTGAACCCCATATGAATGTTGATAAAATTGCTTTAATTGTACTTAGTGCCTTCATTCATGCTCCTTATAAACTAATAAGGAGGCGGCAATGCGTTATTGCCGCCTTCTTAATTAGTATAATAATTTCTTTGAAACTTTTAATTTATTGATTTGCTAAACCAGAACGCACACGATAAGATGCTTCTGCAGTTGCGACTGCGGTTGCAGCTGCAACATCATTATTCCAAACATCTTTAATCATTGTTTCACCTGGTCCCCAGTAGTAAGTCACTTGAGGGA
This sequence comes from Bacillota bacterium, assembly GCA_030830185.1. Lineage (GTDB taxonomy): Bacteria > Bacillota_I > Bacilli_A > Acholeplasmatales > Acholeplasmataceae > UBA8290. The sequence goes on along the minus strand of JAURNN010000075.1, from coordinate 3,331 downwards.
TGGTTGGCATTGGAACTGAAGTTTTTAATTGTTCAGCCATTGCAAGTAACAACTCATCTTCTGATACGCCAGGAATTGTTGCTAATAGTTCGTTTTCTAAAGCAGGAAGTTTTGTTTTATATTCATACATTAATTCCATCGCAATGTCTGTTGTTAAGAATTCAACAAATTTAATTGCATCTTCTGAATTATCTGAATATTTATAAACAGCAGTCATCATCGCACCAGCAAACGTTCTCATATTTTGACCGTTAATTGTTGGCATTGGCGCAACACCATAGTTAATACCAGCTTTTAAGAACGCTTCATGGTTCCATGGTCCACCAATAACATAAGGAATGTTACCTGCTTCAAAGTTTGCTGCACCACTTGCAGAATCTGTTGCACCACCATTGGTAACAATCGGTCTTAATTCTTCTTTAAAGAAATTTAAAGCTGCAACTGTATTTGCAAATCCGACGGCACTTGCATCATCTAAGTTTGGTCCAAATGGTGTGAAACCAAAAGCACTATAGAATGGTTGCATGAAATATGAATCTGCCCAATGAGATGTTGTTCCTAAGTAGAAGTATCCTGCTTGTGCATTCGTTCTTGTAGGATCATCAGTCGCATCAGAAGTTAATGCTGCATTCCAAGTCGCTCCAGCTGCAAGTAATGCTTCCATTGTGGTTGCAGGTGTAGCAACTAAATCTTTATTGTAAAATAATCCAACAGATTCTAATGATAGAGGTACTGCAAATAAACTTTCAACAGCATTAGGTGATGTTGGGTCAAAAGATCCGTTTGTTTCATCATAAGATAATGTAGCAATATCTAAACCAAGTTGAGCTGAACGACCTTCTAATGAGGTTTTTAAACTATTTGGTAAAGGTAATACTAAATCTTCTAATACAGCTTGTGCAAGTTGGTCATGAGGGAATTGGAAAATATCTGCACCATTTCCTGAAGGACCAAACGTTTTTAACAATTCACGTGCATCTACTGAACCCATGTGTTGAAATTCAACAACGATATTTGGATACACTTTATTAAATTCTTCAATCACTGCAGCCATATATTCACCGTTTTCATCATCCATCCAAACACGGATGCTTGATGAAGGGACTAAAATATCACCGAAGTCAATGGTTTCACCATTATTTTCAACAGTTTCACCACATGCCGCTAATGTAAATACGGATGCTAAAGCAATAAATAATAATATAATTTTTTTCATGATTTAACCTCCCTATTCGCCTTTCACTACTCTAAAGATAAATGTTTCTTGAGTGACATTACCCCATTTATCTTCGACTTGTAACATAATGGTGTAATCACCCTCTTCAGCAGTATTTAATACTGACATGTTACCTTTAGGTACAAACACGAATGATGTGATATCTCCATCACGGTTATCTGTTACAGAGTAACGTGGGAAAAGTGATTGATCAAATGGTTGTCCCCATGGAACTTCAATAATTCTTTGATCAGCTGCTTTACCAACAAATGATAATGGAGATACGAATGTTAATACTGGTGCTTCTGTATCTAAATCAAGTGCTAATGAAGCAGATGCATTGGTTGGAATAAATGGGAAGCGACTGGTAGCATCATATTTCGTATTTGTTGCGTCAGTATCATTACTCCATGCTGTGACTACGTCATTAAACGTAATTGAATCTGTTGTATTACTTAAAACAAATACTCTATTACCACTGTTAATATTTTCAGTTACATCCCATGAACCTTGTGTCCATTTATATTCAAACGTAGTGTATGCAGCTGTAACACTAACATTAAATGTAATAGTATACTCTGTATCACTAACTTTTGTAGCTTTCATAGCAGCATTCGCTGGATTCCAATCTCCAAAATTTGCACCTAAACTAATAACTGTTTCAGGGATAGTTGGAGTATTAGATGGTAATATTACATTGATTGTAACTGCAATTTCTTTAACCTCAGTTAATTCATCAGGGTACATTGTATCAAAGAATACTTCGTAATCTTTAGTATTATCTAATTCACTACCATCTGCAAGTGCAATAACAAACGTATTAAGTGTTGTATTTGTTTTACCAAAGTCAACACGTTCGATTTCAAGTGCAGGTCCATATTGTCCATTACCTAAATCTTCTTTAATTTGGAACCAACTTGTAATTAATGCTTCTGCTGCAACACGTTCAGCATCAGTTGTTGCTGCTGCATAAGGTGAAGCTACTGCTGCACTTGTTTTAACAACGAGTGTATTTGGATCAATTGCGTATGTTCCAGACATTTCTTCTGGTGAAAAAGGTAATAGTTTAAAACTAAATGCTTCATCTTGAAAATCTGCAGGTGTTGTAAATACATTTGAATTATTTGTGACACCATCACCAGCATTAACAATATAAACAATATCAACTGTACCTACACCATGATTCATAAAGAAGCCTGATTCAGGTTTTAAATCTCCTGTCTTTTTAGTAGCATCATCGCCACCATAAACTAGGAATCCTGCCCATGTTTCTTTAGCAGATAACATCATTCCCCAAACATCAATATCTGCTTCTGAACGACCAGCTACAGTAAATAGTTGAGAAGGTGTCCCCCATTGTGAAGCACCGATTTCTGCATCATCTTCATATGTCCAACCCCAACCATGAATTCCAAGTCCTTCTTCATATGCTCCAGCTGGATCATAATAGACAGCTAAAACATTGTGTCTATCTGGATCGGCAACATAAACCTTTGCATTTCCATTTCCAAGCATTCCTTCAAAAATATAAACATGAACTGTCTTATCTTCTTGAATTGCACTTGCTGGAATAAATACGTCATCTGTTAACTTTCTACTCCAATCTTGTGCTCCATTTGCCCAGTAAACAGCAATAAAAGGCACTTCAGTTCCTACTGGAATATCATTATATTCCCAATAAGCTCCAAATGCATCCACGCCATCACGTACTCTAGGACTTAATCCTGGTGCCCATGTATGGTTTCCAAGATCATCATATTCTCCACTCCAAGCTTGAAAGTGGATAACTAAATTACCAGTTCCAGCACCAAGTGCACTAATACCAAATGTAAGTGCTGATACTGCAACGAGTAGTAAAGCGAGTAATCCTTTCTTCATTATTTCCTCCTATTTATAAAAGATTTTCTCTTTTATTTGATAGCTATATCATATCACAAAATGTAAAAAAATGTAAACGCTTTAGTTATTATATAATTTGTGAAACCGATTGCATATTGTAATCGCTATCATTAAATTTTTAATATTAGTAATATACATGTTAATATACATTGTGTAGGAGGAATACATGAAAAAAATTTTAATTGCAATAACATTACTTTTATTACCGTTATTTTC
>JAURNN010000074.1 GCA_030830185.1 Bacillota bacterium | reverse complement strand
TCAGGCGAAGTGACTTCTGTCAACCAAGCATTGCTTGATACACCAGAATTATTAAATCAAGATCCAGAACATACATTTATTATGACGCTTAAAATCGATCAATTAGATATTGATGGACTTATGGATGAAGCAACGTATTTAGCTTCTAAAAAGTAGGTGAAATGATGCATAAATACTTTCCTCAAACAAAAAATGATCAACAAAAAATGCTTTCAGATATTGGTGCATCTTCGCTTGATGATCTTTTTCAAGCAATACCTGAATCTTTAAGATATAAAGGTGATTTTGATTTACCTAAATCATTAGGTGATTTTCAACTCACCAAACTGATGCAAGAAAAACAAGCACTTAATCATCAGCTCACAGTGTTTAGAGGGGCTGGTGCTTTTGACCATTACATTCCAACTGTTGTTAGAAGCATTATTTCTCGACAAGAGTTTTTAACCTCGTATACACCTTATCAACCAGAAGTTGCACAAGGGACCCTACAATATATTTTTGAATACCAAAGTATTGTTTCTGAACTTACTGGTATGGATGTTTCAAATGCCTCTATGTATGATGGTTCAACCGCAACAGCTGAAGCGATGTATATGGCTTATGGCATTACAGGAAAATCAAAAATATGTGTTTCTAAAACAATCAATGATCATACACTAGATGTCATCAAAACGTATGCTTATTTTAGAAACATCGAAGTAGTTGATATTGATGAAAAAGATGGCCATATTGATCTTTCTTCTATTCAAGATCATTTGACAGATAGCATGGGCATCATTGTTCAATCGCCTAATAAATATGGCATCATTGAATCTTATTCCAATTTAAGTCAACGTGTTCATGATCAAAAAGGATTATTCATTATGAACCGTGAAGGTCAATCTTTAGCATTACTCAAAACACCAAAAGATGAAGGTGTTGATATTGCCTGTGGTGATTTACAGGCTTTAGGAATTCCTTTATCAGCAGGTGGTCCTTATATTGGTTATCTTGCAACCAATCAAGCATTTATTAGAAAATTACCGGGACGAATCTGCGGAATGACCAAAGATGTTGACGGTAAAAGAGCGTTTGTATTGACTTTACGAGCAAGAGAACAAGATATTAGACGTGATAAAGCAAATTCAAATATTTGTAGTAACCAGTCTCTTAATGCACTCGCAGTGACTGTTTACGTATCTTCATTAGGCAAAAAGGGATTAAAAGAAGTTGCTTCTGCTTGTTTAAATGGTGCGTATCATTTTAAAAAGATGTTGTTGCAAACAGAACTATTTGAAGATGTTTATCCTCATCCTCACTTTAAAGAATTCACACTAAAATACAAAGGTGACCCAAATTCACTTAATCAAGAATTAAAACGACATGGGTTTTTAGGTCCCTATGTTCAAAACAATCAATTATTAACATTTGCAGTGACTGAAAAACGTACGATTAATGAAATGCAATCATTGATTGAGGTGATCCTATGAGACCATTTAATCAAGATCTTATTTTTGAAAAATCAACAGAAGATCGCCGTGCTTCTCATTTTATTTTTGAACCTTTTGAAGAAGTTACGTTACCAAATGAGCTTATTAGACATGATGACCCACTGCTTCCTGAAGTTTCAGAGTTGGAGCTCATGCGTCATTTTATCAACATGTCTACAAAAAACATGGGAATTGAAACAGGATTTTATCCATTAGGCTCATGCACAATGAAGTATAATCCTAAAATCAATGATGAGCTCGCGACATTAAAAGGTTTTACAGATATACATCCCTTAAGTGCTGATGAAGATATTCAAGGTGTATTATCTATTTATGATGAAACACAAAAGATGCTTTCGACACTTACTGGTATGGATACCTTTAGTTTAAATCCTTTTGCCGGTGCTCATGGTGAACAAACTGGACTCATGATTATAAAAAAATATCATGAAAAAAAGGGTAATCATCATAAAAATATCATCATTGTTCCTGACAACGCGCACGGAACAAATCCCGCTTCTGCAATCATTTGTGGATTTAAAGTTGTTGAAATTAAATCGAACTTAGATGGAACTGTCAATTTAGAAGCTTTAGACGCTGTATTAGATGACAATGTTGCAGGACTTATGTTAACCAATCCAAATACAGCTGGAGTTTTTGAGAAAGATATTAGACTCATCGCTGATAAAGTACACGCCAAAGATGGTTTACTATATTATGATGGTGCAAACTTAAATGCACTTGTCGGCGTTGCAAGACCAGCCGATATGGGATTTGATGTTATGCATATCAACTTGCATAAAACCTTTTCAACGCCACATGGTGGTGGAGGTCCTGGTTCTGGTCCAGTAGGCGTGATAAAAGAGTTAAAAAACTTTTTACCTAATCCTCAAGTTGTTTTTGAAGATCATCAATTCAAACGTATTAACAACAAAAATTCTATCGGCCGAGTTGGTGGATTTATAGGAAATACACTCGTCTATTTAAGAGCTTTTGTGTATATGCGTTCTTTAGGTAAAGAAAATCTTGTTGAAATTGGACCTCGTGCAGTTCTCAATGCCAACTATGTTAAAACTCAATTAAAATCATACTTTAATATGCCACTTACATCCTATTGTATGCACGAATTTGTTTATGATGGTTTAAAAGGTGACACTGACATTAAAACATTAGATATCGCCAAACGACTCCTTGATTTTGGCATTCATGCGCCAACGATTTATTTCCCACTCATCTACAAACAAGCAATGATGATTGAACCTACTGAAGCGGAATCCCTTCAAACCTTAGATCATTTTATTCATGTCATGAAACAAATTGTTAAAGAAGCACATGAAACACCTGAATTATTAAAAACAGCACCACATCATGGTTATGTGAAAAGGCTAGATGAAGCAACTGCAGCGAGAAACCCAATATTAAGTTATCGTCAGTTAAAAGAAAAAGCACTAATCGATTAGTGCTTTTTTTAATGGAATGCCTTGTAACTGAATATTTTTTTCGTTTAACAATTTTGAAATTGGACACCTTTGATGCGTTTCTTTAACGAGTGCTTCAATTTTGTTCATGTCATTGGTTTCAATGTAAAGACGCGCTTCATAATAAAATTGATATCCTACAGGAGGGCCTTGATCTAAATCCATATGAAAATCTACTTCCGTATAACTTCGATAATTTAATTTTTGGATTTCTAAAATATATCTTAATGTTGATTCTAAACATGTTGCCCATGAAAATGCTAAAAGCTCACCAGGATTATAGCCATCTTCTTGTTTCAAGGTTGACTTAAAAGGTAATGACCTTCCTGTAGAAGATACAGCAATGCCATCGTCTGCATGAATATTTTTGATTGTAATTGAATAAAGTCTTTTTTTCATTTAACACACCTTTTTAATGTTATAATTCTTTTGTGAAAAAAGAAATCATGATCATCCTCATCTTAACATTAATTCAAGGAATTGCCCATAATCTTGCACATCCAATCACACCAAGTTTTGTATCTTCACTAGGGATTGATGATGTCATGTTCGGGATTTTTTTTGCATCGATGAGTTTAGGAATTGTTTTAGGTGCACCTTTTTGGGGAATCATCTCAGATAAAGGTCATCAGAAGACATGGATTGTACTTGGAAATATCATGTATGCCATTGGTCAACTCATTTATGGGTATTCTGAAGATGTGACATGGATGGTCTTTGCAAGAATATTTTCTGGAATTGGTGCAGCATCAGGTATTACCATTTTTGCAGCACTCATTCTTATTTACTCAACAAGAGATCGCGTTGGTAGAAATTTAGCTTTATTTGGAGGTGCACTTACTCTAGGTGCTTCTTTAGGTTATTTTTTAGGTGGTCAATTATCAGTGCTTCAAACAATGATTCATGCCACTTCGTATCAATATGTATTTTTTATTCAATCGTTATTGACACTCATCTATGCGCTTCTTATATTTATTCTTGTAAAAAATCCTACAATAAAAAAAGAAACTCGTTATATTCCTTTTTATCGTCATATCCTTTCTATCTTTAAAATGCCTTTTTACCAGTGGGCTTTTTACATTGGTTTATTACTTGCTACGATGAGTTTTACTTTTGTCAGTAAGTACTTAGATGTTTATTTTAGAGATTTAGGCTATGATCCTAGTGTACTTGGTACTTTTGTTTTATTTACAGGATTCATTAGTTTAATTACTTCACTTTTGATTGTTCCTAAACTGTTTAAATTGAAGTTTAAATTGACTTTCTTTGTGTTCACACTGATTGGAGCACTCGCCTTATGGTGGACTTTTCAGTTTAATCAAATTCTTATAAGTTTGTATACCATATTTTCAATTTATATTATTGTAAAAACAGCGCATCAACCGTTTGAACAAAGCCATATTTCAACATTTGCAAATGATGATTTTGGTCGTATTATGGGTATCCGACAATTATTTATTGGACTCGGTATGATTTTAGGACCTATTTTAGGAAGTCTTATTTATGCAAGTCAAAGAAAGTTATCATTTGAAATTGCTTCTTATCTTATAGTTTTAAGTATCTTATTAATGATGTTAAGTATAAAAAAACAAAAAAGTGCTTAATGCACTTTTTTTATAATTGTTTTGCTATTTGAACAAATATATCAAAAATGAATCCATCATAATGAAGATCATCATCAGTTGGAGATTCGATTTGAATTTGCCCAAGTAAAGGAACACCTAATATATTTGAGACTTGATTGCCACCACCTTGACCAAAAATGTACATGGGTTCTTGACGTTCTGGAATCATCAAATAACTCATGTTTTCAATGACACTTAAAACCTCATGTCCAATTTGTTTTGCGCCTAATCCAGCTTTTACTGCGATATCAGAAGCATTTGGATGAGGTGTGGTCACAACGATCATTTGTGATTTGGGAACATAAGTATGAATGTCCAAAGCGACATCTCCTGTACCAGGTTGTAAATCAATAAGAACAATATCTGTATCTTGATGCCATGCGACACCTTTAAAATAATTTGTTAACATTTTACCAAGCATGGGTCCTCTCCACATGAGTGGCTTATCTTTAGGCATAAAAAAGGTTGTAGAAATCATTTCAATGCCATGTGATGACAGTGGAATCAGTCGTTCATCAGTCGTTTGATCAAGCGGTTTAGATTCTAAGTGAAAGATATTAGGGATGCTCGCACCATAAATATCCGCATCAATAATCCCTACTCTTTTCCCTAATGATGTTAACGCCAAGGCAAGCTGTGCAGTAACTGTTGATTTACCAACACCACCTTTTCCTGATGCAATGCCTATATATCTAATGACTTTTTCACCTTCTATAACAAATTCTGAGGGAAAAAAATTAAGTTTAATACCAGGAAATCCACATGTGATTTTTACTGATTTAATAATTTCTATTTTTAATTGAGCTTCGTGTTCTTGAGGCTTTTTTAAAAAAAGTCACATTCAACAATGCCTGTTTGATCAATCACTAATCGTTTAATCCCCTGAACTTCTTTTAAGGTTTTATTAAAACCTGGATCAATTATCTTTTCTATTTGATTTTTTAATTGTTCATATGTTTGCATCGTTGTCCTCACTTCATTATAACAAACTAGGACCTCGAACTTCAATGTTAAAAACGTTTTCATCAAAGATTGTCATGAAATTATCTTATAATACTTGTGAGGTAATTATGTCTTTTTTATATCAACATCCATTTAAAGGAAATATACGTCTAATCACCGAGACACCTGATGTGGTATTTTCTCAAAAATTGCTAGGTGATGGGTTTGTTGTTGTTCCTTCTGAAGACATCATTTATTCACCTATTACAGGCATCATTGAAACCATTTATGCATCAAAACATATCATCCTTATTAAAAATAAGGATATTACGATAATGTTACATTTAGGTTTAAAAACAAGAGAAAATATCGTGAATTGGTACGTTAATATAAAAGACCATGTCCAATTAGGGGAGCCTATTGGGCAATTATTACCCAATTTTTATCTTCAATCAAATTTAGACCAATCATGCAATATTGTTTTTTTAGAAAAGAAGTCATGTTATTATCATGATACTTATATCACTTGTGAGGATGTATGAATTCATATGTATCTGTCGTTTCAGGGTATGGTATTGGTAAAACACTTATTATTGATGACCTCATTTTAAAACCATCCTTGAAAATTGTTGTTGATCCAAATAAAGAATTAATGATTTTAGATCAAGCGCTTAGAACATTTAGAAAAGAACTTGAAGCCAAACTTCATGATCCTTCTTCTCATGACGTGCTTTCTTTTCAATATGCGATGTCTTTAGATCAAGAGTTCATTGATTCGATTAAACATTATATTATCACTAAAAAAATGAATGCAGGATATGCATTAAGAATCGCTCTTGACTATTATATATCTGTTTTATCAACTTCTAAAAACGATTATATGAGAGATCGTATTGATGATTTTGAATCTTTTTATGAACGAATGATGTATGTCATTCAAGGTATTCCGTTTGTTGATATCACACATATACAAGATGATGTGATTGTCATTCTTAAAACATTAAATTTACATGTTTTAAATCAATTAAACCCTATGTATGTCAAAGGTATTATTGCAGGTGCTCAATCAGTAACATCCCATGCTGCGATTATCGCTAAACAAAAAGGTATTCCAACTTTATTTGGAGTTGATCACTTAGAAACATTTGAGAATAATGAACCCCTTCTTTTGGATGCATTTGAAAATCTAATCCTCAAAAATCCAACGACTGCTACATTATCTAAATATCAAGAGAAGAAAAGTCAAATTAAAGATGATCAAATTCATCTTCTCTCTTATAAGAATAAGACAACCGTTACAAATGATGGTCATGTGATTCCTTTACTAGGAAATATGTCATCACTAGATGATTTATCTTTAATGGCTTCTTATGGTGTTGAGGGTATTGGATTAATTCGAACAGAATTATTATTTATTGACAAATTGCTTCCACCAAAACTTGATGAACAAGTACAATTATATTCAAAAATCATCCAAGCAATCACACCTAAAATTATCACCTTTAGATTATTTGATTTAGGTGGGGATAAACATGTTCCATTTATACATTTAAAAAAAGAAGAAAATCCACTTTTAGGATTACGTGGTATTCGTCTTTTCAATGCTTACAAAGATTTATTTTATACACAAATAAAAGCAATGCTGATGGCCTCCATTCATGGTAATATTCATCTATTAATACCGATG
>JAURNN010000073.1 GCA_030830185.1 Bacillota bacterium | reverse complement strand
TTGGGTAGAAACCTTAAATAGAGAAGAAAAAACAGTTGAAACTCTAAAAGTTGCACTTTTAAAAGAACTTACTGATAGAAAAGAAAAGTCTACAAAACAACAATTTGAAAACGATGTTATTACCAAAGTATTAGATGGTGTTACCGTTGAGATTCCTGAATCCATGATTAAAAAAGAGGCACAAGGTCAAATCGATCAAATTAAAAATCAAGCGAAACAATATAACATTCCTTATGAACAGTTCTTACAGTTTTCAGGCATGACACCAGAAATGTTTGAAGCACAAGCAAAAGAAGATGCTTCATCACGTGTCAAAATGAATATAGTATTTGAAGCTGTTGCAAAAGCTGAATCATTAGAAGTTTCTGAAGAAAAAGTCGAGTCTGAGTATCAAAAACTTGCTGAAACTCATAAACTTGAGTTAAATTATGTGAAACAAGTGGTGACGCCAGATCAACTTAAAAAAGATTTATTACCACAGTTAGGCTATGAACTTGTCATTGAAAGTGCAGTAAAAAAATAATTGGCACTCAAGCATAAAGATTGCTAACGTAACTTTTTCATGCTATATTATAAGCACATATGAAAGGAGTCAATCTTATGGACTTACCTACAAGTTTACCCGCTGTCATCGTTAGGGGCACGATACCAATGCCACAACATGATTTTCGGATTGAAGTTGGACGTAAAATATCATTAAAGGCTGTTGAACAAGCAGAACAAGCATTTGATCAACACGTCATTATATTAATACAAAAAAATCCACTCATTGAAAATCCCACTGTTGAAGATTTAGAACCGATTGGCGTGCTTGCCAAAATCGGAATGAAAATCAAATTACCTAATGATGCATATAAAGTTAAATTTAATATTTTAAAACGTGTGACGATTAAAGATTACTTCTTAACCGAGCCTTATTTTGTTGTTGACTTTGAAGAAAATGAAACAATTAAAGGTGATCAAGAAGAAGAAATCACACTTGTAAAAATGGTCATTAATGAACTCACACAAAATCATCAAACCATTTTACAACCACAGTCGAATGTCATGGATAAAATCACACAAGGCATTGAAACTGAAAAGCTTGTTGATCTCATTGTTTTAAACTTAAAATCTAATGAACAAACGAAATATCAATACTTAGAAGAAACGCATTTAAATAAACGTTTAAAACTACTTCTAGAAGACATTGCAAAACAAAAGATGATTGTTGATTTAGAACAAAAAATCAATGATGAAATCAAACGCTCGATTGATGAAAATCAAAAAGAGTATTACTTACGTGAAAAAATGCGTGCGATTCAACAAGAATTAGGCGATAAAGCAAAAAAAGAAGATGAAATCGAAGAATTAAGAGAAAAAATCTTAAAAGCAAAAATGCCTAAAGTCATGGAAGAAAAAGCACTTCAAGAACTGAATCGTTACCAGTCTACACCTGCATCGATGGCAGAAAGTCAAGTTATTCGTACGTATTTAGATCTCATTGTTGAGCTTCCTTGGAAAAAAGCAAGTAAAGATAATATTGATTTAAAAAAAGTTCAAGATAAACTTGATGAACAACATTATGCACTTGAAAAAGTCAAAGAGCGTATTATTGAATATCTTGCAGTGAAAATCATGACCAAACAAAACCCGCAAACCATTTTATGTTTAGCAGGTCCACCAGGTGTTGGTAAAACATCACTTGCCATAAGTATTGCTGATGCTCTTAACAGAAAGTTTGTCAAACAATCACTAGGTGGCGTAAGAGACGAATCAGAAATACGTGGCCATCGTAGAACGTATGTTGGTGCGATGCCAGGACGCATTATTAAAGGCATGAAAGACGCTCAAACTGTCAACCCAGTCTTTTTATTAGATGAAATTGATAAGATGGCTTCTGATTTTAGAGGCGATCCAGCGTCTGCGATGTTAGAAGTATTAGATCCAGAACAAAATCAAAAGTTTTCTGATCATTATTTAGAAGAACCTTATGATTTATCTCAAGTCCTTTTCATTACAACCGCGAACTACTTAGAAAATGTTCCTGCACCACTGAGAGATAGAATGGAAATTGTTGAACTTTCTAGTTATACAGAACTTGAAAAGTTCGAAATTGCCAAACGTCATTTACTTAAAAAACAACTGAAGGCACACGGACTAAAAGATGCGATGTTTAAGCTTGATGAAGATGTCATTTATTACATCATTCAACATTACACCAGAGAAGCGGGTGTGCGTGAACTAAATCGTTATATTGGTGCACTCATTCGTAAAGCGATTAAAACCATATTGATTGATAAAGTACCTTCCGTTCATATTACGTTAGAAAACGTGGAATCATTTATTGGTAAAAAACGTTTTAGTCATAATTTAGCTGACCAAAAAGAACAAATTGGTGTGGCTACAGGACTTGCATATACAGCGTTTGGTGGCGATACATTACCTGTTGAAGTGACCTACTATAAAGGAAACGGTAAACTTGTCTTAACAGGGAAGCTCGGGGATGTCATGAAAGAATCCGCGATGACCGCATTATCCTTTGTGAAGTCACATGCAGATGAACTTAAACTTGATGTCTCGTTATTTGAGTCTAACGATTTTCACATTCACGTGCCAGAAGGCGCTGTTCCTAAAGACGGTCCATCCGCAGGGATTACACTTGCAACCGCAATTTATTCAGCACTCTCTAAGCGTTATGTGAATAAAGAAGTTGGAATGACAGGTGAAATTACCTTAAGAGGGAATGTCTTACCGATTGGTGGATTAAAAGAAAAAGCAATTGCAGCCCATCGTTCTGGACTTAAAACCATTTTAATTCCAAAAGATAATGAAAAAGATATTGATGACATTCCAAAAGAAGTCAAAGATGCACTTATTATTATTCCTGTTGAACATGTCACAGATGTGTTTTTAAAAGCTTTAAAATAACTATAAAACGCTTAAGGATGACTTAAGCGTCTTTTTTTTATATTATTGACTTATTTGATACAATAAGAAAAGGTGAAGATATGTTAGATTTACTCATTATCGGTGGTGGTCCAGCAGGATTATATGCAAGTCATCTCGCGTCCAATTCAGGGTTATCATATACGCTTGTTGAAGCGTCTTTTGAATTAGGCGGTAAATTACGCTTGTATGAAGATAAACCCGTCTATGATTATCCAGGGTTTAATGATACATTAGGAAAAACCATTTTAAATCAAATGCTTACTCAAATGGCTGAATCAAAATACAACAGTCATATCAAGCTCATGACATCCATTGGACGCATCGAAAAAACAGAAGATGGCTTTATCTCATATACAAACCATCAAGAAACTATTGCATCTAAATTTATAATAATTACTCATGGTGGTGGTATGTTTGTCCCACGTCCACTTAATATTCAAAATGAAGCAACGTTAAACAATCTATATTATCATGTGAAAGATGCATCGCTATATGAAGGTAAGAAACTTGTGATGTTTGGTGGTGGAGATACCGCTACTGACTGGGCGCATTATTTTATCAATCACGGTGCTGAGGTGCATCTCATTCACAGAAGAGATGATTTTAGAGGTGATGAATCTTTATTATCAGAAATTAAAGTAAATGCAAACGTCTATACGCCTTATAAGTTTAGTGATGCGTCTATTACCGACCACACTGTTGAATCTGTTACTATTACGCATTTAAAAACAAAAGAAGACATAGAAATAACTTGTGATCATGTTTTTGTGTTTTTTGGAACGATTCCAATCAAAACACATCCTTTAAATAATGATTTAGCACTTGATAACAGTCGTTTAATTGTTTCAACATCGATGGAAACATCCCTTCAAGGTATTTTTGCTTGTGGGAATGGTATCACCTATCCAGGGAAGCAATCCATGATTATTACCGCACTTGGTGAAGTTGCGACTGCGATGGGAAGTATTATTTATCAGTTATACCCTGATAAAATCCCAAGTTATAAAAGACTGTGATAAGATAAGATATGACTTATTTTAAACAAGGCACCTACATTAAATCGTATCCTGGCTATGATGAAACATTAGATGATCATCCATCGTTTTTCATGTTAGGACGCTCAAATGTAGGAAAATCCTCTCTTATTAATGCGATGCTCAATCGTAAACAGCTTGCTAGAACGTCTTCAAACCCAGGTAAAACGATTGCTATTAACTCCTATATCGTCGATGATGCGTTTTATTTACTAGATGCACCTGGTTATGGTTATGCCAAGCGTTCTAAAACAGACCGTGAAGCATTTTATGAAATGTTAAATGAGATTTTAATGCAACAAAAGCACCTTAAAAAAGTCATTATGATCATTGATTTTAAAGTCGGACCTACAAAAGATGATCTTGATGTGTTTCATCAACTGGCGCGTTATGAAAAAGAAGTGATTGTAGTTGCAACAAAAATTGATAAAATCCCAAAAACAAAACGTCCTGCACAACTTAAAACCATTTTAAAAGTAATGCCAACTAACATCTATATGGTTTCTAATGAAACCAAAGAAGGATTAGAGGCATTAAAAGTAGTCATTGAAAACAGTTTATAAAAAAAGCATGAATCTCATGCTTTTTTTATTTAGTCATCATCATCTTTAAAATAATCATTTTCAAGAATTAAAATATTATAACGATACTTTGTAATAAACAAAGACGATAATGAACTTAAGGTTTCATTGGTGTATGTTTCATTAAAGATTCTATAACTTTCAGTTAAGGCATCATACTCAAAGTCTTTTGAAACAAAACTTAAATCTGGAAACACAATAATATGATTACTTTCAGAGAAAATATCTCGACCAAAGACGTATTGATAATTCATACTTAATCCAAATAAATTGGCAATCGTTGGTAAAATATCAATCGATGACATGTATTCAGTAAATGTCTTAGACAAAAGCTTATCATAATCATAAATCATCATTGGGACATTATGAAGATCAATGGTATTTTGATCTTCTTTGTGTGTATCATATGCCCAAATGGAGGATTCATCTAAGCCATACGCATAATGATCACCATATATCATTATAACGGTTTCTTCAAGTAAACCTTGATCATCAAGTGTCTCCATTAATTCTTGTACAGCTAAATCAAGTTCAATGGCGGTTGCTAAGTAATATTGCATGACTTCCGGAATGTCTTCATTTGTTTCTTCAACATACGCTCTTACTTGATCGATATGAATGGATGCGACTTCATGCTCACTGTTATATTGAAAATGTTGACTCACCGTAATGTAGTTGACAAAAAATGGGTCATTACTTATAAAATCATCCGTTGACATGGTAATTAAATCCGTATCTTTTTGCCACTGATGATCAAAGATAATACCATTACCTGTATGTTCTTCTAAAAGTCCAAAATCACTTGCATTTTTATAGATGTCATAGCCAAGTGTTTGCGTATGAAATGCGCGTCTTGGATAAAAGTAATCGATATAGTTATGATAACTATAACTACGATATCCTTCTTTACCAAACATCTTAGGTAACGTGTAAGGGAATGTATTTTCCAAATAAGAATCCAACGATAACGTCACGTTTTTATTAGGAAAGAGTCCAGTTTGAGTCATAAATTCTGTATCGGCAGTTGAACGGTAATACAGTGGAGAATAATAATTTTCAAAAAATCCATACTCATTTTTTAACATGTAAAGCGTGGGTGTTAATGTTTGGTGAATGGCCATATAATCAAAACTTTCAGCCATAATTAATATCAAGTTCTTATTTTCATAAATCCCTGTATATTGATTTTCTTCATGAGTAGGTTGATTATTTAAGTAATCTTCAATAAGAACTTCATATTCAGAAATAAAAAGTGGTGGTGTTCTAAATGCATTTAAGATGTCACGCTGTGTATATGTAAGTAGCCCAAAATTTTTAATGGTGAGTTGTGCATTATACACATATTCATATAAATCACGATCACTATAGGCATAATCAGTGAGCGTGGTATCACGTGTATTATCAATACGAGAGGTTGCCACATTAAACACAAACACAGATAATAACAAGACGACAAGTGGCATTTTTAATATAAAGTGATTACCATCATAGATCGTTGGAAATACTTGATTGGTGACAATAACGATAATCATAGGAAATAAGTATAAGAGATGATGAAGACGTAACGCAAGAAACGCATCACCAATAAATGATAACCCTAAAGAGAAATCTCCAGCAATTTGAACCGAATAAAAGTTTTCAACAATCGTATGATAAATATCTTGATTTAAATAAAGAATCGTAAGCACAGTCATGATCACAAGCATGATGCGTTTCATGGTTTTCGGTTGAAAGAAGACTAAGAAAAAAAACAACATCAATGAATATGCCAAAGAAAATAAAACGATGGTGCTAAAAGACGCATTGAGTTCAACAATAAAAAGACGCCATTTAAAGATGACTTCAAATAATAGGATGGATGCAAATAAAATCAACCATATGGTTGCCATACGTCTAATTGATGTTAGCATGATGCCTCTTTTACAACTTTTTTACATTTTATTATATCAATTGATTGACTTTTAATCAATTGATATTGAAACAAACATGAGATATGTTATAATAATAATGTCTTTGAGAAGGAAGAGTAATAAGATTGCTTTTACACAGAGAGTTATAGATTGCTGAGACTATAACAAAAAGTTCTTATGAATGTCGCCTTTAAAAACCAATGACCGAATGTCTACGTGAAAGACACATTAAGTGTCAGTGTTCGCACTGGAACTAAGGTGGTACCGCGACGATTGTCGTCCTTAGAGTTAGGGATGGCTTTTTTTATTATAAAGGAGTGTTTATGTTTTTAGAAACAAAACGTTTACTGATTCGTGATCTTACATATCAAGATTTAGATGCTTTATATGACTATGCAAAAAGACCAATGATTGGTCCTATGGCAGGTTGGAAACCTCATCAAAATAAGTCTGAAAGTAAACTTGTTCTTGAGTGGATGATTAAATCTAAAGAAGTATATGCGATAACGCCTAAAGAAACCAATCAACTTATTGGTACCATTGGACTACACGTTAGAAAAAAAGAACATGAACTTCTGCAAATAAGAGAAGTTGGCTATGCATTAAGTAATGATTATTGGGGTGTTGGTATTATGCCAGAAGCAGTACACGCTATTCTCAAATACGGCTTTGAAATGATACAACTTAAAAAAATCATTGTTGGTCATATAACATCAAATCTACAATCAAAACGTGTCATTGAAAAATGTGGTTTCATTCATACACACCATGAATATCGAGATCATTTAGGAGAACAAAAAGTCATTCAAATGTATGCCTTAGAAAGGGAAACTTATGGAAAAAACATATCAATTTAAAGCCATTGAACAAGGGTTATATGATCATTGGAAAACACGTGGATTTTTTAATAGTGGGGATCATACTAAGCAACCTTTTTGTGTGGTCATTCCACCACCAAATGTCACAGGAAAACTACATTTAGGCCATGCTTGGGATCAAACACTGCAAGACATCATTGTGAGAAGAAAAAGAATGCAAGGCTTTGATACGCTTTATTTACCAGGGATGGATCATGCTGGTATTGCAACACAAGCCAAAGTCGATGAACGCCTTAAATTAGAAGGTACCAACCGTTATGAACTTGGTCGCGACACCTTTTTAGAAAAAGCGTGGGCGTGGAAAGAAGAATACGCAAGTATCATTCGCAAGCAGTGGCAAGCCATTGGTATTTCAGTTGACTACAATAAAGAACGGTTTACCTTAGATCAAAAACTTAATAATGCTGTTAATCATGTTTTTTTATCGTTGTATCAAAAAGGATATATTTATAGAGATTACAGAATCATTTCATGGGATCCACAAGCCAAAACAGCATTATCGAATATCGAAGTCGATTACCAAGAAACACAATCAAAACTATATTATTTTAACTATCCATTTGTTGATGCTAAAGGACATATGACCATTGCAACAACACGTCCTGAAACGATGTTTGCTGATCAGGCACTCATGGTTCACCCAGAAGATGCACGTTTTAAAGAAAAAATCGGTCAGTTTGTATATATTCCTAATACAACGATACAAATTCCAATCATCGCAGATGATTATGTCGATATGTCGTTTGGGACAGGTGTCGTTAAAGTCACACCAGCACACGATCCAAATGACTTTGAAGTCGGTAAAAGACACAATTTACCCATGCCTTTATGTATGGAAAATGACGGTAAAATGAACGCATTATCTGGAAAATATGTTGGACTTGACCGTTTTGAATGTCGAAAACAATTGATTGTTGACTTAGAAGCATTATCACTTGTTGAAAAAATTGAAGATTATACCAATAATGTCGGTTATAGCGAACGCACTGGCATTATGGTTGAACCAAGGTTATCCTTACAATGGTTTGTCGACATGAAAAAGTTATCAGAAGAAGCTTTAAAAACAGAGGTCAATTTTGTACCTGCACGGTTTAAAAAAACCTTTGATCACTGGATGACTGAACCGTATGACTGGTGCATTAGTCGTCAGCTATGGTGGGGGCATCGTATTCCTGCATGGTATAAAGAAAGTGATGTCAAAGTTCAAGTTGAATCCCCTGGTGAAGGCTGGATTCAAGATGAAGACGTTCTAGATACATGGTTTTCAAGTGCTTTATGGCCATTTTCAACATTAGGCTGGCCAGAACAAACAGAAGATTTTAAAAGATACTATCCAACCGATGTATTAGTGACGGGTTATGATATTATTTTCTTTTGGGTTGCAAGAATGATCTTTCAAGGCATAGAATTCACTCAAAAAGACCCTTTTAAGGATGTTTTAATTCACGGACTCATTCGTGATAAAGACGGTCGTAAAATGTCTAAATCACTCGGAAATGGTGTGGATCCAATGGATGTTATTGATACGTACGGGATTGATGCCTTACGTTATTTTCTAACGACTAATTCTGCACCTGGTCTTGATATGCGTTATGATGAAACAAAAGTCGAGTCGTCTTGGAACTTTTTAAATAAGTTTTGGAATGTCACACGGTTTGTCGATATGTCAACAGAGCATGATAAAGAACATAAAGAACTTATGTTTTCAGTCATGGATCAAGGGATAATAGCCAAGCTCAGTCAAGTCATTAAAAGTGCAGATCTTTATTATGACAAATACGAATTTGGTGAAGTTGCTAAAGTCTTATATCACTTTATTTGGGATGTTTACGCAAATACTTATATTGAGTATGCTAAAGTAGAACTAAAAAATGAGCATAGAAAAGAAACTGTTTCTTATGTCTTACGCTACGTTTTAGAAACAGTATTGAAACTGATGCATCCATTTGTACCATTTGTTACGGATCGTATGTATGAAATCTTAACAGGTAAAGATGACTTAATGGTTACTTCTTGGCCTCAATCAGATGATGTAGATGAATCTGTAGTTTCACATTTTGATGCCATCGATACGTTTATTACTAAATTTAGAAATCAACGTGCAGAAACCCAAGTCTTTAAACCCCTTGATCTCATCATCACATCAAATAACGCATTACTTGTGACTTTAAAAGCATCAGAAGAATATTTAATTGCTTCTTTAAAAGCATCCTCAATTACTTTTACTGACACTTTAACATCCACTGATGATTACATTCCAATTCCTTCAACATCCATTATTGGTTATGTGTTAAGAAAAGACATGATTGATGAAGAAAAAGAAAGAGAACTCTTGACGCAACAAAAAGAAAAGTTAGAAGCTGAACTGAAACGCAGTCAAGCCTTACTTTCTAATGACAATTTTTTAAATAAAGCATCCCCTGAAAAAATTCAAACTGAAAAAGATAAACAAGCATCTTATCAAATACAATATGATGCAATTATCTCAAAACTCAAATGACACTAAAAGATAAAATTGCTTTTATTGAATCACGACCAAGGTTTAAACCAAAAACAAATTTAGATCATTTAAAAGATGTTTTAAAGACATTAAACCTGACCCTTCCTAAAATTAGAATACATGTTGTTGGTACCAATGGTAAAGGCTCAACAACGATGATGACATCAAATATTTTATCAACTACTTATAAAACAGGTGCGTTTATTTCACCCTATGTATACCGTTTTAATGAACGCATTTTAATTGATGGGAAAGAAATACCAGATGACATTTTAGAACATGGTTTAGATGATGTGTTAAAGGTGTATGACAATTATCCAACGCTTACGTTTTTTGAATTATTAACACTCATGGCACTTATGATTTTCTCTAAAGAAAATTGTGAAGCCATCGTCATGGAAGCAGGGATTGGTGGTAGATTAGATGCAACCAATATTTTAACCTATACTTACGCTTTAATTGTCAGTGTGGGTCATGATCATTTAAATCTTTTAGGACCAACCTTAGAAGATGTATTAAGTGAGAAATTAGGGGTTGTTAAACCTCAAGGTCATTTATTATCAACTGTGGATGCATCTTTTCATCCATTCATTAAAGATTATGTTTCTAAAATTAAAGGAGCTTGTGTTTCTTTTTTAGATACAAAACCCTTTGAAATCACGTCAGGTTTTCCGCTCACTTTTGATTATAAAGATGATAGATACACATTAAGTTTTATTGGAAATCATTACGCTTCTAATGCGAGACTTGCCATTGAAGTAGGACAATTGCTCAACATTTCAAATGAACATATACAACAAGCATTACAAAAAACAACGATGCCAGGACGTTTTGAAAACCTTTCAGAAAATGTTTACGTTGACGGTGCCCATAATAAAGAAGCCATTGATGTGTTGTATCATACGTTAACGACTCAATTTAAAGATACTCACAAAATAATTATCATTAGTGTATTAGGTGATAAAGATATTACCTCGATGCTCAAGCAACTTAAACACCCTCATCATACAATTATCCTAACCTCTTTTGATGATCCTAGGTATCAAGATATCTCCATACATGCTTCTGATGACATACCCTTTATTAAAGATCCAATGGATGCGTATCACTATGCAATATCTATCAAAGATGAATCTTCAATCATCATATGCACAGGTTCGATTCATTTTATTGGATTCATTGGAAGTAAAATTAAAGAAACCCTCTAATATAAGTTGGAGGTTTTTTTATGTATGGAGATTTACCTAGAGAACGTTTATTAAAACAAGGTGTCAAAGCATTAAAAAATGAAGAACTCATTGCTTTATTATTGCACACTGGTACCAAAGATCAAGATGTATTTGAATTATCAAAACATGTCTTATCTACAATTGTGTCATTAAAAGATTTAAAAACGATTCATGTTCAAACGCTCATGCGTATTTCTGGTATTAAAGAAGCCAAAGCAACCACCATTATTGCAGCCATTGAACTTGGACGAAGACTCACCATGACAACACAAGAAGAAATTGTGATTCATGAACCAAAAGATGTATATATGCTTTTATATCCAGAAATTGGACATGTTCAAGAAGAACATGTTTATGGCTTATATTTAAATACAAAAGGAAAACTCATAGACAAAGTCATGGTCTTTAAAGGAAGTTTAAATCATTCTGTGATTCATCCAAGGGAATTATTTAAGCATGCCATTCAATTAGGAGCAGCAGCTGTTATATTTGCACATAATCATCCAACAGGAGATGCGTCACCTTCACAAGCTGATCTTGATGCAACAGAAGATTTGATGCATATTGGTGAACTTTTAAAAATACATGTCATTGATCATGTCATCATTGGTGAAAAAGCATTTTACTCAATGAAAACAAAGAAACATCACATCATTTAAGTGTTATAATAGTTTTGAGGATGTGAAAAATGAAAAAAAGACAATATTTTTGGTTTACATTAGCTTTAGGGTTTATCATCTTATTTTTACTCATGTTACTGTCATCCGTGTTAGATGTAGGTGACCGACTTCAAACCATTCATCCATATATTGCGTATGGTTTTTATGGACTTGTGTTGATCCTTGTTTTCATATTATTAATTCGACCTTTGTATGTAATTTTAATTAAGCAAACATTTAATATTCAAACATCACTTGATGAAGGATCGAATTTAAGATTACTTAGACAAAGTGCAAGACGTATTTTAAATTATGATTTTGTATCTGAAGAAGATAAAACAAACATAAAAAGTTCACTTCATGATGGAAAAGCCCTCATACCCGTATTATCTAAAATATATCAAGGTCCAATTAAAAAAGAAATGGCAAAACGTATGCGTCATCATGCGAAAACTGTCATGGTGTCAACCGCAATTTCGCAAAATGGGCGACTCGACTTTATAACAATTATGCATGTCAATCTACGTATGATCAAAGAACTTGTTGAATTATCAGGCTTTAGACCAAGTTATCAGCAACTTGCTAAACTTTCTGTCAATGTGATCACGACAGCATTAGTTGCTGAAGGCTTAGAAAATTTAGATATTTCTGACGTCCTACCGCAATCAACAATGAATTCATTATCTGAAATTCCACTCATCAAACCTTTTATTTCTTCAGTGACTCAAGGAATTTCGAATGCATTACTTACTTTACGTATTGGAATTGTGACAAGAGAATATTTATTTACAACCTCAAAAGAGCTTACTCAAAATGCAATTAGAAAAACGGCTTTATTAGAAGCAGCAGCCTTAACACCTCAAGTTGTTGCAGAGGGTCTTGCCATTTTCCCAAGTAAAATATTCAATATGTTTAAACCAAAAAAAACGCCTAATGAAAGTGTATAAAAAATTTACAGTTTATATACTTGCTTTTTACAACTTATAAAAGTAAAATACTTATAAGGCAAACGCCCAAAAAATAGGAGGAAAAGGGATGAAAAAACTTTTAGTATTATTTGTTTTACTCGCTGGTGTTGTGTCACTTGCATCTTGTGAAGCACAAACTTACGAGATTGCAATGGTTACAGATGCTGGTGATATTGACGATAAGTCATTTAACCAAGGTACATGGGAAGGTATTGTTGAGTTTGCAGAAGAAAACAACTTAACATACAAATACTACAAACCAACAGAAGTATCTGATGATGCATATGTTGCAGCAATTGATTTAGCAGTTGCAGCTGGTGCAAAAGTTGTTGTAACACCTGGATTCTTATTCGAACCAGCTGTTTATACAGCACAAACAAAATATCCAGATGTAATTTTTGTTTTAATTGATGGTGTTCCTCATCCTGGGGATTATACAACATTTAATGTTGCATCAAACACACGTTCAATTTTATTTAGAGAAAATGAATCAGGATTCTTAGCTGGATACGCATCAGTTATGGAAGGATTCAGAGAATTAGGATTTATGGGTGGAATTGCAGTTCCTGCTGTTGTACGTTTTGGTTTAGGTTATGTTGCTGGTGCATACTATGCAGCAAATGAACTTGGTGCAACTACATGGGGATTTGATCCTGCTTACTATGACTACTTAGGTGGATTTGCACCTGATGATGCTCATAAAGCAAAAGCAGCAGCATGGTTTACAGCTGGTGTTGAAGTTATTCACGTCGCAGCTGGTGGTGCTGGTAACTCAGTCATGGCAGCAGCAGATGAAGCTACTGGTAAATTTGTTGTCGGTGTTGACGTTGATCAAGCTGCACAATCTGCATCAGTTATTACTTCAGCAATGAAAGCTTTAGGTGTTGTTGTTCAACAAGCATTACAAGATTATGTTGATGGCACATTCGAAGGTGGAGAAACATTAGTGCTAGGTGCTGCTGAAGATGCAGTTGCATTACCATTAGGTGATTCTTTCCGTTTTAATACATTTACCGAAGCTCAATACAATGCAATCTTAGCTGACATTGTTGATGGTACAGTTGTTGTTCCATTTGCACCAGCAGAATTAACAGCATTCTTAACCGCACTTGGTTATGGTTCAGATGCTGCAGCATTACTAGCTAAAATTAATCCAGCTAGCTAATTATATTTTAATTTACAACTTGGTAAAGGGGAAAGAAACATTCTTTCCCCTTTTTCTCAAGTAAAGGAGCGGTCATGAATAAACAGACTTACAAAATAGAAATGTTAAATATTACCAAACGCTTTGGTACTTTAACTGCAAATGATCATGTAACTTTACAAGTTTATCCTCAAGAAATTCATGCCATACTTGGTGAGAATGGTGCTGGAAAGTCAACTTTAATGTCGATTTTATTTGGTTTATATGTACCTGATGAAGGCGAGATTAAAATTGATGGTTCAAAAGTAGACATTCATAACCCAAATGATGCCAATGCTCTTAATATTGGGATGGTGCATCAACACTTCAAATTAGTTGAAACATTTTCTGTCCTAGATAATATCATTTTAGGTGTCGAAGATACTGGACGATTCAATCGTATCAATTATGCACATGCAAAAGAAAAACTCATCAAAATCATTGATGCATATCATTTAAATTTAGATTTAGATACACGCATTAAAGATTTAACGGTAGGACAACAACAACGTGTTGAAATCCTTAAAATGCTATATCGTGACGCTGATATCTTAATTTTTGATGAACCAACTGCTGTGTTAACGCCTCAAGAGATTGAAGAACTCATGAATATCATGAGAAACTTTGTTAAAGAAGGCAAAACCATTATATTAATTACGCATAAACTTAATGAAATCAAAGCAGTTGCTAATCGCGTGACCATTTTAAGACGTGGTCAACAAGTTGGTGTTCATGACGTATCAAAAGTAAGCACGCAAGATATGGCGGATTTAATGGTTGGTCGAAATGTTTCTTTTGAAGTCGACAAAAAATCTGTTCAAGCTACTGAGAAAGTTTTTGAAGTGAAAGAGCTCACTGTTTTAAAAGGCACACAAGAAGTAATTAAAAAGCTATCACTTGATGTTTATAAAGGTGAAATCGTTGGTATTGCTGGTATTGATGGTAACGGACAAACTGAATGTGTGTATGCCCTCACGGGAATGTTACCAGTAAAAGAAGGTCAGGTCATATTAAACGGTGAAGATATCACCAAAGATTCTATTCGAACAAGATATGAAAAAGGCATCTCTCATATTCCAGAAGATAGACAAAAATATGGTGTTGTCTTAGATTTTGATCTTCAATCCAATTTAATGATTCAAGAATACTATAAACATGAATTTCAAAATAAAAACTTTTTAAAAAAAGATAAGATAAAAACTCATGCCGATGCTCTAATAGAGCAATTTGATATAAGGTCTGAGCAAGGCGCAACAACAACAGTAAGAAGTATGAGTGGTGGTAACCAACAAAAAGCGATTGTCGCACGTGAAATGAGTAAAACGCATGATTTAATGATTGCAGTACAACCAACACGTGGGCTTGATGTTGGTGCCATTGAATACATTCATGGTCAACTCTTAAAAACAAGAGAAACAAATAAAGGTGTTTTATTATTTTCACTTGAACTTGATGAAATCATGAAACTTTCAGACCGTATTTTAGTGATGTATGAGGGAGAAATCGTGGGTAGTTTTAATCCAAAAACAACCACACAACAAGAACTTGGTCTTTATATGTCTGGTGCCAAAAGGGGTCACGTATGAAAACACAACTAAAAAAAGTATTTGAACTTGCAAAACCTTCATTCATTGCTATTGCAATTGGCCTTTTAATGGGCTTTTTAGTTATGTTAGCATTTAATCCACTTCAAAGTGTACCTGCGTTTTTGCAACTGATTGCCGGTGGACTCAATCAAGGATCATCTGGGATTGGTAATACGTTATATGGTGCAGCACCAATCATTTTGACAGGACTAGCTGTTGCATTTGCATTTAAAACAGGCTTGTTTAATATTGGTGCATCTGGTCAAATGATGATGGGTGCATATGTATCACTTCATATTGGCGTATTATGGAATTTACCTGCGGGTATTCATGTCATTGTCGCGTTATTAGGTGGAATATTTGGTGGTATGGTCTGGGGACTTGTCATTGGATTATTAAAAGCATTACGAAATGTCAATGAAGTTGTCACTTCAATTATGATGAATTATATTGCTGCGAATTTATTAATTATACTGATTCGTAGTAATATTTACAATGCCGATGCAGCGCGATCAAGTGCAATTTTACCAACTGCAATATTACCATCACTTGGATTATTTCCAAATTCTACTGCGAATATTGGTTTTGGGATTGCAGTTGTCATTGCAATCTTATCGCATGTGATTATCCATCGTACAACACTGGGCTTTGAACTTAGAGCAACTGGTTTTTCTAGAGATGCAGCACTTTATGCAGGGATGAATACAAAGAAAAATATTACTACATCCTTTGCAATTGCTGGAGGGTTTGCAGGTCTTGCAGGATCTGTTGCGTATTTGGTATCAGGAAAAACAATCTCGATTGCCTATACCATATTTGTTGAAGGATTTGATGGCATTTCTGTTGCACTACTTGGATTAGGAGAGCCAATTGGTGCGTTATTTGCTGGATTGTTTTTAAGTCACTTGAGACAAGGTGGTTTTTACATGCAAATCTATGGTTTTGTTCCTCAAGTCGTTGACATTATTATTTCAGTCATTATTTATGTGTCTGCAATATCAGCTGTGCTTCCTAAGTTATTTAAACGATTCAAAAAGAAAAAAGATGAGGTGGCCTCATGAGCTTAATTTATCAACTCATTCAAGAAACTTATATTCCAGCAACCGTCTTACTAATGGTCGCACTAGGCGGTATGTTTGCAGAGCGTAGTGGTGTTACGAATATCGCGCTTGAAGGAATTATGATTTTTGGTGGCTTTGTAGGAATTGGCACACTTGCCCTAATTGAAGGCATTGGTATTCCACCTCAACTCTTATTTATTATTGTATTAGTTGTCAGTGCAATCTTTGGCGCACTTTATGCAATGCTACATGCGTATGCATCCATTCAATTGAAAGCCAATCAAATTATAAGTGCAACTGCACTCAATTTGTTTGCACCTGCGTTTGCAATTTATGTTGCACGTTTATTACAAGGTGGAGGATCACAAATACAATTTACGACACGATTCAGAATTGCTGAAATTCCATTATTATCGCAAATACCGATTATAGGTGAATTATTTTTCACTCGTGTATTTATCTCATTTTATATTGTCATTCTTTTATTTTTTATTGCCAGATATATTTTAAACAAAACACAGTTTGGATTACGTATTAATGCGATGGGAGAAAATCCTCAAGCAGCAGATGCTTTAGGAATCAATATATATAAATACCGTTTTATCGCTGTCATGATATCAGGAGCACTTGCAGGGATGGGTGGAAGTATCTTTGTCATTTCATCATCGACTGAATATGCAGCAACCGTTGCAGGTTTTGGATTTTTAGCGATTGCATTACTGATTTTTGGTAATTGGAAACCAACCTATGTATTATTTGGTGCATTATTCTTTGGATTTTTAAGAATCTTAGGCTCATCCTATTCAGTCATACCTATTTTGCGTGATTTAGATTTAGATCGTGAATTTTATGTGATGTTGCCTTATGTATTTACACTCATTATTTTAGCCTTTTTCTCTAAAAATTCTAGAGCACCTAAAGCACTTGGTCAAGTTTATGATCAAGGTAAGCGTTAAGTATTGACTTTTGAAATAAAAATAAGTAAAATGTAATAGGTCGTTCCACGTAGAACCGGTTTTTAAATGTCTTATGACTACCGTAATAGTGTGACTTCAAAAAACTAAAGGAGGAATTCGACATGTATGCCATTATAGAAACTGGCGGTAAACAAGTTCGCGTTGAAGTTGGTCAAGAAATTTATATTGAAAAATTAGAAGCCAACGATAACGAATCTGTAACTTTTGATAGAGTATTACAACTTTCAGGTAAGAAAACACTTATTGGTGTTCCTTATGTTGAAGGTGCAAAAGTTGTAGGTAGTGTTGTTAAACACGGACGTGGTAAGAAAATTATTGTTTTTAAATATAAGAAACGTAAAAACTACCGTCGTAAACAAGGACACCGTCAAGCATATACAAAAGTATTAATTAACCAAATCTTAGGCGAATGATCAAGATAGAAGTAACACGTCAAGGTCAAACATTGATACTTGATATTAAAGGCCATGCATTATTTGCACCAAAAGGTGAAGATATCGTATGTGCAGGTGTTTCAACTGCAAGTATTATGACAGCCAATTTGTTTGAGCAAGTGACTCAAACAACATCCATTTTAAATGAAGGTCAATTAACAATTACGGTTCATGACTTTAAAGAAGCACACCATTATATCTATCATGTCTTTAAAAAGGCAATTGAAGATATTAAAACTGCCTATCCGAGTCATGTGTTATGGAAAGAAAGCGAGGAAGCTTAAATGCTAACATTACAATTACAATTATTTGCATCTAAAAAAGGAGTGGGTTCTTCACGTAACGGACGTGACTCACACTCACAAAGATTAGGTATGAAATTGTCAGATGGACAATTTGCAACTGCCGGATCAATTTTATATCGTCAACGTGGAACAAAAGTTCATCCAGGTGAAAATGTAAGACGCGGTAGTGATGATACGTTATATACAACTGTCACTGGTATAGTGAAGTATGAACGTAAAGGAAGAAGTCGTACTCAAGTTTCAGTGTACGCAGCCTAATAAAAAATTTGAAAAGGATATCCGTGTGGTTATCCTTTTTTTTCTAATCGAGGGAAAACATGTTTGTTGATGAAATTAAAATAGAAGTTACAGGTGGTAAGGGTGGTAATGGGATGTGTGCATACCGCCGTGAGAAATATGTGGAGTTTGGTGGTCCATGGGGTGGATCTGGAGGTAAAGGTGGCGATGTCATCTTTTTAGGCGATAGTGGGATGACGACGCTTTATCCATTTAGATACATGAGACATATTAAGGCATCACATGGAAGTGATGGTCAATCAAAGGGTATGACTGGTGCTCAGGGAGAACCAACCATCATCAAAGTACCACTTGGTACAATCGTTAAAAAAGCAGATGGCCAAATCATCGGAGATATTACTGAAAATGGTCAAGAGCTTCTGATCGTAAAGGGTGGCAAAGGTGGTCGTGGAAACATTTCACTTGCAACTGGAACCAATCCAACACCTAATTATGCTGAAAAAGGGGATATTGGTGAACACCATATCATTAAACTCGAACTACAAGTGCTTGCAGATGTAGGATTCATTGGATTTCCAAGCGTTGGTAAGTCTTCAATCGTCTCTGTGATCTCAAATGCGAGATCCAAAATAGCAGATTATCCTTTTACAACAACCTCTCCTATTTTAGGAATGGTTCAATATGATGATGTAAACTTTGCTGTTGCTGATTTACCTGGTTTGATTGAAGAAGCACATTTAGGGGTAGGATTAGGAATTCAATTTTTAAAACATTTATCAAGATGCCGTGTTTTTGTTCATGTACTAGACGCAACAAGAGAATCTTATAAGTATGATTACGAAGCAATACTTAAAGAACTTCGTCTTTATGATCCCAATTTAATTGATCGTAAAGAAGTACTTGTTGTAAATAAATCTGAACTACTTGATGAAGAAGACCGTAAAAAAATTAACCATATATTTGGGGATGATGTTATATTTATATCGACATTTACAAAAGAAAACATCGATGTACTTATACAACAACTCGTAGCTTTAGTTACAACATTACCTCCATTAACAACACTTGTTGATGCACATGTCACATATACTCTTGATGATGAAGAAGTGCCTACAGAAGTTAATATCATAGGTGATCAAGTATTTGAAGTTGTTGGAGATCAAGTTACAAAACTTTATCAACGTACTGATTTAACTCAAGATGAAAGTGCGAAACGTTTTGCAAGACAACTTAAAGCACTTGGCGTTGATGATTTATTAAGAAAAAAAGGCGCGAAAAATGGCGCCACAGTCTATATTGATACGTTAACCTTTGAATTTAAAGATTAATTAAAATCTAAGGACTTTAATTTAAATTGATATGACTTTTTCAGCCAAAATTCAATAGATTGATGTTTCTTATTAAGAATGGTTTGTTCACGCTTCTCATGTTTGTCCAAATGGATGAGATGGAGGCGTTTTTCTTTTTTATGACTGCTAATTAAACGACTTGTTTTTTGTTTTGAATGTAAGACGCGCTTTTTATGATTTTGTCTTAATTTGCTTTCATAAAGCGTTTTATCAATTAATTTTTCTTTATAATTTTCACGTAACTTTGAAACAAAAGATAAATATTTGATAAGTCTTTGTTCAATTGAATTTAGTGCATTTGTAATTTTTTCATCATATTGATGTTGCTTCTTAATAAGATTTTGTTGAAGACTATCAATGGATTTAGCTTGATCTGAAATTAATGTTTGTTTTTGTTGAGTCAATTTCAAAGTTTCTTGTTCCACCATTACTTTTTGATTGAATTGTAATGTCTCTAATGTGGTTATTTTTTTAGATGCAAATTGTTGAAGCGAGGTTTCTAATTTTTGAATAGTTTTTAACCTTTTATCTCTAGCTTCATTAAATTCACGATGATATTGCGTAATTTTATGTTCAGCATCATTTTTCTTACCAACAATATTTTCTCTAAACGTACGTCTTGAAAAATTAAGTTCTAGATCATAGGATGTTTGAAGTTGATCTTGATTGGCTTGCCAAATATCAATGGCTTCTTGTATCAGTGTTGTTTTACTATGTTTTTCTTGAATCAGTGCCCGTTGCATGTCATGTTGATAACTTAGTAATTCTCGATAGATGTGAGATTGTTGTAATTGTATCAATTCAATAAGCTTATGATATTGTTTAAATGCTGATTTTGTCATACCAAAGATGACTTGATTGGTATAATAAAGTGTTTGTGACAATTTTTGCGTTTGGGTTTCAATGTGATTAAAAAAATCGTTGGAATATTGTTCTGTTTTCGTTAGTTTTTTTATTATATGTTGATAATGATTAAATTTTTTATTGGTCCATTGCAAAAATTTAATCTTAAATTGTTCAAAGGCTTGATTTGCCTGATTCGTCGTATGATGTATGTCTTGTTCAATCGTTTCTAGATCAAAATTAATTTTTGAATATGCTTTTTCAATGCGTTTGAGCGCTTGTTCATCTTTTACATTAGAAAACTGTTTCATTAATACTTCATATTCATATTTCTTTTTCAGTAATTCAGTCTTTTCTTGTTGTCGTTTTTGAATGTAATCATCATGAAGTTGTTGTTCATCTTTTTGATGCATATTTAAAACAACAGACTTTGCATTTTCAAAATGTGTTTGATATGTTAGATGGAATGCTTCTTTAAGTTTCGTCATCTTATCTTTATTTAGTGAAGTGATATCTTTGTGGATATATTGTAAGGCATCAATCATTTGACGCATGGTTTCAGGATTTTCATGGTACTGAAACGTTTGTTCTAAAAGCTGAACACATGACATCAGTAAAGAAGCAGCTTTATATTGTTTGAGTAACAACTGTTGTATGAATCCATAAAATAAATCAACATGAACATCAATCACTTGTTCAGATCGATAAAAATACATTTGTATTTTACGTAAATTGACTTTACTTTCAAACGCATTAAAGATCAATTGACGTTTTGTTGTTTTAAAATCATGTTCACGCTTAAGATTGTCTTTTTGATATTCATAACGATATTCATTATGAGATAAGTCTTTTTCGTAATGGATAAATAAAGCGTCTAATTTGTTTTTATAAGTTGCAGTTTGTTCATCAAATGTCTCTTGTTTTAAATCAAGACGCAATTGTGATTCTTCTAAATCAAAATCTCTTGTTCGAGATGCTTGATCGAGTTGTTGGGATTTAAGTGTTTGAATCATGGCAATTTCTTTTTCTAATTGAAAGTTAAGCATGTCTATCTCATGCTTTTGCGTCAGAATAAGATGATCATGACGAATTTGGATATCAATCATGTTTTTATCAATATATGTGATGTCAATTGATGCGTCTAAAACAAGTTGCCCTAAATCTCTTTCTTGCGTTTGAGAAGCGAGATTAATTTGTGTCTCATAAGACAGTATATCCTTTTGATATGCTGCATCGACACTATTTTTATAAAATGCTTTTTCTTGAAGAAGTCGCTGTTTTTGGTCTAAAATTTTTTCTTGGTCATGTTTTAATTCAATATCAATTTTTCTAAGATCAAAAGTTGTGGTGTATAATTCTTTTTTAATTAAAAATTCAATATCTGAAATGAGTATTTGATGATTTTTATGAAGTTCAAAAAGAAGAAGTTGTCCTTCAGACTTCTTTAATCTAATATCTTTTCTTGTTTTTAAAATGAATTGGTTTAAATCGTTATCTAAGTAGGATAATTCTCTATTTTTTTGAAGGGTTTCGTGATTCGATGACATGGACTTTGTTTGAAAATCACGTACGATTTTACGTTTCTTTTCATTGGTGATTTCTCGGTAATTCGAAAGTTTTGAATTCAATAATGAAACTGCTTCAGCAGTTTGAGCAATTGTTTTCTTTCTTTGCTCTTCATAGCGTTCAAATTCTAAAGTTTTACGTTCTTGGAGTTTTTGGATTTCAAAATCTCTCTTATTTATCCTATCTTTTTTTAATTCATTTGCACGAAAATCTAAGTTCTCAATACGAGTATCTAGAGGTTTGATGAGCGATTCATATTTATCTTCTAACGATTTCATGACAAGCGTCTTTTTATGCTTTAATACATTGATTTGCTTATTGAGAGTTTTATTTAAAATATTGTAATGTGACTTGATATCGATATAATCCGTGTCATGAGATGTAGATTCTATTTCTCTTGATTCTAAGAGCTGTTTGTATTGGATTTCATAATTTGTGATATCTTGATTAATTTGATCTTCAATTTTCGTTATGGATTGTTTAAGATTTTCAGTAACTTGAGCAATTTTTTCTGACGTTTTGTCTTCAATTGTTAATACAATCGCTTCATATTTCTTTTTAATTTCTTGTATATTTTTAAGAATCAAACTGTCTTGTTTATTTTTCTCGTTTTCATAAGATTTAATGTCATCTAATAACTGTGTTTTTTCTTCTTGATACTTTTTTTCAATTGCTTTTTTTTGTTTCATGTAGTCTTGATCAATGTGATGTAAGGATTCGATGTAATTATTTCTAAAGGTTTCTTTTTCTGTTACAAACTTATCTTCAGTTTCGTTTTTTGATAGAAGGAGATGATCGATGTCCGTAACATGCTTATTGTTGATTGTTTCAAGAGCTTGATAAAAAGACTGATTCATCGTTTCTATTGACTCTAATTGGGTTTGGATATCTTGAAAAGAACCTAAAAAAACTTGAAATTCATTCAATGTCGTTTCAGGTGCTTTTAAGCGCTTTAGTTCTTCGATAACTGTTTGTATGTGTGTGTCTATTTTCATTTAAATACCTATGTTATATTATAACACATTAATTTTTAATCTTTACTATTTCATGTTATAATAAATCTTAAGGAGATGCCGTATGTACGCCACCATTAAAGGTTTTGTTACCATGATTGAACCAAGTTATATCGTTGTTGAAAATCAAGGTATCGGGTATTTAATATTAACACCTAATCCTTTTAGTTATCAAATCAAAAGTGAAGCCTTGATATATGTGCATCATTATGTTAAAGAAGATATTAATGCACTTTATGGATTTAAATCGTTTGAAGCAAAAAAAATGTTTATCAAGTTGATTAATGTATCTGGTATTGGTCCTAAATCAGCGCTTAGTATTTTAGCAAGTGATCGATTAGATGATTTAGTTCAAGCAATTGAAATGGCAGATATCGTTTATTTAAAGAAATTTCCTGGGATTGGTCCTAAATCAGCTCAACAAATCATTTTGGATTTACAAGGTAAAATTCAACTCACACCAACTGAACAACAACCTAAACTTACTGATGTTGAAGAAGCATTAGTTGCATTAGGGTACAAAAAAGCGGATATTAAAAAAACACTTGCTTCTTTAGATACATCATTAACCATTGAACAAATGATTAAAGAAGCACTAAAGAAAATGATGAGGTCACATGAATAAACCACATCTTATGTCTTCAATGGCAATCAAAGAGGATGAAGAACAATCCTTACGTCCTGAAAAATTAATCCAATACATTGGTCAACAAGATATCAAAGATATGTTGTCGATTTATATTCAAGCTGCTAAAAAGCGTAATGAACCCTTAGATCATATGTTATTATATGGACCTCCGGGTTTAGGTAAGACAACATTAGCACAAGTTACAGCTAACGAATTAAATGTAAAAATTAAAATTACGAGTGGACCAACCATTGAAAAAAGTGGCGATCTAGCGGCATTACTTTCTTCACTTGAACCCGGTGATGTCTTATTTATTGATGAAATTCACCGATTACCTCGTTTCGTTGAGGAAGTTCTTTATGCAGCCATGGAAGATTTTGTTTTAGACATCGTGATTGGTCGAGATGGTGAATCACGGTCGATTCGCATCGATTTACCACCATTTACACTAATTGGTGCAACAACACGTTTTGGAGATTTATCTGCGCCTTTGAGAGATCGTTTTGGCGTCGTATTTCGTTTAAATTATTACACTCAAGAAGATTTAGAAACCATCTGTAGAAGAACATCAGCAGTATATGGAAATAAAATCGATGAACATGCTGTTGTTTCACTTGCCAAAAGATCGAGAGGAACACCAAGAATCGTCAACCGTTTATTTAGACGTGTTCGTGATTTTGCAGATATTATGAATGATGGTCATGTCACTGAAAGCATCACTGATAATGCCTTAAAAAAACTAGGGATTGATGCCTTTGGACTTGATCAAACCGATTACCGTTATTTAGAGGCCATCATTGACCGTTATCAAGGTGGACCTGCAGGACTTGAAGCAATCGCAACTCAAATTGCTGAAGAAGTGACAACAGTTGAAGACGTTTATGAACCTTTTCTACTTCAAGAAGGATATATCAAACGTACACCAAGAGGCCGTATTGCAACAAAAAAAGCGTATGATGTCTTAGGGAAAACATATTATGAAGGATTTTTAAAAACATGAAGTTATCTTTATTTGATTACCACCTAGATCCAAGTAAAATCGCACAACATCCGAGTGAAAAAAGAGATCATTCAAAATTATTATGTGTTGATAAGCTTGCCAAAAAAGATCCAATTGACCATATGTTTTATGACTTACCTAATTTATTATCCACTGGTGATGTTTTAGTTATTAATAATACAAAAGTCATTCCAGCCAGGCTGTTTGGAACAAAAGTATCAACTGGTGCGAATATTGAATTATTACTTTTAGATGAAATTGAAAAAAATGTCTACAATGCATTAACAAAACCAGCTAAAAAAATTGATGTTGGTGATGAGATTATATTAAGTGACACTTTTAAAATGCAGTGTGTAGACGTTAAAGAAGATGGTATTCGTGTGTATCAATTAATTTATGATGGCATTTTAATTGAGCATCTTGAATCCCTTGGAAAACTTCCATTACCACCTTATGTAAAAGAACTTAATGACGATGAAAGGTATCAAACCATTTATGCGAAACATTCAGGTTCAAGTGCTGCACCAACTGCTGGACTTCATTTCACAGAAGACATCTTTGATGCATTAAAACAAAAAGGGATTGAAAACATTGAAATTACCTTACATGTTGGACTAGGGACATTTAAACCTGTACAAATGGATGATATTACAAAACATCATATGCATGAAGAAACGTATGTCATTTCTAATGATGCAGCTAAAAAATTAAATGATGCAAAGCGAGCAGGTAAGAGAATTATTGCCGTAGGGACAACAAGTTTAAGAACGTTAGAATCCAATATCAATAATAATACGTTTCATGAAGGAACTTTTCAAACATCTATTTTTATTTATCCTGGGTACACATTTAAGGCTATTGATGGCTTAATTACCAATTTCCATCTCCCAAAATCAACATTACTAATGCTCGTCTCTGCGATTACAGAAAGAAAATATATGCTTTCATGCTATCAACATGCAATCAACAATGATTACCGCTTTTTCTCATTTGGTGATGCAATGCTTATCTTGTAAAAAAAACATGGTAATTTAGCATTGAATTTAGTATAATAAAAACATATTAAGTATCGAGGTAAAAAAAATGAACCAGACATTTTATATTATTTCAGAATACGGTTTACATGCAAGACCTGCAACGAAACTCGTTAATATCGCGATGGCTTTTAAATCTGAAATACACTTAACATGGGAAGAAAAAACAATTAATTTAAAATCTATTATGGGGTTAATGTCTTTAGGTATTTATCAAGGCCAAACCATCTCAATTGAAACTGAAGGAACAGATGCCTATGAGGCATTAGAAGCTTTATCAACATTTATGATTCAAGAATCTCTTGCTAAGAAAGTTTAAACTGTGCGTCAAAAGTTTAATAAACACGCAACAGATGCTTTCTTTGTGAATCATGATACATATATGAAACCAACGCCACTTTCTTTAAGTGGCGATGTTATTTTAGAAATAGGATCTGGCAAAGGTGATTTTATTTGTCAATATGCAAAAGACCATCCTGATAAAACCTTCGTTGCTGTTGAATTCAACAGACATGTATGTTATTACATTGTTTTAAAAAAAGAAGCATACAAGCTTGATAATCTACATATTATATTAGATGATGCAATGAATATTGATCAGTATTTAACACCTCATTCTGTTCATACATTGTACTTACAGTTTTCTGATCCGTGGCCAAAGGCAAAGCATCACAAGCGTCGTTTAACGTATCCAACAAAATTAGATATCTATGGAAAGTTACTAAAAAAAGAGGGACAACTTATCTTTAAAACCGATCATCAAAAACTATATATAGAATCAAGTTTTTACATTCAAACCAAATTTAAAGATATTCATTTTGAAGACGATGCACAACCATTAACTTATATGACTGAATATGAACGCAAAAAAAGGCCTCACGGGTCAATATACCAAATTACTGCAGGAGATTATTATGAAACACTATGAAACATTAATGACACTACCTGGTACACCAGGTGATGAATCAGAAATCAAAAAATATGTTAGAAGTGTCATTGAATGTTATCCTCAATATGACGTTGTTGAAGATCATTTAGGATCAATTTTTGCATATAAAAAAGGGACATCACCATATAAAGTCATGGTCGCTGGACATATGGATGAAGTTGGATTTATGATTGTTGGTATTACAAAACAAGGGATGTTACACATACAACCTTTAGGTGGGATTGATCCAACGATTGTAAGTGCTCAAACCTATGACATTCATACCCACAAAGGTATAATTAAAGGCTATATCGGAGCAATACCGCCACATTTAAAACTTGATCAGCAATTAGAATTCGAAAAAATACTTGTTGATATTGGCGCGAGTTCAAAAGAAGAGGCGATTGAGTTAGGCGTTCAATTAGGGGATAGAATGACATTTGAACCTAAATTTTTAAAGCTTACGAACCATCGTTATTTAGCAAAATCAGTGGATAATCGCTATGGTGTTGGGCTTGCTCTTCACATGATTGAAGCGCTTAAAGATGAAACACTTGATTATGACCTTTATATCGGTGCAAGCGTACAAGAGGAAGTTGGACTTAGAGGTGCTGAGACTAGTATAAATATGATCCAACCTGATGTGTTTATTGCTTTAGATGCTTCACCAATGAATGATATGAATGAACCAGCTGATAATGGTTTAAATCAAGGTTTTTTATTACGTATGTTTGATCCACGTAATACCATGCCAGAATATTTGAAACAAAATATTGCATCACTTGCTAAAAAGCATCACATACCTTATCAATACTACATTTCAAAGGGTGGTACCGATGCTGCAAAAGCATTAGATATGCATGAAGGGATTGTTGCAACAACAATTGGTTTACCATCTAGATAT
>JAURNN010000072.1 GCA_030830185.1 Bacillota bacterium | reverse complement strand
TTCTAATAAAGTGATACCTTTTTGTTTTAACATGAAGTGCCATACTTCTCCTGCAACATTTGTTACATCAATTTCAAATTTACCATCTGTGACACCATATGTTGCAGCAGCACCCGACCAACTACCATTGTACATATACCAGAATCCAGCATCCGTAATGTCTTGGTAAGCAGCATTTTGAGCTTCACCAGGTAATACCGCTGGCGTTGTTGTAAATGTACCATCTACAAATTCTTCTGCATCAATGAATAATAACGAAGCAGGTTCAACTATTGTTAATAGCGTTTCTGCTCTTGAGAAGTTTCCATATGGATCTGAGACAATATATACAATACGGTATGTACCCGGAGTCGTCATATTTACAGAAGCAACTTTTTCATTATTTGCGTTATAAATTTCAACAACAATTGCATGTGTCATATCTCCAGAACCAACATCAACAGCTGTGACACCTGTTCTAGGGTTAAAGGTATTTTCAGTTGTAAGTGTTAACGTTTCTTCGATACCACTAAAAATTGGACCTGAAGAATCTGGATCTGCTTGTGATTCTTCGATCATAATGTTATCAAAATGCATGGTTGCATTGACAGCATTACCCTTGACAGTACCTAGACCAAATAAGATCCCACCTTTGTTGTTGTCTTGAGTCATCGTGAATTTGTATGAGTAAGTCGCCCATTCAGTAGTAATGGTTCTGTAGAAAATATTTTCAGCACTTGGTAAAAAGTCATTATACCAAGGTGCAGCAGGTAATAATTCACCAACTTGAAGTGCAATTTCTTTTTCTACACTAGATTTTGCTTCAAATGTAATTTCATAAGTTTTACCGTTTTCAAATGGTATGTTCATTTGACCAAAACGTGGTGTAAAAAACTGCGTTCCTGCAGTGACTTCTGCTTTTAAAACACCATCTTCAGATGATAATGTCATTGCAGCACCATCAGCAACATAAACGACAGCTGGGTCATTCCATCCACCGATACCAGAAGCCATATCACCATTAACAACAAGTTCACCTTCAACAGCAACTGGTGCTTTGACAGTGATATTTCTTGACTGTTGAGCAACAAGTTCACCTACGCGAACTTCGTAACGAACAAAATGAACACCTGCTTGTAATGTATCAAGTGCTCCCGTTGTCGTGTTGACTGCTGATGAAGTTGTGACTAAAGTAATTTGATCTGAATAATCAACTTCGTCATTACCCAATGCAACAACACCGTCTAAGACGTTAAATGTTGAGCCGTTGTCGACAGAAATATCTGCGACTCCTGAAAACGTAATTGCAGTTAATTCAACTTCAGTTTCACCAGTTTCACATGAAGCTAAGCCAAATACTGCAAATATTGCAATAAACAAAAGCAATAATTTTTTTGACATATGTCCCTCCAAAGACAATTTTTTTTGATTTCCTTTGACGGAAACCGATTTCCTAGTAATATTATATGTGAAAATGTCTAATTTGTAAAGAGAAAAGTAAATCGCTTACATTAATTTTTGTGAGAACGTTCACAATCGCTTTATGAACGCTCTTCTAATGTAATATAAATTTCTTTTATTTCTTGGTTTCGAATCTTTTCTGCAAGTTCACCAATGACG
Organism: Bacillota bacterium; assembly: GCA_030830185.1. Taxonomy (GTDB): domain Bacteria; phylum Bacillota_I; class Bacilli_A; order Acholeplasmatales; family Acholeplasmataceae; genus UBA8290. The sequence goes on along the minus strand of JAURNN010000072.1, from coordinate 3,283 downwards.
CTTTCACCAAAGACTTCATGAACTTGATTTTTTTCATCAATGAGTTGATATTTTTCTACAATGACTTCACTTTCATAAGTATTTTTAATGCCATCGTAATAATAAGTAATTGCACTGTTTGAAAATAATGTTGTTTTTAATTCTCCTTGATCAAACCATGAAGCTTTCACAAGTGGTTTTAATTGAAATGCAAGTTGTTCATTTTTTACAGAAAATATCGATTTTCCCAAAAACATATATCGCCACATCGATAACATCTCAGCTGTTGATCCAGAGAGTCTTGCAACAAACCCTTGACCATGTAGTCTATCATCAGGATTTTTTGAACTTGCTAAAAACGAACTGTTTTCAAGTGTACTTCTACCATAAACTTCTTCATCTAAGAAACAAACCATATTGGTTTTGATTGCCTCATAAAAAGCATCATATGCACCACTTACAAGTAGTCCTAATAAATATTTATAAGTCATATGCAAGAATATCGATTCTCTTTCTAACCAACCTGGAGTAAATGCTTTGATACGTCCTAATTCATAAGATGCATCATTAAGTGGTGCACTTGTTTTAAACATTTTTAGCTTTTGATCATAAATCTCAGATGCTAATACGTTTTGATGAAGTTTGATTGCTTGTTCTTTTGTTGCAACAGACTTTAAAAATCGTGCATGGGATTCTAAAAAGTAAGGGACATCCACTTTTTTAAAAGTTTTAACATCAACATATGTGATATCTCCTTCTACGCTTAATTCATCATATTCAACGGCTTCATATGTTAAGTATGTAGGAATTAAGTCTTGAGTTTGATAATATGCTAACGTCTGATTTAAATGTTGCTCCATTTTATCTAATGCTTTTAATAACACTTCTAGTGAGAGCGATGATGAGACGATTGGTACTTCAAGAGCTTCACGGTAAGATTCAAGTGCATTCATACGTGCATCAAAATCATTTAAATCTATAGACAATAAAGTTTCTACTAGTGTGACAAAAGGTTTTAATACATGAACATGTTCAGGTTGAATGCTTTTTGTTTGTTTATGTAAAAAAGAAATGAGTTTATGAAGTTCAAACAACTCTGAAACACCAGAACCAAATAATCCAGGTAACCCATTCATGGCATCATTCCAACCTGGTTTACCACCCTCATACATCAGTCCTTTTGATTCAGGATCTAAGTGCATGAATTTATTGACAACAAGTGTGAGTAATTTCGTATAAACTTGATGTTTAATTGGTTGACCGTGTTGATCAAGTAATGCATGAGATTGTCTTTTTACATGACGTTCAGAGCGGTATTGTCTAATTCTTCCATCAGCAAGTTTCATGTATTTGTTTTTTCTAGGCTGTACGATTGCATCGGATAAGAAATAGGTGACTTCATGATCAAAAAGCATGGATGCCATTTGATCTGGATAAATCGCTTGATACGTTTCGATGAGATCATAAATATAGGTGAAATGGTCTTCCCAATAGCCTTCATGAAAATGCGCAACAAAAGACACACGACTTTCTTTTAAAATCGGTTCAAATAATGATTCTTGATGGTGGTTTTTAAGAACTTTTAATAATTGTCCTGGTGTGTATGGACGATTTAATAATGCATCTATTTCTTTAGAAACAGAATGGCCTTCATAGTGAAAAGAAAGTCCAGCAATATTGAGTGGATTGTATCCATCCGCTTGAATAAACGATGCAAATTGTATGATATTAAACGCTTTTATTTTTGGTTCAAAAAAGAGATCGTTTCTTCTATTTTGTAAGACATCTCTAAAATTCCCATTCCCTTGACTCATGACGTTTGCTTCAATTGAAAAAAAGTTATAATCACGTTCTAAGTCACCATGTTTACGAGAATAGACATAATATGGAATGCGACCATCTTTCGTTTCTAACATGAGAGGCGTTCCACCACGTAAAACATTATCCATGTAAGAATATTCTAAATAGTCATTAAAGTGTGCATTTGAAGTTGTCGTTTGAACAACTTCAGTGAGTTCATTGTGAAGTCGTTGATTTTCTTTTTCTTTTTCTAATAAATACCCTAAATTAAAATCTTTTGTATGGCGTTGATAGTATTGTTGATGTTCTGCATATGAAAACATCGAGATGAAGGTTGTTGTTTCTTCCAGTTGTGTATATGTCAATGCTGCGGGTATATGATTGACTTCACTTTGCGATTGAAACGATAAGGCTTCATCAAATGCATGTGGATATGATAACGTTGTATCTTGACCAAATAAAATGGAAAGATCATAAATATATGTTTTGTTATTAAGTCCAAATGTTTGATACGTATTGACATCATCAATCATTTGAACTTCTGCTGTATCACCAATAGATGCGCTTAGTTTATAATACATCGCATCAGGTGTAGGCACACACACCATCCAACTTCTTAAGGTGTGTGACATATTTTTAAGTAATCCTGCATCAAGTTTCGCTGGTAATATATGTGTTAATCCATCCACAACTTCTATGGATGCTGGCGCGTTTTTACCAAATTCGATCGTTACCTTACGTAAAAACCCTGCAAGCGTTGCTTCAGGTAACGTAAAGTATGTGACTTGAATAGTTAAATCTAACGTTTTTATGTATTCAACAATTGAAACATCATGCTTTGTGACATGAAGGGTTTGATTGTGCGCATTGTCGACTTTAAAACATTCAATAACGTTGCCATCAGCTTTAATAAACGTACGAAATCCTCGTTGTGACACAAGTTCATATGCTTGATTTGCCGGAACAAACTCTAACATTGCACCGTTTTTATCTCTTAAACCAAAGCTTGAAATCAATTGACCTTTATTGACATAATAGACCCACATTGGAATCCCTTGAATACCAGCCACGCCACTTAAAAAGCTTGAGAATGGTTTTTTTAATGCATAACTTTGTTGTTGATAAGACATCATGTTCTCCTTTATTGAGTGGATTCACGTATGATCATTTTAACGGGTATACGTGTCACTTCATCTAATATAATTTCTGGATTTTCTATTTTTGCAATTAATATTTTTGCAGCCATTTCACCAAGTGCGAGTCTGTCTTGAGCGATCGTCGTTAGTGTTGGTGTAAAGTGCTTTGAAAATGGCATATCATCAAAACCAATGATTTGAATATCTTCAGGGATCCGTATTTTTAAATCTCTTAATCCTTTTAAGACGCCTAATGCAATATCATCAGATGATACAAAAATCACTTCAGGTTTTTCTTTAATAAGTGCCATCATCTCTAATACTGCACGATACCCTGATGTATCTCCAAATGATTCTGTGAAGACCAC
>JAURNN010000071.1 GCA_030830185.1 Bacillota bacterium | reverse complement strand
CTAAATCCAATAAAGATCGTATCGTTTTCTGTACCTTCTACATCATACACATACACTTGATAGGATGTATTCATAACATTTACTGATAGTAATTCCACACCATTGAGAGAAATAACAAGAGTTGGTCCCGATTGTCCAAATTCCATTTCTAATACTAAATCATCTGTATTAATAATATCTTGCATATCATAAACACTTCCGCTTCCACCACCAAATGTAGGCTCACCTTCTGTGAATGTTCCAAAATCACTCACACTAGATATTAGTGCTGTTGAATTTAATGTTATCGTTACAACATCCCCTTCAACTGTAAAATTATTTACCCGTGATTGGTTCAATGCTGTATCAAGAGATCCAAATTGTATCGTGTTATTTTCAAGATCAAATAATAGTAAATGCTTAGTAGTACCATAGCTATTATATTCACCAAATGTGTAGAGCGCATAACCTTCTATATATGAGAGGTTTGAACTAGTGTTACCTACATAGACACCTAAATCTAATGGTGTGGTTGATGTAAGTGACTCTGTTTCAAAATCATATACATGTGCTGTAAATATTGTATTAGAATAAGTGTTATTTAGATTATTCCACACCGAAGTTCTAGAGGTTAATAACAATTTTGAATTATTTTCGATAAAATAGTTGTTTGAATTATTTGTTAATGGTCCTGGCAAGTCAAAAATTTTAATTGTACCATCTTCAAAATAGAATGCTTTATATGTTGAATCATCAACATCATCATTCCATCCTTGAACAACATATAAATATTCAAAGGGCTTATTAAACGGTCCATAATTATATATACTTAAATACGTAGTTGATACACTTTGATATGTTGTTGATAATCCAAAATCAGTGATTGTAACTTCTGCTGAACCATCATTTTTGAATGCACGCAATGTATATACATTAGATTCAACATCTAAAACTACAATATAATCTCCAACTTGATCAATTGACCATGAATATTGTCCATATACATGTGTGACCAGTCTTGAATATGTTTCGTCATAAATTCTTACTTGTCGTTCTTGATTAACTGAGTCATAGTAAGTTACAGCTAAAGATGTTGCTATGTTAATCGGACTATTTTGGTTATTGTTAGTTTCATCGTTAAAGAAATATAAAGAACCTACATATTCAGTAGTCATTTGTGTAGGAGATGTCCATACTTGAAGCACTTGTTGATTATCTGTCAATGAATAATCATAATACGTTATGATTAATTTTTCTCCTAATAAATTACGACTTATCCAGTTATTATATGTTTGTAAAATTTCATTAGTTGCTGTTTCTAATAATATAGCCCCTTGGTAGTTGTTTTCACCATAACTTGATACTTCCATGATTATGTATGTGTCATCTTTATACATAAAATACACATTATCAAAATCTCTTTGGAAAATAACATGTTGGGTTAATGTTAGATCAGCATTAAAAGTATATAGTCCTCTATCATCTCCACCTTCAACAATGTAAAAATATCCTTCAAATTCTGTTAAATATGAAGTAGGACCTTGATTTGGACCGGTTGCATACCAATTTACAAATCCAGAAGGTAAGCTTTCGTCAACTTGTTTGGTATTAAGATTAAATACGATGGAGTTCTGTGATCCATCCATAAAATCAAATGTTTGTATCAAAAATCCATTTTCAGAAATAGCGTATAAGTTATTGAAAATTGGTTCATTTGGCATAGGTGAATTTGGACCAGTTGGTTGTTTTCCAAATTCAATTTCACCTAATACGTCTTGTCCTTCGAAAATAACAAGTAATGTTTTTGCTTCATAGTCTAATAAAAATGCTTCGATGCTGCCAAATTTAAAATAATTGCTTATCCCAAATAAAGAATCATCACTAGGTGCGTATTGAGCAAGTCTTGGTGGTGTATCAGAGACTGTTACTGTACGTGTTGCAATTGCCTCATTCCCAGCACTATCTGTAACTGTATACGTAATCGTGTATGTTCCTACTGTTGTTGTATCCACTGTATCACTTGTAGTAGCAACAGTTGCGTTTCCTGCTGCGTCTAAGTTATCTGTAAATGTTGCACCTAATTCTGTATAGGTTTCACCAATTTGAACTGTTATACTTGCTCCACCTGTTACAGTAATGACCGGTGAAGTTGTATCTATAACTGTCACTGTACGTGTTGCTGTTCCAACATTACCTGAAGCATCTGTTGATGTATAAGTTAATGTATATGTTCCAAGTGCTCCGTTATTAACAGTACCTGAAACAACAACAGCTGCAGTTGCATCATAGTTATCTGAAGCAGTTGCGCCAGCGTCTGTGAATGTTGCTCCTGCTTCTAATGTAACAGTTGCATCACCGGTTAATGTCACAACTGGTGCAGTTGTATCTTCAACAATAACAGTTACTGTGACAGCAGTAGCTGCATTGCCTTCGCTATCTGTATGTGAGTAGGTTAATGTATAAGATCCTACTGTTGAAGCATCAACACTTCCAGTAGCAGTGACTGATGCATCTGCATCTAAGTTATCACTTGCAGTTGCTGTAGGTAAACTAAATGTTGAACCTACTTCTACTGTATAAGTCGATTGCTCAACAGTAATGACAGGTGCGGTTGTATCAACAACATTGACAGTTCTTGTTACTGGTGTTGCAGCATTGCCTTGAGCATCTGTGTAGTTATAAGTTAATGTGTATGTTCCTAAAGCAGATGTATTCACTGAACCTGATGCAATCGCTGCACCAGTACCATCCAAGTTATCTGAGAAAGTTGCTCCTGGATCTGTAAATGCTGCTCCTGCTTCTACAGTCAAAACAGCATCACCTGTTAATGTGATTACTGGATTTTGTGTATCAAGTGGAACAACTGTTACAGTACGTGTTATGGGATCTGCAGCATTACCAGCAGCGTCTGTATACCTATAAGTTAATGTGTATGTTCCAGCGACAGCTGTATTCACTGTTCCTGAAACTGTTGCATTACCAGTTCCATCAACGTTATCCGCATAAGTCGCACCTAAATCTGTAAATGATTCTCCAGCAATTAAACTTATTGATGCGCCACCTACAAGCGTAATAACGGGTTTTTCATTATCCTCTACAGTCACTGAAAAAGTTACTGAAGCAACGTTATCGCTCTCGTCAGTGACCGTGATGGTAACATTGTAAGTCCCTGGGACATCATAGTTTACATTATCATCAACTTCAATGACTAATGCATCTACTGGTGTTTCATTATCTGAAAGATTTTCTAATAAATCTTCCCAATTTCTTGCATCACTACCTACATCAACTGTTTGATTTAAAATATCATCAAATGTTGGAATTTCACGGTCGCCACAAGCAACAAGTGTAATGAGTAACGCAAAGATAAATAATAAGCGTAATCCTTTTTTCATAAATACCCCTTTTCAATTTCGTAATTTAAAATTACCGCTCTTTATTATATATGAAACATTTTAAAATTGCAAAGGTTTTCTTATAAAAAACACCCCCAAAATTAGGAGTGTGTTTTTTGTTTCTATATTAAGTTTATTTAAGCGTTGGATGTCCGTCTTCTAAAGTGTTTTCGAAATCCCAAATGGTTGAATCAAAAAGTTGTTCCATACGTTGTAAAATAACTGCTAATGTTTGAAGTTGTGAACGACCATCATAATCTAGAGTAAACACATCTTTCAATGTTCCTCCATCAAAAGAATTGATAGTTCTTGAATAACTATTTCCACTAACACAATCTTTTATCCACTTTCATCTGGTACTCGTACATCATGGAAATATGGTTATTATGGTCAATTTAATGCAACTGAAGCAATAGAAACTGGTACAATAACTGTCACAGCATCTGTATCAACACTTGCGAGCTATCCTCATTAATAAAAAAGACGATCACTTGATCGTCTTTTTTTAATACAATCCTCTTAATTTCATTGCTTGTAAAATTCTAATGTATGCGAGTTGATTTGCTGCACCCATCAGTTTTTCATATTGTTGATTTGCTTGATTATACATGTCATGAAAAAGATTTTTCATCAATGTTTTAAGTTTATCATCAACAACAGCTGGATGCCACTGATGAAAGGTTCTATTTTGTTCAATTTCAAGTGCTGATACAAAGACACCACCTGCATTTGCTGCTTTTCCAGGACCATACATGATTTTATTTTCTTTCATGTACTGAATCGCCTCACTTTTAACTGCAATATTGGCGCCTTCTGCAACGACTTTTACACCATTTTGATGAAGTAGTTTGATATCTTCTAAACCAACATCATCTTCTTTCGCACAAGGCAGTGCAATCTCACAAGGATGATGCCAAAACATGTTATCTTTAAACACGATGTTTTGATTATGGTAGATTTCAAGTGGTTGGTTATTTGTGATTTTATGATCAATAATCTCTGATATATTGAGCCCTTGAGGATCATAGACATATCCACTTGAATCTGAAATTCCAACAACGATTCCACCTAATGAAGATGCCTTAAGTGCAGCGTGTATGCCAACATTCCCAGCACCACTAATTAAAATGGTTTTACCTTGAATCGAATCGTTTAAGACTTCTTGATAAAATGCGTCGATAAAATAAATAAGTCCAAATCCTGTTGCTTCTTTTCTTATAAATGATCCGTTAAGTAGAACAGGCTTACCCGTTAATGGATATAAACTTTCTTGTTTTAAATTTTGATACTTCGCGTTCATATATCCTAGAATTTCACCATCTATACCAAGATCCCCTGCAGGGATATCAACATGTTCTCCGATATAAGGCGCAAGTGCTTCAATAAACGCATAACTAAATCGTCTTACCTCTCTTTTAGATCGTCCTTTAGGATTAAAATCGCTACCACCTTTTGCCCCACCCATGGGGTAACCTGTTAGTGCATTTTTAAAGGTTTGTTCAAAAGCGAGAGCTTTAATAATATCTAAATTAACAGATGGATGAAATCGTAATCCACCTTTATATAATCCTAACGCACCATTATGTTGAACACGGTATCCCGTATTCACATGTAAATGACCTTGATCATCTTCCCATGGTACTTGAAAAGTAATAATGCGTTCTGGAACAAGTAATTTTTGAATGTAAAAGGTATCCTCTTCTTTTAAAAGTATTCCTTGACCTTCTAAGCTTTTAAAGAATTTGTAGACTGAGCTGTAATAATGTGGTTCATGTGTTTCACGAATATTTAGTGTTTGTAATAGCGAAGAAATCATCATATTAAATCCTCCAGCCATATCATAACATGAAACAAAAGTGTTTATTAATAATTTTAAATAATAAAAAATAATAAAAATAGTGTATTGTGTGTTAAATTTTTATTTAGGAAAAGACACCTAGATGAACCTTCGACAAATCATTAAACGTTATATCAATCATTTAAAAGACTGTAAAGAATCTTTTAAAAAACTAGAAAGTTTATCACTATATTTAGAGTAATCGATAAAGAAATAAGCACCTATTTAGATGCTCATTTTTTCTTATTAAACTTTAATTAATTACCAGCTCTTAATCGTGCCCAAATATTTTCAATTTTTAATTTTAAATCTAGGTTATATCTGTGCATTTGATCAAATGCACGAATTTCAACAGCGTATTCTGGACCATATAGTTCGTTATCCACAATATATTCAACAACATCTTGTCTTGGAGATGTATAACCAATGGTGATTGAGTTTGCAAGTGCAACTTCATAACTCATCATATAGTTAATAAATGTGTATGCTAAATCTTTATTTTCAGAATTTTTAGGAATAGCTAACATATCCATCCACACGTTTGTCCCTTGATGCGGAACATACCAACCTAAATGATCATTTTCAGGTAATAAATAAATAGCTTCTCCTGAAAATGCATGTGCAACGTCAATCGTTGGATTTGGTTGTAAGAATACATCATAAATTTCAGTTGTTAAAAATCGTGTCTTACTTCCAATTGCATCTTCTAACCAAGCTTCACCGCCAGCAAGCTGAGCATCTGTTGCATCATTAATAGAAATCGTTGGACCATAGACGGCACGCATTGAAATCATCATGGCATCACGTGAAATATCATAAAACATCACACGTAAATCTTGTCTTTGTAAAATATCCCAACCAGCAGCTTCAACTTCAGTTTGACTGACAACTTCTTTATTATAAATAATACCGACATTTCCCCAGAAATAAGGAACGGAATAATCTAAGATTTGAAAATCTTCAATTTGAGTTAACAAGTTTAAATAATCTGCACTTAAATCTTGTTTTGTAAATCCTGGAATTCGATTCCAATCGATGGTTTCAAGTAATCCACCAACAGCAAGTTCTTCAATTGCATAATCACTTGGAGCAATGACATCAAATGACGCATCTTTAATTTGTGTGACTGCAATCTCGTTAGATTCAAAAATAATGATATCTACATTGACATTAAATTCGTCTTCAAAATCAGCAACGATATCTTCATCAATGTATTCTCCCCATATAAAGACCTTTAGTGACTCTTTAGATTCACATGCGGCTAAATAAAAGGTAAAAAGTAAACCTACAAAAACTAATAAAAACTTTTTCATTTTTTTCCTCTTTTTTATTTTTTATTTTTACTACTAAATGTGAAATCAATCGTGATTTCTAAAGTCGTGTTTCTGTGGGGTCATCTCTCCTTTTTTATTTTGCTGGAATTATTTTAGCATTATTTTTCAAATATACAACTATAATGTGTATTTTTACATGAAAAAAAGATGTGAATTTTCATTACATCTTTTTTCATAAATATTTTTTCACTTCTTCACCTAGTAGTTGAATCGTTTGCATAATCTTCTCATGTGCCATTGGTCCAACTGGAATATGCATTGTAAAGCGGTGAATCCCTAATTCTTGTTTTAAAAGTTTGATTTTTCTAGCAACATAACTGGGATTCCCAACATATAGCGCACCATTCATAGAAATACCTTGTTCATATGTATGTTTTGTATATGGACCCCAACCTCTTTCTTGACCAATTTTCGTCATTGCAACTTCAATCGATGGATAATAATCTTTGATTGCCTTTTCATGATCCATATCTAAATAACCATGAGAATGAACGGCAATAAAAATCTTTTCAGGATCATGCCCATGTGACAAATAATCACGTTTATATAGTTCAACAAACGGTTTAAAATGGAGCGGATCGCCACCGATGATTGCTAAAAACAACGGCAAGCCAAGTTCTGCAGCGCGTTTCACTGATTGCGGTGTCCCACCAACTGCAACTCCAATCTTAAATGGAACTTCGTTTCTTGGATAAATCCCAGTATAGTCTATATCAGGACGATGTTTCCCTTGATGTGAAACAAATTCATTGTCTCTTATTTTAACGAGTAACCGCAGTTTCTCGTCATAAAGTTCATGATAATCATTTAAATCATAACCAAATAGTGGAAAAGACTCAATAAACGATCCTCTACCGGCAGTCAATTCTGCACGTCCATTTGAAATTGCTTGAAGGGTTGCAAATTGTTGATAAAGTCTAACTGGATCATCACTACTTAACACACTTACTGCACTTCCTAATTTAATTTTAGATGTTACAGAAGCACCAGCAGCAAGTAAAACAGCTGGACTGCTTGCTGCAAAGTCAACACGGTGGTGTTCTCCTACACCATAATAATCTAGTCCCACCGATTCAGCGAGTTTTATTTCTTCAATAATATGTTTTAATCTTTCATCATAACTGATAGTTGTGTTAGTCATTGGATCTTCCATGACCTCTGCAAATGTTGTTACTCCGATTTCGAATGCTTTCATAAAGTTACCTCATCACTATTATAACAAAATAAAAAAAGCAAACAAAATTGTTTACTTTTTTTATTTTTTTAAGTTTTTTTATAGAAACAATAACGTTGCTAAAACACCGATAACTCCAATTAAAGCTAAGACAACAATTGCTTTCTTAGGCATTTCGCCCTTCTTTTCCATGGCATGTCCAAAGATACCAAAAACAACTGGATGAATCAAAAATGGCATCGCAAATATAAATGAAATAAGTCCCGCTGCTTCTTCACCAAACATGCCACCTTGAATGGATGCAAATAATCCAAAGTGAGAGATGGCACTACTATTTCCCATAGCTTGGTATGCTAAACTCGCACCCGCAAGATCTAACATAATAAACCCACCAAAGACAGCAACAAGTTGCCAACCGAGTGAAAATAACATGAGTCCTCTCGTTTGTTTTGCGCGTTCATTGTTTGCTTCTTTTAATGCTTTTAAAGCAAAGTATGTAAGAACTGCCCCTACTAAAACAACTAAAAATGAAGGAACAAGTAATAAACTTCCACGTGTCGCACTTGCTGCTAAAATAGTAAACACAAATAAATGTCCTAAGAAAGGCACATTAATCATAATTGGGGCAAGTTCTTGAGCAGTTTCACCTAAATCCCCTGCTGTACATGCGCCTGTTAACCCTGAATGCGATAGACTGCCTGCCATTCCTGGAGCAACCATATCAATTGAGGTTTGTTTTCCAATAAATACAAGTAAAGCCATTCCAACAAACATCCAAAACACTTGTCCAAAGAAACCAAATGCCATCACTTGTAACATCCCATCTAATGTAAATGCTTCTAATAACCTAGAGCCTCCAACTAAAAAGACTGCAGCTAATACAAGTGGAATCCCACCAAACAGTAATGCCTTAAATGTTGGACCACCACGCCAGTTAGAAAAATACATCCCTAATGAACTTGATAATACCATCGCAAAAAAGATTTGAGGTAAGGCAATGACATCTTTAACGATTTGACTTAAATAAAAAGAAACAACTAGTACAATTAAAATCCCTACAATTTCAGTGACACCACGTAGTAAATATTGGTGTTTATTTGAAATTTTTGCTTTTGAATCAATCAAAATAAGTGCACCAGCAATGCCAAAAAATGCAATGAGTGGATAAAACGTAGATAAGTCACTAGAAGACCCTAAAACAATTCTTTTCAGTGCTTCAATACCTACTAAAATAAAGTATGATCTTACAATAAAAATCAGTTGTGTACCTTTGGTTCCTAAAATCACTTCTTGATCATTTAAGATAACATCTTCTTCTTTTGGAAGTTTCGGTTTAAAAAAAGTATTTCTAAGTTTTTGCCCACCAACAAAAAATGTGACAATGAGTGCTGTAATAGTTACACCCGATGTAAATCCAACCATTGGAAATGCTGCAAGTCCTGGCTCAGCAATCCCGGAGATTTCTAAAATTAAACCGAGCGTTAATCCAAAAATCACAATGATTAAAATCGGTGAATATTTGGTTCCTGCAACTACTGCTCTCGAGATTAATACGATTGGTAATAAAATAAGCAAAGTCAAGATAAAGTGATTTAAAATCGTTAAATCTACCATAATTTTCTCCTTATTGTATATATAAATCTTAATCTATTTTAACAAACATTTATCCATATTCACACACATGAACACATTTTTGTTTTATTAAGATACTTAATTTTGTCATTAGGATGTTGTCCATTATAATAAGATTAAAGCTTTAAAGGAGATATTAATGAAAAAAATAGCGATTTTAGTCGCCGATTTATATGACGACAATGAATTATATTATCCATATTACCGTTTACTTGAAGAAGGTTATCAGGTGGATTTAATTGGAGCAATTGCAAATACATCGTATAAAAGTAAACATGGATTACCTGCAATGACAACCCATGCTGCAAAAGACGTTTCTGCCAGAGATTATGATGGTCTTGTGATTCCCGGTGGTTTCTCTCCAGATTATATGAGACGTTCTAGTGACATTGTTTCCTTTACCAAAGACATGGATACGCTTCAAAAGCCAATGGCAGCCATTTGTCATGGCGCATGGCTGATGGCATCTGCCTGTGACTTAAAGAATAAAAATATGACGTGTTTCTTTTCGATTAAAGATGACATCATTCATGCTGGAGCGAATTATATCGATGAAGCGGTTGTTGTGGATGGTCACTTAGTGACGTCAAGAACACCAAAAGATTTACCGGTATTTGTCAAAACTTTTATTTCTGTTTTAGAAAAATAAAACAACACCGAAAGGTGTTGTTTTTCTTATTGATTGAGTGAAAGTCGTTTAGACTTTAATTCTTCTATTGTTAAATATTCATCGAGTTTACCTTCATACATCAGGGCACCTTGACTTCCTATTTCAACAATTTTGTTACATACGGATTGAAGTAACGTGTGGTCGTGAGAAGCAATGACCATGGCACCTTTATACTCTTCAAATCCTTTATTCACAGCTTGAATAGATTCAAGATCTAAGTGGTTGGTTGGTGCATCAATTAAAAGCGTATTTGCTTGTGAAAGCATCAATTTAGAATACATACAACGCATGCGCTCTCCACCTGATAAATGTTTCACTTCTTTGAGTGCTTGATCACCACTAAATAACATCCGACCTAAAAATCCTCTTAAGTATGATTCTGCTGGTTCTTTAGAATACGGTCTTAACCAATCGATTAAGTTTAACGATTTATTGTTAAAAAAGTCATCATTGTCACTTGGAAAATGTGAAACTCTTGCTGTTTGACCCCATTTGATTGTTCCACTTGTAGGATTGAGTTCTCCTGCAAGTATTTTAATGAGGACTGTGTTCGCTAAATTATTTTCTCCTAATAATGCCACTTTATCACCATTACTCATCGTAAAGCTTACATTTTTAAATAGAGGTTTCCCATCAAGCTCGTAACTTAAATTGTCAACTTCCAAAACATCTTTACCAAGTTGTTTCTCAATGTCAAATCCAATAAAAGGATATTTTCTTGTAGAAGGTACGATTTCATCAAGCTCAATTTTTTCTAATGATTTTTTTCTTGAAGTTGCTTGAGAAGATTTTGAAAGATTCGCGCTAAATCTTGTAATAAAAGCTTTAAGTTCTGCAATTTGATCTTCTTTTTTCTTGTTTTTATCTGCCATAAGTTTTTGAACAAGTTGAGAAGATTCTATCCAAAAGTCATAATTGCCTGAATAAAGTTTTACTTGATAATAATCAATATCGACCATATGGGTACATACATTATTTAAAAAGTGACGATCATGGGATACAGTAATCACTGTATTTTCATAATCCATTAAAAACTTTTCTAACCACGTAATGGCATCAAAATCTAAGTTATTGGTAGGCTCATCTAATAACAGTATATCAGGATTTCCAAATAACGCTTGAGCAAGTAAGATTTTCACTTTATTTTTTGGTAAAATTTCAGACATCTTTTTTTCAAAATCAAATTTAGAAATACGTAATCCATGTAAGAGTTTTTCAGCATCTGATTCTGCTTCCCAACCATTCATTTCAGCAAAGGTTGTTTCAAGTTCTGAAAGTAAGTATCCTTCTTCATCTGTAATGGTGTCTTTAGCATATAAAACTTCTTTTTGTTGCATGATTTCAAAGAGTTGTTGATGACCCATCATGACTGTTTGTATCACAGAAAAGTCATCAAACGCGTTTTGATCTTGACTTAAAAAAGCAAGTCGTTTATCTTTATCAATAATGACAGATCCTTTACTCGGTTCTCTTTGACTTGAAAGTATTTTTAAAAACGTAGACTTCCCAGCACCATTCGCGCCAATCACGCCGTAACAATTGCCTTTTGTAAATTTAATATTGACATCTTCAAATAACTTTTTATCCGAAAATACTAAACTCAAGTTTGAAACAGTAATCATAAGGTATCCTTTTTTACTTATATTCTTTTAGTTATGCCTTATTCACTTTAACGTATTGAAGTGAAATTGTCAATAAAACTTCTTTAAAACTAATAAAAAACGCAACTTTTATAGGTTGCGTCTTTTTTTAACTTTGTTATTGTTATATTTCTAAAATTTAAATGCCCTTGATGCTTTATTGATGTAGTGGTTTAAACTTTTCTCCTAGTAAAACTTTTAATACATCGACTGCTTTATATAAAAGTTGACCTTTCGCTAAAAATCTTAACACAAATTTTAAATCATCACCTGCGGTAATAATTGGTAATTCTACAGATCCATCTTTTCGTTCTTGACCCAATCCCATTGTCGCAACCAGTCCGTTACAGAGGCATCTTCTACCTACAGTGTCTTCGATATTGCCACCTTTTTTTACATAATCATCAACAGGTTCTGATGGACATCTATACCCAATTGTTCCATTTTCTTTTCGGTAAGGTTCTCTTAAATACCCTAGATCACAAATCCGTTTTCTTTGATCGCCGGTTTCTTTTTCTCCGATGGTACCTTTTAAATCAACAACTTTAAATGGGAATCCTGTTGGAGATGCTAATGGATCTGTTTTTACTGTTGCACCACCTGTTTTAAGTGCGTCTAAAATTTCTAATTTCAGTTCTAAATTTAACCCTGATTCTTCACAAAGTGCAAATGCTGTTCCAACTTGAACACCTTGTGAGCCTAATGCTTGAGCAGCGAGAACTTGATCACGATTTCCATATCCTCCAGCGAGCCAAAATGGAAGTCCTATGGCTGCAATTGCTTGAATATCAATCTCATCACGGACACCATAAATTGGTTCACCGTTTTCATTTAAATCGTACTTACCTCGAGGTGGTGCATTGTGTCCACCTGCGATATTGTGTTCAACTATAAATCCATCCGGTGCACCTGTAGAGGCACGCATTAAATGCATAGCAAGTGTTGCAGAACTAATGATTGCTAAAAATTTTGGACGCTTTAATGTTGGTAAAGGTGCCCCATCTGCAAATGTAGTAGGTGAAAAATGGGCCAAAGTGGGTTCAGTTTGAGTATCGTTTGCAATTTTAATTGGAAGCGAGGTATCTTTATTTAAAGCAAGATCGGTAATCACTCCTGGAATACGGGTAGGAATCCCTGCACCCATTAACACATAATCTACATCAGCTAAAATTGCACCATATAAAGAAGGTAATGTTGGCGCTTGTAGTTTTTCTAAAAGATTCACACCAATCAAACCTTGGTGCCCTTGTTTTGCAAGTTTCACCTCAGCGTAATTTGCAACAACCATTAATTCAATGGCATCTTTGCTTTGTTGAATCGTTGGCATGGCAATCATTTTATACTTATCGCCTCTTTGTTCACTTACGGGTTGATATTTATCAGCAACTCGCTTTGCAATTTCAGGAAATGGAAATTCATCTAAAATACGGCGCATGAGTTCAGCTGTTGCTGGTTCTTGCAATCTTCTTGAAAAAGTTACAGCCACTGCTGTTCCTGAAACAACTCCAAGTTGACCATTCATCGAAACTTGTCTTGCCAACTGCCAACTTGAAACACCAACACCCATGCCACCTTGTATAATTTCTGGTAAAGAATGATTTGTGTTCAATTTATAATGACTCCTTTTTCATATTTTTGTATGTTTAAGTGTGTTTAAATTTAATTTGATGTTCAAATATTATATACAATAAATATACACTTTTTTTCATTTTTTCATCTTTTTTTGCATTCTATATTCTTTTTTGAAATCATCTTATGTACATTTTTTTATTCATTATCACTGTAAAATAAAAACTTCTAAAAAGAAGATTTTATTTTTAACTTTTCTATTTGGGTAATTGTTTCGCGAGTGTTTCCAAATCAACATCTTTTGAATAGTCGATCGAATCAAATACAAACCCGTTAATTTGATAAAAATCTCTTAAAAATATTTTTGTACCATGAAGTTGGAGCAATTCATCATTGGATAATGTTGTCATCATTTCAACAGTCTCTTTTTGAATGTGTGACTCCATTTCTAAATGATCTAATCGTATTCGGTTTTGATCATCAACAATGCGTTTGTTTCCATATACCATTTCACTAAAAAGACGATGTTTATGGGCTAAAATTGATTCATGAACGCCATGTTTCTTCATGACTTCATATAAGCATGAAACATAAATTGTCATTTGTGGAATAAATACACTTGCTTTTGTTGTCACCGCTTTTGAAGATGATATGGCAGCTTCACCCAGATATTTGTCTTTTAATAACACATCTATCATTACTGCATGTTTCTCTAAATCTTCTTTGGCTTTACCTAGTGTCCCACCACGATATATTTTTACTGTTGTAGGTCCACCAATATATGTATAAGATAATGTTTTAACATGCTTATTTAACAGCTTTTCGTGATCAAGGGCTAACATCCATGCATACCAATCGCTTCCTCCCATGACATATACTGTATCTTTAACTTCTTGTTCAGAACCTTGCGTGAGTGTAAGATTATAAATTTCTTTACTTACAACATCAATTGTTTTTCCAACAGCATCTTCACCAAGAGTTTTAATGTGAGATCTTACAAGTTCGTTCGTCTCATAATTCATACGACCACCTGAGGCAAGCGAGTAGATGACAAGATCAATCCCTCCTAGGTGTTCTTTTATATAATTGATAACATTTTGCTTCATTTCAGAACTAAACGCATCGCCAACAAAATCTTTATGGATTTGGTTGGTTTCTTTTGCAAATTCTTGAAAATAAATATTATTCCACCATCCAGCTGACCCTGTTTTAGAACCTTTAGGTTCATTTTCAAAAGAAACATTAAGGGTGTTTGAATTTGAACCATATGCTAAAGCAATACGTGATGCTAATCCGTAACCAGAAGACCCACCAATGATTAATACATTTTTAGGTCCTTGAAATGTGCAAAGTGCTTTTGCTTCGTTAATTTGATTTAACACGTTTTGACGACATCCTAAAGGGTGCGCATTCGTAAAGAAGTTAGATCTTATGTTTGGTTCTATAATCATGATATGCTCTCCTATAAATAAGTTTACAAGCTTAAAGTTAAATGATTTTGCTTAGCTCATTTTAACACAACTATAGATGTTATTACTAAACGATGTATAATCGTTACTATCTTTGTATTTAATCAACTAAATTTATATTATAATATCATCAAACATTAATGTTATATCTAAAGAGGTCTTATGAAAAAATTAAATATTTTTTCGATAACATGATTTCTAAAGGCACTGGCGCGCTTATGTTGATATAAGATTTTGTCTGTTTTTAGATCTTACAGATTTCTAATAATTTACGCTTTAATCCACTTGATTTTAATACATCTAAAATTCAATCTATAGAGCCTAGTAAAAAGAAAAAAAGCCACCTCTAAATAGAGATGGACAGACTCACAAAAAAGTGGTGACCCGTACGGGGTTCGAACCCGTGAATGCATGCGTGAAAGGCATGTGAGTTAACCATTTCTCCAACGGGCCCCGACTGGCGGAGCAGGAGGGATTTGAACCCTCGCGCCGGTTACCCGACCTAACGGTTTAGCAAACCGTCCTCTTCACCACTTGAGTACTACTCCGTAACGCTATAATAGAATATATCATTTTTCGTTTTGTGTCAACATATTCAGTAAACTTCTTTGCCTTGACTCATCGTTAAAATACATATACAATGATTACGTATGTATCTAACGACAAAGAGGTAATAATACTATGCAATATGACATTGGATTAATCGGAATTGCAGTGATGGGTGAAAACCTAGCTTTAAATATTGCATCTAAGGGATTTTCAGTCGCTGTTAATTCAAGAAAAATAGAAACCGTCAATACATTTATCAACGGACGAGCAAAGGGTTTACCTATTGGTGGCACAGATGACGTTAAAACATTAGTATCCATGCTTAAAAAACCTAGAAAAGTGATGTTGATGATTAAAGCTGGACATCCAGTCGATCAGGTCATTGAACAATTGATTCCACTTCTAGATAAAGGGGATGTCATCATTGATGGTGGTAATTCTTTATATCATGATACAACAAGACGTACTCAGTATTTAAGAGAAAAAGGGCTTCACTTTATTGGAACAGGAGTTTCAGGTGGTGAAGAAGGTGCGCTCACAGGTCCATCCATTATGCCTGGTGGGTCTAAAGAAGCATGGCCACTTGTGAAACCAATCTTACAAGGCATTGCTGCCAAAGTTGAAGACGGTAGCGTGTGTTGTGACTGGGTTGGAGAAGATGGTGCCGGTCATTTTGTGAAAATGGTTCATAACGGTATTGAATATGGAGATATTCAACTCATTACAGAAGCGTATCATATTATGAAAGATTATTTAGAGATGTCTAATGATGAAATGTCAGAAACTTTTAAAACATGGAATCAAGGCGTTTTAGATAGTTATCTCATTGAAATTACATATCAAATTCTAGCGTATAAAGATGAATCAGGTAATCATTTAATTGATGCTATATTAGATACTGCTGGTCAAAAAGGAACAGGAAAATGGACAGCCAATGCCGCACTCGAATACGGGGTACCGTTAACACTCATTGCTGAATCTGTCTTTTCAAGATTTTTATCGGCTTTAAAAGATGAGCGTGTTGAAGCTTCTAAAGTATATCCTAAACACATAAAACCTTTTGAAGGTGATAAGGCTTTATTTTTAGATCACTTAAAAAATGCCTTATATGCTGCGAAGATATTATCTTATACTCAAGGCTATGCGCTGATGAAAGAAGCTGCAAAAACCTATGAATGGGATTTAAATTATGGTGGGATTGCTTTAATGTGGCGCGGTGGTTGTATTATCCGTTCTGTTTTCTTAGATAAGATTAAAGCGGCTTATGATACAAATCCAAAACTCAATAATTTATTACTTGATGATTACTTTAAAAAGACAATGACTTCCATTATTCCAGATTTAAGAGTGACTTTGTCACACGCGATTTTAAATGGTATTCCCGTCCCAGCAATGTCATCAGCACTTGCTTATTTTGATGGGTATACAACAGAAAAATTACCTGCTAATTTACTACAAGCACAACGTGATTTCTTTGGTGCACATACTTACGAAAGAACGGATAAAAAACGTGGTGAATTCTTCCATACGAACTGGACAGGTCGTGGTGGAAATACATCCTCAACAACCTATAACGTATAAAATAAATGCACGCCATAAGCGTGCATTTTCATTATTCTTTTACCATGGATAATCCGACTTTGCCTCTATTTAAATCAATATTGATGACATAAACTTTGACAATATCTCCAACAGCAACAACATCTTTAGGATGTTTAATGAATCTTTTTGCGAGTTTAGAAATATGACATAAACCATCTTCTTTTAATCCAATATCAATAAACGCACCAAAATCAACCACATTACGAACGGTTCCTTCAAGTTCCATACCAACACTTAAATCTTCAAGTTTTAAAATATCTTGACGAAGGATAGGTTGTGCAAATTGATCTCTTGGATCTCTTAAAGGTGCGACAAATGAATCTAAGATATCTGATAAAGTATACATATCAATATTCAAATCACGCATGAGTCTTGATTTATCAATGTCTTTGACAAGAACTTTGACTTCTTCTTTTCCAAACATCTCACCAGTGATTCCATATATCTTCATGATTGATTTTGCTTTATCGTAGGATTCTGGGTGAATCGATGTCATATCTAGTGCTTCATCACTATCTGGAATACGTAAGAACCCTACGGCTTGTTCAAAGGTTTTTTTACCAAGTTTAGGCACACTTAATATGTCTTTTCTATTTTGAAAACGACCAATTTGTTGACGGTAAGACACAATGTTTTCAGCACTTGATTTATTAAGTCCTGACACATACATCAGTAAGGATTTAGACGCCGTATTTAAATTGACCCCAACTTGGTTCACCGCTTGTGTAACGACAAAGTTTAACGATTCATTAAGTTTTTTAGGTGTGACATCATGTTGATATTGACCAACACCAATCGACTTTGGATCAATTTTAACAAGTTCAGATAACGGATCTTGAAGTCTTCTTGCAATCGATGCTGCTGAACGTTCTTCGACGCTAAAATCAGGAAATTCTTCTCTTGCAAGTTCACTTGCTGAATACACAGACGCACCTGCTTCATTCACAATCACGTAGTTAACTGGTAATTTAAATTCTTTAATCAACTCAGAGACAAAGCTTTCGGTTTCTCTTGATGCTGTACCATTTCCAATTGCAATCAGTTCAATATGATACTTTTTGATCATTTGAAAGAGGGTTGATTTTGATTTTTCAATATCTTTATCCTCTGCAACACTTCCTTTTGATTTTTCGTGAGGATAAATCACACCTTTCGTTAAAACATTACCTGTCTGATCGACAACAGATAACTTACATCCTGTACGAAAAGCAGGGTCAATCCCTAATATCATTTTACCTTTTAAAGGTGGTTGAAGTAGGAGTTTATTTAAGTTTTCAGCGAAAACTTCAATCGCTTGATCTTCAGCAACTTC
Organism: Bacillota bacterium; assembly: GCA_030830185.1. Classification (GTDB taxonomy): domain Bacteria; phylum Bacillota_I; class Bacilli_A; order Acholeplasmatales; family Acholeplasmataceae; genus UBA8290. The sequence goes on along the minus strand of JAURNN010000071.1, from coordinate 766 downwards.
AGATAACTCAGCACGAATTTCACGCTCTAGAGAAGGATAAATCAGTCTTTTAATACTATCTTCAATGGCAACCTTAATATAGACTGCAGATGGGGATGCTGTGCTTTTAATGAGTGATGCTTCAATATGTTTAAACATCTCTTCTTTATCTGCTTCAATTTTTACGTTTAATATTTTTTCAGATTCACCGCGATTTAATGCGAGTACACGGTGCGGTTTGATATTTTTAATTTTTTCTTGATATTCATAGTACATCAAATAGGTTTGACGTTCATCTTCAATCCCTTTTTTAACACTTGATTTAATCTCACCCTCACGCATCGTCTCACGTAGTGCTTTTCTATAGTCAGGATCATCAGAAACGAACTCAGATAAAATATGCATTGCGCCTTGTAACGCTTCTTCAACTGTTTTTACATCATCACTAATATATTTTTTCGCTTCTTCTTTAGGATCATCATTTGATAAATACATAAAAAAATTAGAAAGTCCTTGAAGTCCTTTCGCAATCGCTTCGGTTGCTTTTGTTTTTTTCTTTTCTTTAAATGGACGATAAAAATCTTCAACATCAACAAGTTTTTCAGCTTTTAAAATCGATTGTTTTAAATCGTCAGTAAGCATGCCTTTTTCATCAATCAAACGAATGACATCTTCTTTTCTTTCAAATAGATTTTTTTGATACAACCATGTTTGATGGATTAAAAAGATTTGTTCTTCATCAAGTCCACCAGTGACTTCTTTACGGTATCTTGAAATAAAAGGAATG
>JAURNN010000070.1 GCA_030830185.1 Bacillota bacterium | reverse complement strand
CCTTAATTGGGGTTTTCTTTTTTGAATTAATTCAAAAATATAATAATAATATAATAATATTAAAGTATCATGATCTTGTATGATTCTGAAAGTAAAAATAAACTATTTTTCATATTAAACGTATAATTATACATGGACGATATAGATGATTTGATATTGGGTTTTAGAAAAACATAATAATTCGTGAGTTAAACACACTTCTTGATACGTTCGATGCTCAGATGCATCACCGATAAGAAATGCAGCTGGTTTGAGTCGCACAAGATGATGATGCCATTGATCAACATATATGATCGTGTTTTTAATAAAATGATTCACATCATTTTCGATGGTGTCATAGAAACTTCTATACACAGATTGTAGTTTTAAACCTTCATGAAGAGGATTGCGAGTCATATCAAAACCTTTATTCAGAAAATAACTGGTCATAATGATTTGTATTTTATTAAGTAAACTTTCGTGATGCTCGTTTTTTAAATGATCCACATCTTTTTTAAATTGTAGAACTTCAATGGGTTCATTGATCAATTTTATATGGTATTGAAAAAAATTTTCTAAGTGTTGATTCATTCTGTGTTTTGAAAGTGATTTAAAATATTGGTCAATGATGTTTGAGAGTGTTACGATATGATTAATCAGCCATTGATCATGTTGATTGAAGTCTATTTCAGTATGATGTTGAGGATTCATGATGTCCTTTCATCAAAAAAGTACTACCACTTTATATGTGGCAGTACTTTTTTAAAATTTTTCTCTAAAATATGTTGATAAACTTTCTAAAGATTGAATAAGTGCTTCATTTTCATCAATGTGTAAATCTTTGATCACTGTAGAAATCATATCTTCGTGGAAAGCATCATGAAGTTTCATGACAGGTAGTGACTTACTTGTTAATTTTAATAATACTTTTCTTTTATCTAAACTGTCTTTAACTCGTAATACGTATCCCTTTCTAACGAGCGTATTAATTGAGGTCGTCAACGTTCCCATGGTAATTCGTAATCGTTTAGCAACAGAACCCATACTTGGTTCTTCTGTTTTCATGATGGCTTCAAGGACGTGTACTTCACTCATTGACAATGTGACACCTTGTTTTCTTAATGCTTCAGCTTCAATTGATAAGATTTGATTAAAGATGATAACAAGAAGATCATTAAGAACATATTTCGCGTGATTCCTATCCATAAGATGCTAACTCGATATATCCAACAGCGAGTGTTCCAGGACCAGCATGTGCACCTACAACAGGTGTAAGTGGAACCACATCAATGTCTAATTTTGGATATATTACTAAAATATCTTCTTTCATTTGAAGTGCTTTGTCTTGATTGTTTGTATAGACGATAAATAGTTTAACTTCTTTACCTTGTATGTCAGATTTAATAACTTCCAGTAAACGTTCACGCGCTTTTGCAGTTGTTCTTATTTTTTCAAATGGTACGAGTGCGCCATCACTTTTTAAACGTAATAGTGGTTTAATTTTTAATAAACTTCCTAGCATCCCTTGAACACCAGATAAACGACCATTTTTTACTAAATATTTTAGTGTATCTACAAGCACATAAATAGTTGTGTTTTCTTTGATTTGTTCTAGTTTTTCAACAATTTTATTCGTTTGAACACCCTTTTTTATATCTTTAATGGCTTCTAATATTAAATACGCTTCGCCATAAGATACACTTCTAGAATCAATCACGTGAACTGGAAAATCTTCAACCATGTCTTTTGCTAAAATGGCACCTTGATACGTCCCAGATAATTTGGATGAAATGGTCACAACGATTGCATCTTGATAACCTTCATCTTTTAATTGTTGATAGGTTTCCGCCATTTTACCGGTTGCTGTTTGTGATGTTGAAACATCGATATCTGGTGATGCAACGATTTTGTTGTAAAACACTTCAGCTGTAATATCAACAAAATCTTCATATTCTTTTCCGTCTAAATTAAGTATCGAACGGAATACATGAACTGGATAATCAAGTGTCATGTAATCCACACCTGAATTACCGCATACAATAAGTGCTGTTCTTTTTTCCATTATAAATCTCCTACTAAATAGTGTTTGGTCCTTTTATTTTAACATACATATTTTCAATTTAAACCAAAAATTAACACGTTAAATCATAAAAAACATGACTGAAATAAAGACACTTATAAATAGTATCAAAGCATAATTTGTATCTTCAAAACTCATTGAGAAATTTCTAATCTTTTGTAGAAACTTAAAATCTTTTTTAATCACAAATCGGTAAAACACAATCCCTATACTTATATAAAGAATGTAGTCTAACCAAGAACGAATATCAAATAGATTGACTTGTGTCGCTTCAAATCAAAACACTTGCATAATGATTGGTAAATAAAAGATACCAACAATGATACTTGCAATTGCTAATAAAGTCATTGCAATGACTCTTTTAGAGTCTCTAAAAATAAAAATTACATTGAGTTTAGGTCCAAATAAAATACGTGAAAACTTTAAAAATGATGTTACTGTACCGACATTAATTAACGTATATAAAAACATATGAAACATGTTTTCTTTAAATGCATATTTAATGAGTGATTTTGAAACATATCCGCTAAAAAAAGGCATTCCACTAATCGATAACATCCCTATAATGAGTAAGATGGCTGTAAAAGGCATGGTCTTAAAAACACCATGAATGTCATACACTTTTTTTGTTTTATAAGAATAAATAATTTGGCCAGCCGCTAAAAACAGAAGAGATTTAAAAAACGCATGGTTTATCACGTGTAAAAACCCACCTGAAGTGGTATTATATGACTATAAAAAATATACTAAGTTTATAAAAGTAAGTATAGGGAGAGTGTATGGTAAAGTTAGGAATCATTATTGGAAGTACAAGAGAGGGTCGTGTTTCACCTCAAGTTGCTGCTTGGGTCAATGAACAAGCCAAAAAATATGAAGGTATTCAAACAGAAATTGTGGATGTACAAGCATTTGATTTACCGTTTGTAGGAACAGGTGCTGCAAATCCAGCATTTGGAGAAAAAATCGCATCTTTCGATGGCTTTATTTTTGTAGTTGCAGAATATAATCATTCTATTACGGGATCTTTAAAAAATGCTTTAGATACTTTAAGACCTGAATGGGCAAATAAAGTTGCTGGTATTGTAAGCTATGGTTCACTTGGTGGAGCACGTGCTGCTGAACACTTAAGAGGCATTTTAGGTGAGCTTCAAGTAGCAGATGTGAGAAGTCATGTTGCGTTATCGATGTTCACAGATTTTGAAGGATGGCAAACATTTCAACCTGCAGATATGCATTTAGCCAATTTAACCACTCAATTTGAACAATTACTTCGTTGGGGAACTGCATTAAAAACAACACGATAAAAAAATAAAAAGACGGTCATTGGATCGTCTTTTTTATAAAATAAACTCCTATATAAACTTTTATGAAAATCTGATGCTAGTTTTTGATTTCTAGCATCACATCATGTTTTCTAAAGATTGGTGGAACAAAGGGACCTTGATATCTTAATAAGACTGGTTCACCGATAACCTCCATTTGATTGAGTTTTGCATAATCTTTAAGTGTTAATACAAACGCATCCACTTTTTTTATGGACCCAACAAATGAAAATGCAAGGTAATATTTTTCTTCTTGTTTTTCGATTTGTATTCTTGGATCAACTGCACTTGGATAGCCACCCTTAACAACATCTTCAGGCATGGTAAATGCAATAAATCCAGTTTCTTTAATATCTGTAAAAACAGGAACGGTCATATTGATTTTTTGGTTTTTATCATTGTTCCCAGAAATATAATTAAATAAGACTTGAAACCCAGAATAAGACGGATCTCCAGCTTTCATCATGACAAAAGGTGCATATTTTCTTAGTTCAATCGAACCTTCTTTTTTTAAAACATCATACTTTAATTGTTCGTAAGCCACATTACACCTCTCTAAAAATCTTTTGAAGCGTTTTACCTTGAGCAAGTTCATCAACAAGTTTATCTAAATACCGAATTTCTTTCATGATGGGTGCTACTATCGTTTCAATTTGAACGCCACAAATTTTACCTGTAATGAGTACTCTTTTGGGATTTAAGTTCGGTGCATGATTAAAAAATTGTTTCACTGTAAACGCATCTAAAGATGTTAAGGCTGATTTTTGGTAACCAGTTAGCCATAAGATCACTTTGTTTAATTCTTCAACAGTTCTATTTTTTTTAGCGATTTTTTTGATATAAAGTTGATAGATTTTCTCCATCGACATACTATATATTTGATGATCCATTAGAACCGTATCGGCTTTCCGTTTTGATCAGGGAAGTTACCACTAATGACTCTCACTAAATCAATGAACCACCCTAGTCCAAATCCACCAGCTGTAATAAAAAACAAAAAAGCAAGTCCAATTTTATTGACATAAACGTAATGGGCAGTTGGTAAAAAGATAAAGAGTAATAATAAAACAATCCCGTTTAAATCACTACTATTTTGGTCTCTTTTAATATTAGAAAAAGCTTCAAATGTTTGTTTGTTTTCTTTCAGTGGTTTATGACAATAGATGCATGTTTCTAAACTTGCATGATTGTCTGTCCCACAATGAGGGCATATTGGCATGAGGTTCTCCTTTTGAGATATTATACCACTTATGTATTACTTTAAATAAGATCCTTTACATGTGATTAATATTTTTTTCACATATTAAACAATTATTATGGTATAGTTCAAGTGGTTAAATTAAAAAT
>JAURNN010000069.1 GCA_030830185.1 Bacillota bacterium | reverse complement strand
TGCCATAAAAAGATGCTGGAATTTGATGAATATACATCCATTCACTTTTTGCTGAAAAACTAACATGTGCTCGCTTACTCTCAATATCATATTGAAAAACATAAAAATCATAAAACTGACTTTCAATTTCGATTTCAAAGTCGCTGATATGATCTAAATGTTGACCTAATGAAGACTCATCGATGACAATTGTATATATTTGATCTTTTTCTACTTCAATGGCTTCAATCGTATATGCCATTTGACTTTCAGGGTGAATATACAAATTAGATAAATCTAACATGTTGTATGGTGGTGCAACAAAACTGGTAAAAATTGCTTGTAAAACTAAAAGTATTTCTTTCATAAAAAGGCCTCCTATTTCATAATAGAAATAAATGCACTTTTTACTTAAAAAAAAGAACAATCGTTCTTTTTGATTTTTATACCATTTAAACATTCATGTTAGGTGGTTGTTTCAGATTGAGTTATTTGATTAATTCTTTTTTTTCCTTGCCTTAAAAATCAACCGACTAGATATATATGAATAAAGTTTTAACCCCAAGAATCCCTTTGCGATTGGATAAATTTTCGCATCTAAGGTCGTTCTATAAACCCATTTTGGTTTTTTAATTAACGATGCTTTTACCATTGCTTTTACTGTTGAGTCAGGTGAAGGACCTTTTTTATAACTTTTTTTGATGAATGTTTTAAATGAGGATAAAAAATGATGATAGTCTTCGTGAGTAGGTTCAATCAGACCTAATGCAACTTCTTCAAATCCAGTATTGACTGCTCCAGGTTCTATTTGTACAACATCAATGCCAAACGGACGTATTTCACTTCGTAAACTTTCTGACATTGAACGTAATGCATGTTTGGTTGCTGCATAATGACTGATACCTGGTATTGACACATGTGAAACAAGTGAAGCAATTTGAATGATGCGTCCTTGTCTTCTCTCCCTCATGTAAGGTATAACCTGTTGATTCATGCGAATCACACCAAAAACATTGACATCATACATGGCTTGAATAGAACTTAATGATTGTGTTTCACTGACGCCATAAGCACCATATCCAGCGTTATTTATAAGAACGTCGATATAAGATTCATTTTTTATCACGTGATCAACAAATGCTTTGACAGAACTCTCTTTTGTGACATTAAGTTCTAAAACATGAACACCAAAATCTTTTAATGATTCCATCTTTTCGATGTTTCTAGCACCAGCATAAACTGTGTGACCTTTTAAAGCCAATATTTTTGATACTTCATATCCAAATCCAGATGAACCTCCGGTAACACAAATGACTTTTTTCATAAATTCCCTCTGTCAAGATTGTATCATAACTAACTTTAGACTTTGTCTATTACTCTATTTTCACATAAAAAAAGAAACACCTTAGTGTTTCTATTAAAGTCTTAATGGCAGGCCCAGCTGGATTTGAACCAACGATGAGGGAGTCAAAGTCCCTTGCCTTACCCCTTGGCTATGGGCCTATTTATTATTGGGGCGGCCGATGGGAGTTGAACCCACCAATGTCGGGACCACAACCCGATGCGTTAACCGCTTCGCCACGACCGCCAAATCTTAGCGCAATTTCTATTATACATGATTTTCATGTGATGTAAAGTGATTTTATCTATTTTTTTGTGTTCATTGGTATAATGAATATGAAAGCATTGAAGAGGATATAGATATGTTAAAGTGGTTTTTAAGAATATTATATTTTATTGTGATTGCAGTTTTAAGTTTACAAGTTTACGGCTATGCTTATTTTCAACAATTAGAAGCCTATTACAAAGATAACTTAGAGCCTTATTTAAACGATGAAGTGACTTATATGGAGGGTATGAATACCTTACTTGGGTTGTCTTATTTCTCTGAAGAAGCTGATTTATTTGATTATACTCAAAATGAAGGCGACATAACATACCGGTTTTCCATTCGAACAGTAGGCGCTGTCACTGAAGATATTGGTGTTGATGGTTATGCCATGATGATTAGTGATTTGGCTATCATTCATGAAGGAGAATTTTTAGAAAGACCAATTATTAAAATTAATGTCAAAATGTCAGACGCAACATTTTTAGTAGATGGTGATTACACGGATCTTAAAACACTCATTTATGATATCGAAAATCCATTTTCTTTTCAAAATGTCCCTGTGTTTTTTATGTTTGATTATGACGGTTATAATTTGATTTCTGAAAGTAGTGAATATGCATTGATAGAGCGTATAGAAATCTTTTATGGTTGGGTCGAAGGTGATGTGTATGAGTTTTCTCCAGTTCCTATATTTTTAGCAACCATCAATCCATCAAATGAAGCCGCACTATATAAGACAAGTAGTTTTGAAATTCCTACTAGTTACCGTTTAATGGACCAATTTGAAAATAATACACCTTCAGAGCTTGAAATTTCAGCACTCAATCTTAATACGACACGTGGTGATATCAATGAATATAGCTACATACTTACACGTACGATTGTCATTTTTCTAACAGCTGTATTTGTAGTGACTTATTTCTTATTTTTCCATGGATCAGTCATGCGTTATTACCGTAAGAAAAAAGGCGAAAAAGAGCCTGTAAAAGATTTAACTTCTTCAATCTTTAAAGATTGATTTTGATTGATTTTATGTTATACTATTCTTTGCGTAGGGGTATGGTGTCAATGGTAGCATAACGGTCTCCAAAACCGTCGGTACGGGTTCGAGTCCTGTTACCCCTGCCAAGTCATAACAATGAAAAAGCGACTCATTAGAGTCGCTTTATTTTTTTCCAATATGCTTTTCTAAGAAATTCATCACTGCAGATGGTTGAAACCCACTTAACGTTTCTCCTGATGATGCAATGAGTGAAGGAAATGCTTGAATGTTATTTTGATCTAATAAGGTTTGAACAACATCTGCTTGTTCACCTTGATCATAAATTTCGATATCTGGTGCATACTTATCATTCATTGCATGTTTCAAAAATAATTTTAAAGCTTGGCAATGAGGACAATTAGGTTTGGTTAACATTTTAATCATGAGATTTTAGCACCTCTCGGTGGTTGATTGAAAACGAAATCACTATCTTTTAGTGCTTCAGTCTTCATTTTTTGATAGCCTGTTCCTTTCATAGAAAAGAAATCGTGGGTCTTAGTTTCTGTGTTTAAACCATTAATGACAAGTGGATTGACTTCTTCTTGAGGATAAACTGGATCAAATCCTAAGTTCATAAGTGCTTTATTCGCATTGTATCTTACAAAGATTTTAACATCATGTGATAAATCTAGAGGATCATAAATGGTTTCAACAAGTTCCGATGTCTCTTTATATAACTTATGGAGTAAATTAAACATCCAACCTTTTAGTTCTTCTTGTTTTTCTGCATCAAATGTTTCAAATATTTCTTGAGATAATTTTCCAACATATAAGCCATGAATCGATTCATCTCGTAAAATCAAGTTGATAATTTCTCCTGCTTGCATTAATTTACCTTGTCCATAAAAATACAGTGGATAATAAAACCCTGAATAAAATAACCAAGACTCTAAAAAGACGGATGCACACATTGCTTTCCATTGCGCTTCTAAGAATTCTTCTTCTGTGAAATCTACTTTTTCAGGATCGTAATTTCTAACGTATGTAAAACGATCTAAGACTTCATACGCACCAACAATTAAACTCATGATATTTTGAAGATTATCATTTTTATTTCCCCAAGTAAATAATTCAGAAATTTTATGACTTGGTAAAAACGTCATGAAAATATTAGAATAACTTTTTGCATGAACAGCATTTTCCATCGCTGCCATGAAGTTTAGAACAGCTTTTCTTTGATGAAAACGATCATCTAAAGAGCGTGATACAACAGGCATACCAATATCACCTTGGTACGTGTCTAAAAATGTTAGTACGAGTAGATTTTTCGAGTAGGCATCTTTAACTTCATCAGGGAGGATGTCCCAGACATTTAAGTCCGACTGAAGACTAATGTCTTCTGGACGCCAAAACTGTGAGAGATTTTGTTCATAAAATAATTGTGTATAATCATCTTCCATTTCGTTCCAGTTTGCACCATCAAAATCAATCGGTTGTGGAAATTGTGGTTTTACTTTTTCTTCAATTTTTCTTTTTAAAGGCTGTCTAGCCATGATTTCTCCTTAGACGGCACATGATTCACACTCGTCAATTTTTAATTTTTGAGTTCTTGTATAATAAAGGGTTTTGATGCCTTGATAATGAGCATATAAATAATATTTTTGAAGGTCTCTTGTGGTTTCTTCTGAAGTGATTCCTAATTCGAAAGAAATTCCTTGATCAACGTGTTTTTGAGCAGTTGCAATGACATCAATAATTTTAAAATTATCCATACGATATGCTGTTTCATACATGAATTCTGCAACATCTAACGCTGGCATTGGGAAATAAGTTTTTGAATTCCCATATGTTCTTTCTTCAACAAGTTGTTTAACTGGTGTTAAAGAAGGCGTTGCACTCATGACATAACCAATGGATCCATTTGGTGCAATTGCAAGTCTGTGTGAATTGTATAATCCGTATTTTTTAATGTTTTCTTGTAATACTTTCCAGTCTTCTTGAGTGGGAAGTTGCATCCCCTCAAACAAAGCTTTGACCTTATCGGTCTTAGGTAATATTTCGCCACGACCTTTAAAATATGAACCGTCTGCGTATTTTGATTGTTCAAATTTGTAGAATTTTAATCCAGTTTCTTTTGCAAGTTCCATCGAATATTCTAATGAATAGTAGTTAACGGCGTTGAAGAAAACATCAATTAAGTCAATATTCTCTTCTGAGCCATAGGCGATATAGTTTTCAACAATGTATCCGTGATGACCCATAATACCAAATCCAATAGAACGGTTTAAACGGTTCGCTTTTGCTACCGCTGGTACATATGAAATGTCTGTTTTTGTAGATACCGAATTCATAATGTCCATTGCTGCACGAACAGTTTCTTTAATTGTCTTGTGTTTCATCATATTTCCCATATGACCTGAAGCGAGGTTACATGAAATATCTAATCCAATATCATCTTGTTCTTTTTTGTCATAGTCAGCATAATGGGATGTGATGGTTGGTTGTAAAATTTCTGTACATAAGTTAGAGAATTTAACTTTGTCAGCAAGTGGATTTTGATTATTGACATTATCGGCAAACATAATGTAAGGATATCCACTTTCACCTTGAAGCGTTGCGATTTGATCGAGTAGTTTGCGCGGATTGATTTTACGTTTTCTTACATTTGGATTTTCAGCGAGTTCGTCATACCATTTATCCATTTCAATGGCAATATCAGCGAAGTCTTTACCGTATTCTTTAAATACCGTGTGTGGATAAAAAACATACATCTCTTTGTTATCTCTTGCAAGTTCAATCATTTTATCTGGAATGACAACACCCATCGATAATGTTTTAATACGAATGTCATCGTCTGCGTTTAATTTCTTGGTTTGTAAGAAGTCTTCGATATCTGGGTGGAATACATTTAAATACACAGCCCCAGCACCAGTTCGTTGTCCCATTTGATCCGCGTATCTAAAGTTGTTATCAAGTAGTTTCATGACACCGATGACGCCTTTAGAGACATTTGGAACGCCTTTAATAGATTCACCTTTTGCACGAAGATTGGTTAGGTTAATAGCGACCCCACCACCAATTTTAGAGAGTTGCATTGAAAACTCACCAATTCTTGAGATGTCATTTAAAGAGTCTCCTGCTTCTAATAAAAAACAAGATACAAACTCACCGCGATGTTTTTTACCCGTATTTAGTAAGGTTGGCGTTGCAGGTGTAAAGTCCTGTGCAATTAAAGAACGAATCAATCTTCTTGCTTTGTCCATGTCTCCACTGGCGTGGTAAAGAGCGTTAATAGAAAGACGATCCTCATAGCGTTCTAAAAAGTTATTGCCATCTCTAGATTTTAGGGCATAATCGTTGTAGAACTTAAATGCACCCATGTAAGTTGGAAATCTAAATTTTGATTGGTAAGCGATGTCATAAATTTCAGCAATTTGTTCTTTGGTGTAGAGATTTAAAAATTCAGCTTCATAATATTCGTTCTCTACAAGATATTCTAGTTTTTCTTCAAGTGAATGAAAAAATTGAGTTTTTTTGTTGATATAATTTAAAAAATAAGACTTAACAGCCTCTTTGTCTTTATTTAAATCTTTTATACCACCATTTTCATCAATTACTTGATTGTTTAGTAATATCCACTCTGGCACCATATTACGGTCCATACAAATCACCTCATTTATCTAATTACGCTTGAATATGTTTACATTATATAAAACTTTTGCATTTTTTGTTAACTTTTTTACTTATATCGTTTGTAAATTTTTTGTGTGAAAATTTTATCTAAATATGAAATACCTTTACTTACTTTTTTTATTATTTATTATGTGTGTTTATTTAAGTAATCTTCGATAAACTTTTTAGTTTTTTTTATATCATTTTCCATACCAGCCATTTCAAATTTAATCACAAGTGGAATCTGATATTTCTTTTCGATAACCTCGCCTGCTTTCCCAAAATTAGTACCCCAATTTCTATTACCAGAAACTGCTGTCCCGATGACACGTTTATGATAAATATTTAAAAAATCAAGGGTCGTTTTTGGAACTTCACCAAAATTAAAACTTCGAGTTACTAAAAAAATATGAGGGTCGTTATCTTCATGATAGTCGCTTATTTTAATTGCTTCATAACCTAATTTCGAAGCAAATTTTTTACCTTGACCTGTTAGTGAATCATAGACGATGATCATGTGTTATACTCCAATACTTTTTAAATGATATGTTATCCATCATATATAAAAACATAAAAAAAATCAAGTATTCACCTGATTTATTTCTTAATTGGTATTGAGACTTCAACGAGTGTCCCTTGATTCACTTTTGATTCTAAATTGATGATGCCATCATATTTCATAACAATGTGTTTAACAATCGCTAATCCTAATCCTGTTCCACCTTCATTTCTGTATTCATCCACTCGATAAAATCTTTCAAAAATACGGGGTTGGTGAATAGAAGGTATTCCAAATCCTTCATCTTTAACAACAAATAACATCTCCTCGTTAACATGATGCAATTTAATCGTTACTTTTGCATTATCTTTTGAATATTTTATTGCATTTTCAATAATATTTTTAAATAATTTAAACATATCCATCGGGTCACAAACCATCTCAATCATATGCATGTTATGTGAAATGATAATGTTTTTTTGTTCAATGATTGGTTTCAATACATTCAATACTTCTTTTAAGGTATCTTTGAGGTCAACTTTCATTTGTTTAGATTCTTTATAGTTTTCTAATCTAGATAGCATTAACATGTCTTCAACGAGTGTCGTCATTGTGTCAGATTGAGACACAATTGAAGCGAGTGCTTTTATTGCGTCATCTTTTGTCACCATGTCATATAAGATGAGTTCAGCAAATCCTTTGATTGAGGTAATCGGCGATTTTAATTCGTGTGATGCATATGAAAAGAAATCCTTTTTCATTTGTTCTGTTGATCTTTCCAAAGAAACATCATCAACAACAATCAATACTTGTGTTTCATTAGACTCTGTTTTTAAAAATGGAGAAACTTGGACATCATATAACTTATTTTTAAATTCTATGTCTTTTCGTGTCGCACCTTTTGATACTGCTTCATGAATGACAGAAATAAATGCGAGAGGTAATTCGAGTTGATCAATGGATTGCCCCATATCTTTTTCCATAAGATTGAAAAAAAGATGCATTTTCTTGTTATAGTATGTAATTTTATAATCTTTATCGATCAGTAAAATTCCTAATTGTAATCCATCTAAAATCAATCTTAATCGTTTTCGATAACGTTCACTCTTTAAAATTTGTTTGTTTAATGTCGACTGCATTTCTTTAATATAATTCAGCATCAAATTTTTATCATGAACAACATCTTTAGAAATTTTGATGTCTTGATTGGATGATTGAATGAATTCAATGATTTCTAAATACGCTTGAGATTCTAACAATGTACTTTTTTGAAATTGACGTAACAAGAATATAATAAAACTCAAGAGCGCTATAAAAAGAATGGTAATCACAACCGTCACACCAAAACTCATTTGATTAATAAAAAATAAAATCCATGGAATAATTAAAAACGATAACATCATCAATGTTATCGTTTTTAGGCCTTTAATTTTAATGTTCGTTTGATTCGATTTGATACCCTACACCTCGAATAGTTTTAATCATCACTTCAGCTTCATTTGAAAATAATTTTTGTCTAAGTGATTTGATGTGCATGTCAAGTGTTCTTGTTTCACCAATATAGGTCGTATCCCACACATCTCTGAATATGATTTCTTTGGGAACAACTTGACCTTGATTTTTAATGAGAACTCTTAAGATGTCAAATTCTTTATTAGTCATATAGACTTCTTTATCTGCTATTTTTACAAGGTGTTTCCGTAAGTCAATGATGACGTTTTGAAACGTTAATATTTTATAATCTCTGAGTTTTCTTAATTTAGACTGCATTCTTGAGGTTAATTCTAACACCCCAAATGGTTTTGTCATGTAATCGTCAGCACCTGCATCAAGTGCCGTCACTTTATCCATTTCATCTTGCAAAGCAGAAACAATAATGATTGGAACATCCGTGTTTATTTTTCTTATTGTTCTTACAAGATCAATACCAGAGACATCAGGAAGCATGACATCTAATAAAATTAAATCAGGTACACGTTTTTTAAAGGTTTCTAAAAATGGCATGCCTCGATTGAAGCCTACACCAGAGTAATTTGCATTTTCTATAGTTTTTTCGATGATGTAACTAATCGATTGATCATCTTCTACATAATAGACAAGTGGCATACTTTTCTCCGTTTTCATTTTTAATTATATCATTTAGATATCAAATATTTATGAATGTAAATGTAAATTTTACTTTACAAAGTGAAGTTTTTAGTGTTATTTAATGATTTCTTGTTTCCAAGATAAAATACCACCAATATTTTTTACCTGATATCCTGCTTTTTTTAATATCTTTTTCGCCATTCCTGAACGTCTACCACTATGACAATAAAGACATATAAGTTGATCTTTAGGAAGATCTTTATATTCACCTTTAATAATGATATCTAGAGGAATCAACTGAGCTGTTGGAATATAACCTTGTGCAAATTCTTCTTTGGTTCTAACATCAATAATAAGTAGTTCTTTTTTATACGCTTTATCAAGTATTTTGCGCTGTCTCATATTTTCTTCCTTATGTTATAATATTTGTATTGAAAGCAGGAAAAACCATGTTAAATGTACCATCATTTTTACATCCTTTTATCGGTAAAACGGTATTAAAAAAAGATTTAATCTGGGCTTTTTTATGGCTTTTTTTAGGACATATTTTAAGTTTTTTAGTAGACAGAAATTTTTATTTAGACCCAATTAAAACCATTATCTTTATTTTACTGTTAAGCGATGTGATTTTAGGTGCGTATTTTAATACAACAAAATCCGTTATTAAATTTTATAATCAACACCCTGAACATGTGACTAGATTTCCAGCACTTCATATTTATCCATTTGTGATGATATTTTTATTTGGAATTCCATTTTCACTTGCGCTAGGAACATATCTAGTCACGACGGTTGTCACGTATAGAACGTTAACATTAACAAAGTATAAAGCATTATTCGGGTGGCTAGCCATTATGATCGTTGCATTTATATTTGGACTTGTAGAACAAGGACACTCTTTATCCTATATTTTATTTACACTGATTAGTGTTGTTAAACTAGTGATTTCTTTTGGGTCAAACCATATGATGGCGTGTCCAGTGAATCTTAAACGTCAATAATCTGATTTTTTGATGCTTTTAAAAGTCGATTCATATATCCTTCATGATCGATTTCATGAGTATATATTTCTTTAATATCCATATGATTTGATTGTCTTAAAACATGATATAAGTATCTTGTCATCTCTTTAATGTCTTGTCCTAAAGATAACTTTTGAATATCAATAAACGGTAGAAATCTTTCATGTCCTATAAAAAGGGCATCTTTTTTTTGATTGACATAAAAAATAATATGTTCGTCGTTTCCTCTTAAAATTGTTAGCGGGTGATTGGGTTCATAGTGAGGATGAATCATGCCTGGTGCAATAATTTCGTTATTGATCGTTGTTGCAAGAGGTTTTTTCAGTACTTTTTCAATCATCTCTCGTGTGATGGCACCAGGTCTTAATATAACAAAGGGTTCTCTTGTTGTATCAACAATGGTTGATTCAATACCGACATCTGACGTTTCACCATCGATAATATACGGGATTTTACCTTGGAAATCTTCATACACATCCATCGCTTCAGTTCCACTTGGACGTCCTGATATATTCGCACTCGGTGCAACAAGAGGTTTTCCTATTCTAGTAATGAGTTCAAGTGCAACCTTATGATTTGGCATGCGTATGCCAACTGTATCTTGATTCGCAGTCACAAGTGCAGAAACATAATTACTTTTTTTCATAATTAAAGTGAGTGGTCCAGGAAAAAAGGTTTCCATTAATAATACTGCATCTGGGTGAATAGATTCCACGAGTGAATGAATCATCTCAATAGAAGATACATGAACAATCAGTGGATTGTTCAGTGGTCTCCCTTTTAAAACAAACACATTAAATATCGCTTCTTCATCATCATAGGGTGCACCTAATCCGTAAACAGTTTCAGTTGGGAATGCGATTGGCATCTTTAGTTTAAGTGTTTTTTTTAACGCTTGTGTGCTTAATTTTTTAAGTGTTGTGATGGTTGTTTTCATTGGGGACCTAATATATATGTTTCTAGTATTTTTGTTAATGCTTTTGAAACGATGAGTCCTTTGATTTGATTTTCATGTTGTAGTGGCGTTTGCGTCACAATAAGAATGGTTTCAATGTCTTTATCGTTTTTTTGAAGTGCATCAAAAACATCAAAAACAGAATCTTTCTGTAAAACAACTAAAACATCTTTAATGTGTTCATCATATTGTATTAATGACTTTATAGGTGTTTGATAAAGTGCAGCTAATTGTTCAAAAGACGTTTGAGCAAGTGCATGAGTCACCCCACTATCTGTAAAAACTCCTAAAAATATGCCATCTTCAAAAATAGGATAATGCGTAAATCCGTGTTTTTTTATTAAATCTAGAAGAGAGCTAAATGAAGCATCGGCATCGATGGTTATCACTTCTTTTTCCATGAGTTCTTTTAATGTCACTGGAGTTAATAAACTTTCATAAATCCATTCGAAATGACGAATAACGTGATCAGAGGGTTGTGCTAAAACAACACGATCATATTTTTCATGTACCAAAACATTTCTCAAATCTGAATAACTATCTAAGGCCTCAAAGTGTTGTTTAATGAGTGGATGGCGATGTCTTAGTATGCGTATGACTTGTCCCATCGTAGACGTTGATTTTAAATCATATGTATCTGAGAGTAATCTCGTAAATTTATTACATAAAATAATGAATTGTTCATAGTTTGTCATCAGTGTGTCCTCAATAAATTAATATACCTAAAATCGCACCGATAAGAACGATGGCCCAAGGCTTTTTGTATAAGACAATGGATACTGCAATTAAGATTGCTAAAACGATAAAGGATTTTGATTCAACAGTTTGTTGTTCTGTTATAAATCCAATCTCTATAAGTGTGAATGTCGCATACATGATTAGACCTGCAACCACTGCTTTTAAATATTTAAACCATTGATTGACATATAGATGCTGACGATGTTTTTTAATTGTATTGATGCTTAACAATAAGATGAAAAATGATGGAATAATAAACGCGGTTGTTGTAATAAATGCGCCAACAAGTCCGAATAGATCATAGCCTACGAATGTTGCCACATTAATTCCAATGGGTCCTGGTGTAGATTCAGCGATACCAATCATAAGTATGAAATCTGACAAGGAGATAAGTCCTCTAGAAACCACTTCTTGCTGAATAATAGGAATTGCAACAATCCCACCACCAACAGTTAAAAGACCAACATATAAAAAGATAAATAGTAATTCAAGCATGTGGCACCTCTTTTCTAGAAAGTATCCATGCATGAATGCTTCCAAATAAAATGGCAGAAAGTATCACAACAACAATCGGTACTTGAAAGAAAAAGACAACCATAGAAACCATGAATGCATAAGTTAATAAATACCAGTATTTTTTTAAATATTTAAGTAAGTTCATCACTGTAATCGATAATAAAACAATCACCGCAATGACAATCCCTTGAACTGCTTTTAAAACAATTGGTATATCAAGTATATTTGGAATAAATGCAGCAATAATTGAAATAATTAAAAAAGAGGGTAATGCAACACCACTCACTGCGATAAAACTACCTCTTTTACCTTTTAAGTGTCTTCCTATGACATTAGCCATATTAATCGCAATCATTCCAGGTGCAATTTGAGAAATTGCGATATAATCGGTCATTGTATGTTCATCAATGAGTTTTTGTTCATAAACAAACACACGACTCATCATTGGAATCATTGCATATCCACCACCGAAAGTGAATAAACCAAATTTAAAAAATTGTAAAAATAATTGTTTATATGTCATGTTTTCTCCATTAATCATTATAGCATAAAAAAAGAGGCATCATGCCTCTTCTTCAAGGATCGTCATCATTAGTTCGGGATAATCTGTAATAATACCATCAGCACCTCTACTTATAAGTAGTCTCATAGTTGCCTCATCATTGACTGTCCAGTAATGCATTGCCATATTATGCCTTTGAGTTGCACCAATTAAATAACGTGTATCTAATTGTAATGTTTCTATTACTGGAAATCCATAACTTGTCGGTACTTGAATGGCTGCATATGATGGTCTTCCAAGTGTAATAGATGTCATTGTATACATGCCGATGATCCATGTACGTGCAGCACCTAAAGACGTAGATATGAATAAATCAGGATATGTATTTAAAAGATGTGCACTGATATCATCAAACGCAGTCGCTACTAAGACATAATCAATGACATCATAACGCTCCATTAACATATATAAGACATCTGCAACATCATTCCTTGGTGCATTACTATCGGCTTTAATTTCGATATTATATAACGTGTTTTTACCAAACGTTTGAAAAACTTCTTCTAGTGTTGGAAGATATACTTTTTGAATGTACACATCTTCTTGCGTTAAATCACGATATAAATAGGTCCCATCAGATTCTTGATAGGTATATGCAAAATTACAATTGTCATATAAATATTGATAGGTTTCTTTCCAAATAAATGTCTCACAATTTGAATGTTGTCTTGTATTCCCTGTGACATTTTCACCGTGAGATAAAACTAAAATCCCGTCTGATGTCATTTGTAAGTCCATTTCTAGTACATCAACACCAAGATCAAACGCGTACTGATAAGCTTTCATTGTGTTATCTGGATAGACGCCTTTTCCGCCAGCATGTGCCATCACAAGTGTTTTACCATTTTGAGCCATAAATGGATTCACCCGTTCAAATTGTTGTTTTGGACCAACTGCTAAAAATAAGGTTATAACACCAATCCATGATAAAACGATATATCTTCTTTTAATCTTTTTCATCCATTCCTCTTTGACTAGATTGTATCATAAAAAAATGACGCGAGGCGTCATTTAATTGTTATATGAAATGTTTATAAAAAATGAAATTATCTTTTTCTACCTGATAAACGGCTTTTGTAACCACCTTGTTTTTTTGCAAAAGGACGTGATTGTTGTTTTTTCACTTCAACAATTTCTTCATAAGCATGTGATGTAGAAATAAGGGGCGCTTCAAGTTCTTTAAAGATTGGTTTTAATAACAATCTTTCTTCTTTTGAACAATAGGTATACACATCTCCAGTTAAACCAGCACGACCTGTACGACCCATTCTATGAATATATGCGTCTGCTTGTTCTGGCACATCATAGTTAATAATTCTAGGTAAAGCAGGAATATCAAGTCCTCTTGCTGCAACATCAGTTGCAATTAAAAACTCAAATCGGTTCGCTTTAAAACCCTGAAGCGCACGAAGACGTTGTTGTTGTGATTTATTGCCATGAATGACAGCAACTTTTAATTTCATATCTAATAAAATCGTTGCGAGTTGATCTGCACCATGCTTTGTACGTGTGAAAATCAATGTTTGAACAGCAGGTCCATTTTTAATTTGATCTTTTAATAATTGAATCTTATTGCGCTTAGAAACATAAAATAATTGTTGTGTAATATGATTCAGTTCAACTTTTTCTTTTGCAACATCGATGACTTCATAGTCTCCAATGTGTTCATCTGCTAAATTCATAACCTCACGGTCAAGCGTTGCTGAAAACATCATCGTTTGTTTTTCTTTAGGTAACATGTTCATAATTTTAGTCACATCTAAAATAAATCCCATATCAAACATACGATCAGCTTCATCAATGACAAAATGCGTAATAAATTTAAGCATCAATGATTTTTGATTGATAAGATCAAGTAAACGTCCTGGTGTCGCAACTAAAATGTCGACACCTTTTGCAAGCTTTTGTTTTTGAGGACGATCTGAAATCCCCCCATAAACCGCAAGTACTCTTAAATTCGTAAAAGAACCATAACTTAAAAATGAATCTTTAATTTGCTCAACAAGTTCCCTTGTTGGTGCTAGAATTAATGCGCTTGGATGTCTTTTATTTCCTAATTCATTCAAATGCTGAATGATTGGAAGTGAAAATGCTGCCGTTTTACCAGTACCTGTTTCGGCACGTCCTAATACATTTTTACCTTCTACAATGATAGGTATTGCTGCTTCTTGAATCGGGGAAGGTGTCGTGTATCCTTTTTTATCGACAGCCCTTAAAATCGGTTGAATCAGTGGTAATGATGAAAATAACATAAATCTCCTTTGATGTTGCTAAAAACCCTGCATGTCTATGTTATTTTATACGCACGATTCTTATTTTATTTTTTACAACTTAGTTATTATACCATAGTTATACTTTTTCGCTTAACTTTCTTAGACCATCTAATATTTCAACCATCGCATAGGTATCAAGTTTACAATATTCAATGAGTGCTTCATATTTTTGTTCAAACGTTTTTTTGTCATAATTAGGAAAATTAGCAAATACTTCCATTGCTTCTCCGCCATGTTTCACTTCTAAATCTTGGTGATTAAGATGACTGAAAAGTGGTAATACTTTTTTAATTGAGAAAGACCCTTGCATCTTTCTATGATAGTAATTCATCATCGATTCCCCTTGAATCTCTTTATCTCCTTTGACAACTTTCATCAAATCATAAATACGATCATGTATATCCAGGAGTCTTTCTTGATATTCAGGAAATAAGACAACAAGCTCTTTAATTCTTGTTTTTTCAAAAGAATCATTCCACACAATGATGGTGCCATCATCTTCTTTAATATCTTTTAACATCGATTCTACGAGTTCACGTCGTTGATCTTTATGATTACTAGCTAGAAATCCTACATGGTCTAGATGTTGGTCACAAACCCCAGGTTCACGCTCGATATGTAATGAGTATTGAAACAAGGATTGCATATAAGGTATTTCACCTTTAAATCTAGGTAATGGTGCAGGAAATGATTCAAAATCTAAATGATAGATTGGATACTTAAATGTCTCTAAAATTTCTTTGATGTTTTTTCTATTGAGATAAGGTTTTTCTTCTTTTTGATCCACATAATATTGAACTGTTTCTTTTTGAATGCTATTTTTTATGATCCGATTCGGTGAATCGTAATGATTAGGATTTAATAAAGAATCCTCTAAATCAAGTGCGTGAACACGACCATCATTTAAAAGTTCCCAAATATCTTGTTTTTCACCTTTTTTCTCATAAACATAACCGTGATGTCTATCTAAATATGTCAATATACTATCTTCTTTAGGAACATCTTTAAAACATATTGGAACAAAAGGACATTCTTTATCTTTGTGATAAAAACAATGTTTACCAACATTGACTCTTTCTACACTTAATAGATCGACTCTATTTAAAACCGCTGAAACATCATATACTAATTTTGGCATCATTTCTTTTGTGACTTCGGTCACATCAACAAGTTTGATGATGTCATCGGTATAAACAGGATGATGTTCATCATCATGACGCCCATCAAAAATATAAGCATGATTTAATACCGCTAAAAAATATGATACTTTTTTATTGGTTTTAAGTGCGTGATCAATAATATATCTTTGATATGCAATATCATAAAGATATTCACCGATTTTATGGTTTTTATCAAGCATGGTTTGATATTTTTCTAAATAGTTATTTGAAACTTCTTGATGATGAATATGATAAGGGTAATAAATCTCTCCATGTCGCTCAAACATGTGGTTTTTATCTTTACCACGCTTGAAATAAAAACATGCATCATCAAATTTTTTTGATGTCGTGGCTTTGACCTCGATGATTCTAATATGATCATCATCTTCTTGATAAATATCTAAGAAACTAAAAAGAGCATCATGTTCTAAGGCGTATTCGAAACGTTTTTGTTTAAACGTGTCTTCAGAAAAAATGATCTCTCCACCAAACATATGTTTGATTTTTC
>JAURNN010000009.1 GCA_030830185.1 Bacillota bacterium | reverse complement strand
TAGCAACCGCCAATGGTGTCATTATTGGGTATTATATTGGTGAAAACAATCATGAGACTGGGTTTAAAGAAACATTTAATACCTTTAGGATCGCAATTAAAGGTGTCCTTATGGTCGCACTTGTGATGAACACATTATCTTTCTTAATATTTCCAATTTTTACATCGAATCAAGACGTCATTGATCTTGCACGCATGATGCTACTCATGGCATTTTTTGTAGAAACAGGTAGAACGTTAAACCTTATTTTTATAACAGCGTTAAGAACAGCAGGAGATGTGAGATACCCACTTGTGATGGGAATGATTTCTATGGCAATCATGGGTGTTAGTATGAGTTATGTGTTTGCCATTGTGTTAGGGTTTGGACTCATTGGTGTCTTTATTGGTTTTGCACTGGATGAACTCACGAGAGGACTTCTTAATATGCTTAAGTTTAGAAGTAAATCGTGGTATCAAATTAAACTTACATAAAAAAAAAGTCCATCAAGGACTGTTTTTTTATTTGTTAAGATGATATGGTTCTTTTAAAGCATGCACGACGTTTATGATCAATGTTCTCAAAGTTTTTCCAGTTGTTTTGCATCTTTAAGTTATCTTCAAGTTCAGGACCGGTTTCAGCGTATTTTACACCTTTTTTAAGCATCGTATTAAGTCCGTCTTCCCACATCATTGCAATTAAACCTTTACCGTGATGTTTTGGATCCACTGCAATAAAATATAAATCAATAACATCATATTTTTTTGTTGCTCTAAGTAATCTGAAGACACCAAATGGAAATAAATGACCATTTGATTTTTTATTAGCTTTTGCTAGACTTGGCATCACAACTCCAAAGCCTGCCATGTTGTCTTCTGCATCATAGACAAACCATAGGTATTCTAGTTGAACAAGAAGAAGCATTTGTTTAATATAAAAATCCATTACTGCTCTTGAGATTGGGAAAAACCCGTATAACTCTGAAAATGCGACGTTATACATGTCAAACGCTTTATAAATATGATTATAGACGTCTTTTTTCTTTTTAAGTTTCAAAAGTTTCATGCCATAACGTTCACGAGCAATTCTTGCACCACGTGCAACTTTATCAGGAACTTCTGTTGGTGAAAATACTTTTTTCTCTGACCAGATGGCATCTTTGATAAACCCTAATTGCTCTAAATGTTTTGGATAATACGGATGATTATAAATCGTAATAAACATATTTAAGTGTTCAAAACCTTCAAATAACATCCCTTGACGGTCTAAGTCTGTAAAACCAATGGGTCCAATAATACTATCACACCCGTATCCTTTACCCCAATCCTCAACCGCTTTGATGAGTGCTTTGGTAACATCGATATCATCAATCATATCAATACGAGAGAAACGGACTTGTTTTAAGTTTAACGCTTCATTAATTTTAAAGTTTAAAATCCCTGCAATACGACCAACAATCTTTCCATCTTGATAAGCTAAAAAACGAATGGAGTCGCAATATTCATGGACCGGGTTTGTTTTTTTGTTGAAGACATTGTTTTCGTCTAAAGATAATGCAGGTACAAACGCTTCAACCTTTTTATACATTTTATTTGGGAACTCTGTAAAAAGATGGCCTTCTTTTCTTGTTTTAACTTCTTTTATGGTTATCATATGATTTTCCTCAATAATTTCTTAATTATTATACGCTTTTTTTATCATATTCACAAGTTTTGATGGAAATGAAAAATATCATAGAGATTAAAACTGAAATTAGAAATGATCTAAGATCAATTCTTAAATTCATATATAGTTTGATTTCTAGTAGTGCTTAGAAAGCAACAATACGATTTTTATGTTATAATATGACACGTTGACAGACGTAAAAAAAGAAAGGAAATATCATGAATATTACTGTATTAGATAACAAAAAAGTAAAATATACTTTTGAAGTCACACCTGATGAATTTGCACACGGATTAGAGCATGCATATGATCATGCTAAAAAAGATGTCGAAGTGAAAGGTTTCCGTAAAGGACACGTTCCTTTTGCAATCTTTGAAAAGAAATATGGCGTTGAAACCTTATATGAAGATGCACTTAACCATGTCTTAAGTCATAAATATCAAGAAGTGGTTGCTGATACAACCCATGAAGTCGTCTCTGATCCTGAGATTGATTTAGATTACAAAAACGTCAATAGAGAGACACCTTTTGAAGTTTCGTTATTATTTGATGTCAAACCTGAAGTGACATTAGGGTCTTATAAAGGATTAGAAGCAACGTATCCTAAAACAATTGTTAAAGATAGTGATGTCGATTTAGAGATTCAAAATCTTCTTAAAAAAGATGGCACCTTAGAACCTAAAGATGGAGAACTCCTTGTTGGTGATACAGCTATTTTTGATTTTGAAGGTTTTTTAGAAGGCGTCCCTTTTGATGGTGGTAAAGCAGAAAACTATGAACTTGAAATTGGTTCTAATCAGTTCATTCCAGGTTTTGAAGAACAAATGGTTGGGATGAAAGCTGGCGAAGAAAAAGATATCAATGTTACGTTTCCTGAAAACTATCAAGCTGAAAACTTAAAAGGAAAAACTGTTGTTTTCAAAATTAAACTTCATGAAGCAAAAACAAAAACACTTGCTGAATTAAATGATACTTGGGTAGAAACCTTAAATAGAGAAGAAAAAACAGTTGATGCGCTAAAAGGAGCATTAAAAAAAGAACTCACGGAAAGAAAAGAAAAAACCGCAAAACAACAATTTGAAAACGATGTTATTACCAAAGTATTAGATGGTGTGACCGTTGAGATTCCTGAATCAATGATAAAAAAAGAAGCTCAAGGTCAAATCGATCAAATTAAAAATCAAGCGAAACAATATAATATTCCTTATGAACAGTTCTTACAGTTTTCAGGCATGACACCAGAAATGTTTGAAGCACAAGCAAAAGAAGATGCTGCTTCACGTGTCAAAATGAATTTAGTATTTGAAGCCGTTGCAAAAGCTGAATCATTAGAAGTTTCTGAAGAAAAAGTCGAGTCTGAGTATCAAAAACTTGCTGAAACCCATAAACTTGAGTTAAATTATGTGAAACAAGTGGTGACGCCAGACCAACTTAAAAAAGATTTATTACCACAATTAGGCTATGAACTTGTCATTGAAAGTGTGGTAAAGAAATAGTTGGCACTCAAGCATAAAGATTGCTAATGTATCTTTTTCATGCTATATTATAAGCACATAT
>JAURNN010000068.1 GCA_030830185.1 Bacillota bacterium | reverse complement strand
GGAACGAATGTTTTACTTAAAAAACATGTTCCAAAATTTTATAAAATTTTGAAAAAAGCTACGATCAAAGATATCGATTCTACGTTTTATTCAATACGAAGTTCAAAACTTTTAGAAAAGGAATCATAATATGGATGCACTCAATCACTTCATTGATCATACAAAACTAGGTTCAACAGTGAGTTTTGAGGATATTGATCAACTTATTGAAGAAGGAATTACGTATCAATTCAAAAGTTTATGTATCAACTCTCATTTTGTCTCCTATGTTTCTGAGAAACTGAAACATACAAACATCTTAACATGCACAGTCGTTGGATTTCCTCATGGCAGTCATACAAAAGAGGCTAAAATTGCTGAAACGAAACAAGCGATTTTAGATGGTGCAAATGAAATTGATATGGTTTTAAATTTAACGTATGTTCAATCTAGAAATAAGTTGAAAGCCATCGAAGATATTCAGTCCGTTGTGAATGCTGCGGCTGGAAGATGTGTGAAAGTGATTCTTGAAACTTGCTATTTAAGCGATGAAGAAATTATCTTTGCTTGCCTTTGTGCTAAAGAAGCAGGTGCTCATTTTGTAAAAACGTCAACAGGCTTTGGAACGGCAGGAGCGACTGTAGAACATGTCGCATTAATGAAACAGACTGTTGGTGATGCTTTAGAGGTTAAAGCTTCAGGTGGTATTAAAAACAAAGAAGATGCGCTCAAGATGATTCGCGCAGGTGCCACAAGATTAGGTACTTCTAAAGGCGTATCAATTATTGAAAATAAGGAGAGTCAACATGCCAACACCTCATATTAGTTCAAACATTGAAGATATTGCAAAAACTGTTTTAATGCCTGGAGATCCATTACGAGCAAAATTCATTGCAGAAACATTTTTAAAAGATGTAAAACTTGTCAATCAAGTAAGAAATATGCTTGCATATACTGGGACGTATAAAGGAAAAAAAGTAACTGTCATGGGTTCTGGTATGGGGATGCCTTCAATTGGAATTTATTCATATGAATTATTTAAGTTTTATGATGTAGAAAATATCATACGTATTGGTTCATGCGGTGCATATGATAAAGATCTCAAATTATTTGATGTTTTGCTTGTTTCTCAAGCATTTTCAGAATCTAGCTTTGCAAAAACAATGGGTATTTCCAATCGTCACGTCTTATCAGCTTCTAAAACACTAAATAATCGAATCAAACGCGCTGCAATAAAACTAAATAAACCTTTAAAAGAGGGTATCATTCACTCTTCAGATGTTTTTTATCGCTTAGATCATCAAGCTTATGTTGATATTTATAAAAAACATCACACGATTGCAGTCGAAATGGAGTCATTTGCATTATTTGCAAATGCAAAAGCTTTAAATAGAAAAGCAGCGTGTTTGTTAACAGTCTCAGATTCATTAGTGAATCATGAAGAAACAACATCAGAACAAAGAGAGAAAGCATTTACTAATATGATGGAAATCGCTTTAAATAGCATTTAATGATTATTTTAAAAGATCATTTTAAATCGTATATCATCCACATATCGATAGGACATCTATTTCAAAAAGAAATGGATGTTTTTTCCATCTTATTAGATCAATATTTAAAAGCATCGCATCCTTCTTTTTTAACAAGAAAAGAAATAAGTATTGCTCTTGAAGACATGTATGGACTAAAAGTATCGTTATACACAACGTTAGAAGGGAATTATTTAGTTCATCATTTAAGAGCTAAAATGATTCAACCTCAATTAGTACTGGATACACAGTTATTAAATGATGTCATAGACTTTATAAGAAATATGCTATTTCATGCAGAAATTAAAGATGAAAAACGATTCACTGAAGAGAAATCTCGCCTTATTCATCAATATGAATTGATTAAGGATGACAAGCAAAGTTATATTGATTATTTATATGAAGAAGTGCTTCAAAAAAAAATATTAGATATTTATTCACTTGATGAAAAAATTGAATTACTTAAAAAAGCAACTTTAGTCGATGTTAAAAATTATTATGAACATGTCTTTAAAACATCTAATGTCATTAGTTTTGCTTCAGGTAATTTTCCTGATACAGATATAAAAAAAATAAAAAACGCTTTTGAACACTATGAAAAAGGCATGATCAAACCAATTTTTAATACGTATCCTTATCACAAAGAAGAAAATATTCAACTCAAAATGCCAATTAATCAAGCAATTCTCCATCTAGGATATATGACAAATATTACCTACAAAGATCCTAAAATGACGTCATTACAAATTTTTAATGAGTTATTAGGGGGTCATGCAAGCAGTCGTTTATTTCATGAAATAAGAGAAAAAAGAGGATTGTGTTACTCAATCTATTCATATTTGAACTCAAATCAAGGTCTTTTAAGTATTTCTACCGGTGTAGATATGACACGTTTAGAAGAAACTAAAACATCAATTTATAACGTATTAGAACACTTAAAAAACCATGAAATCTCTGATGATGAACTTGTTCAAACAAAAGATTTTATGATTCATCAAATTCAAACAAGTTTAGATCGTCAAAGTGTATATATTCAAAGAGCTTATCGAAATCATATTTATCAGGAACAGTACGACTTAGAAGCGCGACTCAAACAAATTGAAGGTGTTACAAAAGAAGATATCAAATGGATTGCGAATCATATGACACTAATAGTCACACATCAAGTTGTAGGTGAAACACAATGACGCATCACTATGTTAAGCATTATGATGAACATGTATATACTCACAAATTATCAAGTGGACTCACGATTATTGCACTACCAAAATTGGATGTGAAAACAACTTATGCAGCCATTGCACTACCATTTGGAGCGTGTCACATATCGTTTAATGATGGCGAAAAAGAATATTCACTACCCTTTGGATCTGCTCATTTTTTTGAACATAAAATCTATGCTTCAAAAGAAGGTGACATGTTTTCTAAATTTGTGAAATTAGGGCTTGATCCAAATGCAATGACGTCATATGACACAACAACATATTTTTTTAGTGCAACCAAAAATATTTTTGAAGGTCTTGATCTATTATTTGAAACTTTAGATACGTCTTATTTCACTAATAAAAATATAGCAAGTGAACGAAAAATCATTAATGAAGAAATTAATATGGATCAGGATGATATGATGACGTCATTATATCAACGATTATATGAAAATATGTTTGAAAGTCATCCAATCAAAGCAGATATTTTAGGGTCTATTGAATCTATTTCGCATATCAATAAAGAAACCTTACATTGGATTCATAACTACATATATCAAGATGAACATAAATTATTAATTTTATCGGGAAATATCGACTTAATTGCATTAGAAAAATACATCATACAACTGGAAAAGAAACGCACAAAAACGACAAATCATTTACTATTTAACACATCAATTGAGTCTTTTCATGTTGTCAAAGAAAGAGATGTCGTCACTAAAGAAATGGCTATTTCAAGATTGTTGATTGGTATTAAATTACCATCTCTAGATGATGAATTATTATTTCATAAAATGAAGCATAGTATTTATATCGCACTTCATACGATAATTGGTGATGCCTCAGATATTCATCAACAATGGATTGATCAAGACATCATACATCAAGCAGTCCAATATCAAATTACGCATGTTAAAGGTGCAGATCACCTAGTGATTCAAGTGCCAACTGAATATCCTGAATTGGTACTCAAAGATATCGAATTCATATTCAATCAAGATGTAAAAAAGTATATCGATACAAAAACATTCAACAGATTAAAAAAGACAGTAAATGCCTCACAAATTTTATCTTTAGATCAACATGAAAATAAGATGTTTCAATATTTAAAAGCTCACTTTAAAGGGATTGATATGTTTCAAATCATGGATGCAATCAATGATGTCAATTACGATGATGTATGCAATCATGGGAATCAGCTAAGGGAATATCCTATTTCAAGTTTAATTGCTAAAAAAAAATAGTCTAAATTCACTGAATTATCTATATAAACAATCGTTTTATGATTTAAACAATTCTATTTTAAAAAATGAATTGTTTTTTTTATTAAATACTTATTACAAGTAAGATTTAGAATTCAAATTTCAATTTGACGACTTAAAAAATTAACTTTATAATGCGTATAAAAAAAGGAGAAGTGTATGCTTAATCAAGTGGTGTTAGTCGGAAGATTAACGCAAGATGTAGAGACTCGAATATTAGATGATGGAAGGAAAGTATCGACGATATTTTTAGCAGTTCAAAGACCATTTAAAAATGTTGATGGTCAGTATGATACTGATTTTTTAAAGTGCAGTGTTTGGGAGGGGCTCTCCACGATGATTGAATCATATTGTCAAAAAGGAACAATGGTAGCATTAAAAGGGCGAGTTCAGTCTTATAAAAAAGACTTTAATGATACTAATGTTACCATGTTGGAAGTTATAGCAGAGCGAATAAGTTATATTAAAGATGCAAAAGAAGATGTCGTTAAAAAAGATAAAAAAGGCGAGTGAAAGACCTTTTTTTGTCTCTTAAATATGCTATAATATAGCGTAAGGAGCTCAAAAAATGATAGATTTCACGCAAGAAGTAGAAAAAAGAAAAACACAACTCGTCTCTGACTTACAAACATTAATTAAATTTAAATCAGAATTAACAACTTTCAATCCTAATAGAAAAATGGCACCTTTTGGTGAGGATATTAGAAAGACGTTTGAATGGTTTCTTGAACTTGCAAAAAAAGATGGATTTGAAACAGTCAATGTTGAAGGATATGCTGGGCATATTCAATTTGGAAAACAGGAAACTTTTGTTGGTAGCATTGGTCATTTAGATGTTGTTCCTGCAGGTAATGGTTGGACATATGATCCATATGGTGCAGAAATTCATAACGGAAAAATGTATGGACGTGGTACAAGTGATGATAAAGGCCCAACAATGGCTGTTTATTATGCAATGAAAATATTAAAAGACTTAGGTATTGAATTCAAACATCGAATTAAACTTATTTTAGGGAATGACGAAGAAACAGCCTGGAGAGGTGTTGATCGTTATTTTGAAGTTTATCCTGAAGTACCAGTATCAGGATTTATTCCTGATGCTGATTTTCCATTGATTTATGCTGAAAAAGGTATTTCAAGAATTCAAGTCAAAGGTAAGATGGAAAATACTGATATTATTTCTTTTGAGGGTGGTACAAGAGACAACATGGTACCCGATTTTGCAAAAGTGATTTTAAAATCCAATCGACCATATCAAGAACTTTTTGAAGCCTATTTAAAAGCAAACAACTATAAAGGGAAAGTTGAAATCAGCAACAATCATGTCATATGCTCAATTCATGGTAAAAGTGCACATGGTTCATTACCTCATGAAGGTGTGAATGCAATTGACTTATTAATGGCATTTTTGATAAAAGAAGAAAAATCACCATTTACAAAATTATATGAAACGTATTTCTTAAATGATTTATATGGAAAAAAACTTGATGTGTATCATGAAGATGAAGAAATGGGACCAACTACTAATAATATTGGTGTGATGAGAATTGAACATGAGAAATATGATATAAGTCTAAATTATCGTTATCCTCATGGTATTAGATTCGACGATGTGATCAGTAAACTAAAAATGACTTTATCAACTTCAGAAATTGAAGTAGATCATCACAAAGCGTTACTTTATAATGATCCTAATAGCCCTTTAATAAAAACATTAACATCAGTATATCAAGATTATACAAATGATCACAAAAATAAACCTTTTTCCATCGGTGGTGGAACGTTTGCTAGATCAATGCCCAATGT
>JAURNN010000067.1 GCA_030830185.1 Bacillota bacterium | reverse complement strand
TCCACCTAAGGCAAAAAAACCTATCTCGCTTGACTTAAGCAAGTCTTGACTCATATATTTCCTCCGAATCGTTTTTCGTTAGTCTTATTGTATAACATTTTCTCAATAAATGATACCTTTCACGCTCATATGTTATAATAAGTGTGAGAAAAACATGAGGAAAAAATGAAAAAAGCGTACTATTTTGATTTGGATAACACATTATTTTTTAATGATCAAGGTGTCATTTTACCGAACACATTAAAACTTTTACATGCACTTAAAAAACAACCGAATACCATCTTAGGGCTTGCAACGGGTAGAAGTTTAGAAAAACTTAAAATCGTTAAAGACATCTTACCTTTATTTGATCATATGGTACTTATCAACGGTGCAATGCTTTACATCAACGGTAAGCTTGTGCATGAGACACCGATTTTAAAAGAAGATATTGACGATGTATTAGATGTATTAAAAGATACGAATGTCAACATTGGGATGGTCAGTGAACTTGAAGATGCGATTCTTTATGAAGATGCGCGTGTAGATCACGCAATGAAGACTTTAAGAGGGATTCATCCAGTTATAAAAAGTAACTTTCATCAAGAATCCTCCATTTATCAACTATGGATTTTTGCAGACTCTGATGAAGATATAAAAAATATCGCAAGTAAACTTACGAATTTTCATTGCTTTCCATGGCATATCGGTGGTGCAGATTTTATTTACCCACATGTCCACAAAGCAGCTGGAATTAATCATTTAAGAACTCTTGATCCTTATGACAAGTTAATTGCTGTTGGAGATGGTTTAAATGATATTTCTATGATTCAGCTCGCTGATATTGGTATTGCGATGGATAATTCGCGATTTGAGACATTAAAAAATGAGGCGCAACTCATTGCACCTCACATCAAAGAAGATTTACTATTTGATTTTTTTATTAAAGAAAAATTACTTGTGACTTAATATGCCTTTTTTGACATCATTAATGATATCATGAGGAATGTATAAATCAATATCTGCACCGTGATAAATAAGTTCTTTTATCGCAGATGAAGATACAAAATGATTTCTTGAAGATGGAAATAAAATGACAGTTTCGATATTTGGATTGATATTTCGGTTATATTGATAAAGTGCATATTCATTTTCATAATCTTGAATATTTCTCAGACCACGAACTAGTAATTTGATATCATGTTCTTGCGCGTATCTCACGACAAGATCACTTGTTGATGTAATGACAATATTTGGGATGTGACTCGTTGCACGTCTAACAAAATCCATTCTTGTTTCGACACTAAATGAACGATGTTTATGCATATTATCAGCAACCACAACATAGAGCGTATCAACTAAATTGGCTGCACGTTCAATCACATCGACATGGCCTTTTGTAATTGGGTCAAATGTTCCAGGATACATTGCTTTTCTCATAGAATTTACCTCAACATCATTATAACATAAAGGAGTTCAGATGAATATTCCCTATAAGTATTTATTACTAAGACTTTATGCACATATTATGCTTAGTTTACTAGGCCTCTATACCGTTTTTATAGCGTTATTTGAAGATGAAGGATTGATTCAAGCCATCGTATTTTTTATTGCATTTCTATTATCAATCGCGATGTATAAAACTTATCAAAAAGCATCAAATCAACCAAAACTCATGACCCCAAAAGAAAAAACCATCTTTGAATATAGTTTATATGTTTATATTGGATTGTATATTTCAAGAACTATTTTAATGTCGACATCCTATGCCTACTTAAATGTTTACGTGGGAATCATTTTATTTTTAATAGCGAGTATCACAGGGTTTATGATTTATAAAATCATGAAATAAGGAGGAAGATATGTTAAAAGAAACATTTTTATTAAGTAATGGTGTTCATATCCCAAAAGTTGGATTTGGAACATGGCAAGTTCCAAATGGAGATATCGCATATCAAGCTGTTAAAGACGCACTTGAAGTAGGATATATTCATATCGATACAGCGTATGTCTATGAAAATGAAATCAGTGTGGGTCAAGCGATTAAAGACTCAAAATCAGACAGAAAAGATCTTTTTATTACGTCTAAATTACCATCACACATTAAAGATTATCAAGAGACAGAAACGTATTTTCACGAATCATTAAAACGCTTAGAGATGGATTATATGGATTTATTTTTAATTCATGCACCATGGCCGTGGTCAAATATTGGCCAAGATTGTAAAGTTGGAAATGCAGAAGCATGGAAAAAAATGATTGAGTTATATCAATCAAAAAAAATCCGTTCAATTGGTGTGTCTAATTTTAATGTCGATGATTTAAAAGATTTAATCAAACGTACTGGTTTTATTCCTCATGTGAATCAAATTGCTTTCTTTGCTGGCCATTATCAAAAGCAAAAAGAAACGATTGCGTTTTGTAAAGAAAACAATATTTTAGTCGAAGCATATTCACCACTAGCAATCGGTCACGCACTTAAAACCCCACTTGTTTTAACACTTGCAGAAAAATATCATAAAACACCTGCTCAAATTTTAATTCGTTATACACTAGAACATGGAACATTACCTCTTCCTAAATCTACAAAAAAAGCCCGCATGATAGAAAATGCAGACTTAGATTTTACATTAGATCAAAAAGATGTAGAAGCGCTTGATGTATTAAGTGAAGACCCTAGACGCTTTGGTTAATGGGTTTGACAAAGGTTACAATAACCATATAACGTCATATCATGATGTGTGACTTGAAAGCCATACGGTTCGCCGATGGCTTTTTCTTTACCTTCGATATGACATCCAACTGGAATCATTTTCTCGCACCCTAAACACACTAAGAAGTGATGGTGATGGCCAATATAATAATATTGTTTTTGATTGATGATGGTTTTATAGACGTGTTTATCAACATAAAAACGTTCAAGTGAGCGGTATACAGTTGATAAATTAAGTTTATCATCTTCAATCTGAAGATAAATATCATCACATGTAAGAGGAATCTTTGCTTGATTTAAAACATCAAGTATTTTTTTTCTTTGAGACGTCATTCTCATTTTTTGTGTCCTCCTTTTTTAATAAAAAAACTGAACATAAATATGAGTGTATAAACTACTACGATGGATGCACTTGCGGGAATATTAAGTGGATGCGCAATTAAAATACCTAATAAAGAAGCCGTAACAGCAATAACAATTCCTAAAATAAATGTTTTTTTAAAAGTCGTTGACATCTTAGATGCGATTGCTGCTGGAAAAATAATGAGTGAGGTAATCAGAAGTACACCAATGGATCTCACACCAATGACAATAAATAATGAGGTAAAAATTGCAAGCAAATAGCGAATGAAAGAAACCTTGATCTTAAGAAAGATTGCATAATTTTCATCGTAAGTCATTAAAAATAATTTTTGATAATAACGCCATATAAAACCAGTAATACTTAAAAGAATCACAAAACTTAAAAATAAATCGCCAGCACGTAATGTAAAAATGTTTCCAACAAGTAAAGATTCCACAGAAACGTTAAAACTTGAGCTTGTCTTCACTAAAATGAGACCTAACGCAAACGCAACCGAAGAGACAATTCCAATAGAAACATCACCTTGAAGTTTCACTTTTGTAGTTAAATATTGAATAAGAATACTGGATAAGACAACAAAAGGCACAGCAATAATTAAGGGTTGGTCAAAAAATAAGAGTCCTAATACAAACCCAGTAAAACTTACATGCGATAATCCATGGGCAATCATACCTTGTTGATTTAAGACTAAAAAAGGACTTAATAAAGCAGCAGAAATCGATAAAATGACACCGATAAGAAGTGCTTGCTGTAAAAATGCAAATTGTAAAAAATCACCCATGATGATGGCCTTCATGTGAAAAATTTTGAAAATCTTTATATGCTCCAAAAAAACGTGCTTCTTGATCGATATATAACACTTTACAGTTTGATTTCACAACATCTGTTAAATCATGTGTGACATGAATAATGGTCATTTGGTGTGTCTGTTTTAAGTGATGTAACAAATGTAGAAAAGTTTCTCTAAATTGAGGATCAAGTGCACTTGTTGGTTCATCTAAAATTAAGACTTCTGGGTTTTGAAGAAGGGCACGTACTAAAAAAATGCGTTGTTTTTGACCACCTGATAAATGTTGCATCGCCTCATATTTATAATCTGTCATCTCCATCATATGTAACCAACCATCTATATCAGCTTCATTTTTTGTAATGTTTTTTAAAACTTCATAAACACTCATTGGAACTTGATTAGAGATATTTAACGCTTGTGGCAGATATCCAATGACTGAACTATCCAATTGGATGTCTCCAGAATTGGGTTGCAATAAGCCAACAAGAATTTTAATAAGGGTTGATTTTCCACTTCCATTTGGGCCAACAACATGCAAAAATTCACCTTTATTTAAATTAAAAGTGATATTTTTTAATGCATGATATTGTCCAAAAAACATATTGATATCTTTAACGTGTACCATAATTCAATTCTACCACCAATTTGATATGTTCAATATTTTTTTCAAAAATATCAAATAAAGATAAATTATTTTCAAAGTCATCCGCACTCATATTATGAAATTGATGGAGTTCATAAAAAGAAGTAGGTTGATTTTGTGCCTCTAACGTATCTTTAATGGTTTGTGCAGCTAGAGGCTCACTATCAAACAAAGGTTCAATAAAAAAAGCTTTGACTTCATGTACATATAATTCAGAAATAAACGTGGTGATATCTAATGAAGATAATTCTGCATCAGGAATAAAATCAGGAAATAAGGAAATAATTTCTATATTAAAATAGTCGCCAAAATCAGCCATCGCATTATGACCGGCAATGTATAAATGAACATCATCACTTGTATATTTTTCTAAAAATGTATGTAACTCATCGATATATCCATCTAATTGAGTGATATAAGATTCAGCCCGTAATGTAAACGTTGAAGCTAACTCAGGTTCGATTTCTATCAAATGATTTAAAATCACAAAGACCATCGCTTTCATTGTCTCTGGATTTGTCCAATAGTGGACATCATGGTCATCATGATCTTCCTCGTGAGCTTCATGATCGTCATGTTCAACATAGAGTTCTAACTCTAAATTTAAAGATGTTGTATTTGTAAAAGTGATATCTTCTACCCAATTTTCTAATGTATCAGACGTGTAAATAAATAATGATGATGTTTCAATCATTTGACGGTCGTTAGA
Source organism: Bacillota bacterium (assembly GCA_030830185.1). Taxonomy (GTDB): domain Bacteria; phylum Bacillota_I; class Bacilli_A; order Acholeplasmatales; family Acholeplasmataceae; genus UBA8290. The sequence continues at coordinate 3,912 of JAURNN010000067.1, read as the reverse complement.
AGTGATTTCAAAAGCATGAGGACTTGTACCAAACGGTAAAATATTATGCACAGTTAAATCATCACCCGCAATGTATGTTGCCATATCATATTGCGGCAGTAATGTAGTAATAACATCGTATTTTTGAGTTTCTTGACAACTTGCTAATATCAAGGTTGTCATGAACAGTGTGATCAACATCATCTTTTTTTTCGTAAACATAATACACTCCTATTAATTGCGAATGATTTGCAACTAAATTATAACACACTAAAATCTACATGCAAGCATTTTGCAATAAATAATATCATTGTGCTTCGTGTTGCCTTTGAAAAGGGTTTATGCTATAATAATAGTACTTCATGAGTGGGATTTAGTTTCCACTCAATTTTATTGAGAGGATACTTATGTTTGAAAAACTTAAAGAAGCAATTGATGTGATCATTGAAAAACATCCATTTGAATTGTATGAAATCAATCAAACGATGATATTTGGTCAACAAGGAATAGAAATACTTGTTGATAACGATGATGGTCCAATTTCAACAGATGCACTTGAAGCGTTTCATCAAGAAATACTAACTCTTGACGATGATACACTTCCAGATCACTTCATGATTGAAGTATCTTCAGTAGGTATTGAACGACCATTGAAAAATGAAAAAGATTATCAAAAAGCGATTGGGAAATACATGTATCTTGTATCCGATCACTACAAAGGCTACGGAACATTAGAAGCATACACACAAGAAGCCATTACCATTAGTTATTTAGAAAAAACAAAAAAAATAATGAAGACCATTCCATTAACATCGATATCATCTGCACGTCGTGCAGTAAAATTTTAGGAGAAAAATATGATAAGTAAAGAATTTTTTAAAAACATTGAGCTTGTTGCAGAAGAAAAAGCACTTACGGTTGAACAAGTTAAAGAAGCATTTATCCAAGGACTCATTGCGGGATGTAAGAAAGCATTTGATGTTAGATCATGCCGCGTTGAATTAAAAGAAGAAAAAAGTGAACTTCTTTTGTACATGCAACAACTTGTTGTAGAAGAGTATTCATTAGATAACGAAAAAAACTACACACAACTATTAGTTGAAGAAGCAAAAGAACTTAAAAAGACTGCCAAAGTCGGAGACATCATCGAAACAAAAGTATCGCCTCAAGACTTTGGACATTTCGCTGTACGTGATTTTAAAAGCAGACTTAATGAAGCTTTAATTACCATGCAAAAAGAAAATTTATTCAACTATTTCAAAGCGATGGAAGGAAATGTCTTATCATGTCGCGTCATTGATGTGAAAGATGACTTTTACCGTTTAGATATCGGTCGTGATCTAACAACATTACTCCCTAAAAAAGAAACTTTACCAAAAGATAAATTTCATGCTGGAGACTATGTTAAAGTGTATGTTTCTGAAGTAGAGATGAAAGGTAAGTGGCCAAAAGTTTTTGTTTCTAGAACGCATAGTAATCTTATTATCAAATTACTAGAAAACTTAATCCCAGAAATCAAAGAAGGTATTATTGAAATCATGGGTATTAGTAGAGAGCCAGGCGATCGTGCTAAAATCGGATTAAAATCAAATGATCCCAAAGTTGATCCAATTGGTGCTTGTGTTGGAGAAGGTGGTGCGCGTATTAAAGAAATCGTACGTGCATTAAGCGATGAAAAAATTGACTTATTTAGATGGTCAGATAACGAACATGAGCTCATAGCAAATGCCCTTCAACCTGCAGAAGTTGTTGCAGTCACAAACATCAATCCAAAAGATAAAACAGCACTTGCAATCGTACCAGATGATCAATTATCTCTTGCAATTGGTAAATTAGGACAAAATGTGAAACTCGCAGTACAAGCATGCGGCTGGTCAATTGATATTAAATCAGAACAAAATGCTGCCATGGAAGGTATTTTATATTAGGAGGTGTCATATGAAACATACACCACTTAGAACATGCTTAGTCACAAGAGAAAAATTACCGAAAGAACAACTTTTAAGAGTTGTTAAAACAAAAGATGCAACCATTACCTTTGATCCAACTGGAAAAATGAATGGACGCGGTGCTTATATTAAAAAAGATATTGATGTCATCAAAAAAGCGCAACAAAAAAAGATTCTTTCTCGTCATTTTGAGACAAATATCCCTGTAGAATTTTACGATTTATTAGAGGAAAGATGTCATGATTAATAATCTTGGACTCGCATACAGAGCTAAAAAAATTGCTATTGGTACAGATTTATCTATAGAAAAAATGCGTCAAAAAAAAGCAGTCATCATTTTGCTTGCAAGTGATGCATCAGAAAACACACAAAAAAAAATTAGAGACAAAGCGTCTTACTACGGCATAGACGTGATGGATACTTTTACATCTGAACAATTATCTCAACCCATTGGCAAAGGCCAAATCAAAGTGATTGCGATACTTGATGAAGGATTTAAAAAGATCATCATCTAAAAGAAAAAGGAAGTGAACATATGCCTAAACAACCAAAACAAATTAAGAAAAAACCAATTGCATATCATAAACCTATGCAACACGCACCAAAAAAAGCAAAACCTGAAGGACCACAAATACTTACCTATAAAGATGGGATGAATGTATCTGAAGTTGCAAAAGCAATGGATGTTTCCAGTGCAGTCATAATTAAAAAACTCATGTTGATGGGAATGATGACTTCTGTGAATCAAGTCATTGATCGTGATACCGTTGAACTTATTGCATTAGAAGAAGGTTTTCAAGTTATTGATGAAGTCATCACCGATGTCACACGTTTTGATGAAATGGAAACCAATGATGATCCAAAAGATTTAGTAAAGCGTCCTCCAATAGTTACCATTATGGGACACGTTGATCATGGTAAAACAACATTACTAGATACCATTAGAAAATCACGTGTTGCTCAATCTGAAGCAGGGGGTATTACCCAACATATTGGTGCATATCAAGTCGATTATAAAGGTGAAAAAGTGACATTTATTGACACACCAGGACACGCTGCATTTACTGAAATGCGAGCTCGTGGTGCAAAAGTCACTGACATTGTTATTATTGTGGTAGCTGCAGATGATGGTGTTATGCCACAAACAATTGAAGCCATTGATCATGCAAAAGCAGCGAATGTTCCAATCATTGTTGCAGTCAATAAAATGGATCGTCCACAAGCCAACCCAGATAAAGTCATGACATCACTCTCAGAAAGAGGACTCACACCAGAAGAGTGGGGTGGTCAAACACCTTATGTTAAAATCTCTGCATTAAAAAATGAAGGGATTGATGCATTACTTGAACTAATTATTTTAGTGAGTGAAGTTGAAGAACTAAAAGCGAACCCAAAACGATTTGCTCAAGGTACTGTCATTGAAGCACGTCTTGACAAAGGACGTGGCTCTGTAGCAACACTCATCATTGAATCAGGAACGCTTCGTGTTGGTGATTATTTAGCATGTGGAAATACATATGGTAAAGTTAGAACGATGGAAGATGATTTAAAAAATCGTTATAAAGAAGCATTACCATCAATGCCAATTGAAATCACAGGATTAAATGAAGTCCCTAAAGCAGGAGATATCTTTAAAGCATTTGATGATGAAAAAATGACGCGTCAAATTGCGGAAGAACGTCAATCTAGAGATCGTGAAAAAGAACTGAAGAAACGTTCAAAGACATCCCTTGAATCACTGATGGGAGATATTGAATCTTCAGAAAAAGAACTCAATCTTATTATCAAAGGTGATGTTAATGGTTCCATTGAAGCTCTTAAAGGATTACTTGAAAAAATTGATATTGAAGGATTCCATGTCAATGTCTTACGCGGAGAAGTTGGTGCAATTTCAGAAAGTGATGTCACACTCGCTTCAGCAACAAAATCAATTTTAATTGGATTTAATGTACGTCCAACATCTTCAGTGAAGGCACTTGCAGAT